>JBIKOJ010000139.1:0-14152 GCA_044358135.1 Acetobacteraceae bacterium | reverse complement strand
CTCGCTCCCGGGCATGACGATCGTGTGCGGCGACAGCCACACCTCCACCCATGGCGCCATGGGCTCGCTGGCCTTCGGCATCGGCACCTCGGAGGTGGAGCACGTGCTCGCCACCCAGACGCTGCTGCAGAAGCCGGCGAAGAACATGCTCGTGCGCGTCGAGGGCACGCTTGGCGCCGGCTGCACGGCGAAGGACATCGTGCTGGCCATCATCGGCAAGATCGGCACCGCCGGCGGCACCGGCCATGTGATCGAGTTCGCCGGTTCCGCCATCCGCGCGCTGGACATGGCCGGGCGCATGACCGTGTGCAACATGTCGATCGAGGCGGGTGCGCGCGCCGGCATGATCGCGCCGGATGAGACCACGTTCGAGTATGTGCGCGGCAAGCCCTATGCCCCCAAGGGCGAGGCGCTGGATCGTGCCATCGCCTGGTGGAGCACCCTGCCCGCCGACCCCGGCGCGCAGTACGACACGGTGGTGGAACTCGATGCCGCCGCCATCGCGCCGATGGTCACCTGGGGCACCAACCCCGAGGCCGTGGTGCCCGTGACCGCCACGGTGCCGAACCCCGCCGACGAGGCCGATGAAGCCAAGCGTGCCCAGCTGGCCCGCATGGTGGAATACATGGGCCTCACGCCTGGCCAGAAGATCACCGACCTCAAGATCGACGTGGTCTTCATCGGCTCCTGCACCAATGGCCGCATCGAGGACATCCGCGCCGCCGCCGCCGTGGCCAAGGGTCGCAAGGTGGCGCCTGGCGTGCGCGCCATGATCGTGCCCGGCAGCGGCATCGTGAAGCAGCTTGCCGAGGCCGAGGGGATCGACAAGATCCTCATCGAAGCCGGCTTCGAATGGCGCGAGCCCGGCTGCTCCATGTGCCTGGGCATGAACCCGGACAAGCTGACGCCCGGCCAGCGCTGCGCCAGCACCAGCAACCGCAACTTCGAAGGCCGCCAGGGCCCCGGTGGGCGCACGCATCTGGTCTCGCCCGCCATGGCCGCCGCCGCCGCGGTGACCGGCCACCTGGCCGATGTGAGGGAGCTCGCCTGATGGACGCGTTCACCAAGCTCACCGGGGTGGCCGCCCCGCTGCCGATGGCCAATGTCGATACCGACAAGATCATCCCGGCCCGCTTCCTGAAGACCATCAAGCGCACCGGCCTCGGCGTGCACCTGTTCGACACGCTGCGCTACGACGCCGAGGGCCAGGAACGGCCGGAATTCGTGCTCAACCAGGGCCCCTACCGCAAGGCTGAGATCCTGATCGCGCATGAGAATTTCGGCTGCGGGTCCTCGCGCGAGCATGCCCCCTGGGCGCTGCTGGATTTCGGCATCCGTTGCGTGATCGCGCCGGATTTCGCCGACATCTTCCACAACAACGTCTTCAAGAACGGCATCCTCCCCATCCGCCTGTCGCGCGAGATCTGCGACCAGCTGATGGAAGACGCCAAGCAGGGCGACAACGCCCGCATCACGGTGGACCTCGCCGAACAGGTGGTCGTCCGCCCGAACGGCGAGAAGATCCCGTTCGAGATCGACCCCTTCCGCAAGCACCTGCTGCTCAACGGGCTGGACGATATCGGCCAGACGCTGCAGCACGCGCCTTCGATCGACTCCTATGAGTCGAAGCAGCAGGCCGAAAAGTCCTGGATGCCTGGGATCACCGTCTAAGAAAGTAAGCGCGTTCTTTTTTGAAAAAAAGAACCAAAAAACTTTCGTTCGTTTGCGCCCACGGGCGCTGCTGGGCGCAAACGAATAAAAGTCTTTTTGCTTCTTTTTCTTCAGAAAAAGAAGAATCTTCCTTCCCTTCCTGAAAGACCCCCCCCGCATGGCCTCGAACAAGAAGCTTCTCGTCCTCCCCGGCGACGGCATCGGCCCCGAGGTGATGCGCGAGGTCGGCCATGTGATCGACTGGATGGCGCGCCGCCGCCGCGCCGTGTTCGACATTGCCGAAGACATCGTCGGCGGCGCCTGCATCGACGCCCATGGCACCGCCATCCGGCCAGAGACGGTGCAGCGCGCGCGGGAAGCCGATGCCGTGCTGTTCGGCTCCGTCGGCGGCCCGAAGTGGGACACGCTGGGCTTCGACAAGCGGCCGGAGCTTTCCATCCTGACGCTGCGCAAGGAACTCGGCCTGTTCGCCAATCTGCGCCCGGCCATCGTGCTCGACCCGCTGGTGGATGCCTCCACGCTGAAGGCCGACGTGATCAAGGGCCTCGATATCATGATCGTGCGCGAGAGCACGGGCGGCATCTATTTCGGCGAGCCGCGCGGCGTGGAAACCCTGCCGGACGGCACCAAGCGCGGCATCAACACCGAGGTCTACACCACGCCGGAGATCGAGCGCGTGGCCCGCGTGGCCTTCGAGCTGGCTCGCAAGCGCCAGAATCGCCTCTGCTCGGTCGAGAAGGCCAACGTGATGGAGTCGGGCCTGCTGTGGCGCCAGACCGTCACCGCGCTGGGGGCCGCCGAATACCCCGATGTCGAGCTGTCGCACATGTATGCCGACAACTGCGCCATGCAGATGGTGCGCAACCCGCGCCAGTTCGATGTGATCGTGACGGGCAATCTGTTCGGCGACATCCTGTCCGACCTCGCCTCCATGCTCACCGGCTCGCTCGGCATGCTTCCCAGCGCCACGCTGGGCGCCGTACAGGGCGATGGCCGCCGCCACGCGCTGTATGAGCCGATCCATGGCAGCGCGCCCGACATCGCCGGCAAGGGCATCGCCAACCCCATGGCGCAGATGCTCAGCTTCGCCATGCTGCTGCGCTATTCCTTCGGCATGGACGAGGATGCGCTGATCATCGAGCGCGCCTGCACCAACGTTCTGGCCTCTGGCCTGCGCACGGCGGACGTGATGGCGCCGGGCTGCGCCAAGGTCTCCACCTCCGTGATGGGTGAGGCCGTTGTGCGCGAGTTGGACAAGCTCGGATCATAACGCCCTGCCCTGCATTTACCGCCTTGCCGAGGCGCGCGGGCACGGCTATATCGCCCGCCTCTGCTGCTGCACCCGTAGCTCAATTGGATAGAGCACCAGACTACGAATCTGGGGGTTGGAGGTTCGAGTCCTTCCGGGTGCGCCATTTCTCGTGCAGCATATGAAAAGCGGCCCCGCAAGGGCCGCTTTTTCGTTTCTCACCTTTCCGCCGGCAGCACATAGGCAGCCCACATGGCCCTGATCCTGAACATCGTCTGGGTGGTCTTCGGCGGGCTCATCATGGCCCTGCTGTGGTGCCTAGCCGGCGTGCTTGCCGCCATTACCATCATCGGCCTGCCCTGGGCCCGCGCCTGCTTCGCCATCGCCGGCTTCTCGCTCTGGCCGTTCGGGCGCGAAGCCATCTCGCGCGCCACCCTCACCGGGCGGGAGGATATCGGCACCGGCGCGCTGGGCCTGGTCGGCAACATCGTCTGGTTCGTGGTGTTCGGCATCTGGCTCGCCATTGGCCACCTCACCGCCGCCGTGGCCTGCGCCGTGACCATCATCGGCATCCCCTTCGCCTGGCAGCACGTGAAGCTCGCCGGCATGAGCCTCGCCCCCATCGGCATCACCGTGGTGGACAAGCACATCGCCGCCGAAGCCCGCCGTCGCTGGGCCGAAGGGGAAGTGGACCGGCTCCGCCGCTAATCGGCGCCGGCGATCCGAACCACCACGCTGCCGCGCTTGCGCCCGGTATCCACATACGCGTGCGCCGCCGCGATCTCGGCCATGGCGTAGCACCGGTCGATCACCGGCAGCAGCACGCCCTGCGCCGCCCACGCCGCCACCTGGGCCAGGTCCCCCGGCCTGGTCGTGGCCGGCCCGGCAAACACGCGCATCCCCCAGAACGGCGCCCAGGCCATGGCCAGCATGTCCGGCACCTCAGCGGCCACGGCAAGCATCCGCCCCCGCGGGCGCAGCACGCGCCGGTACCGCGCGAAGCCAACGGCCCCGACCATATCGGCCACGATATCGAAGCGCTCGCTCCCCTGCGTGATATCGCAGGCGGTGTAATCCACCACGCGTGCCGCCCCCAGGCCGGCCACAAGGTCCAGATTCGCCGTGCTGGTCACGCCGGTCACCTCGGCGCCGAACACCTGGCCCAGTTGCACCAGCGCGCTCCCCACCGCGCCGGAGGCGCCCACCACCAGCATGCGTTCCCCCGGCCGCACATGGGCCGCGCGCAGGAAATGCAGCGCGCTCATCGCCCCGAACGGCAGGCTGGCCGCCTCCTCGAACGACAATCCCGCCGGCATCGCCACCAGCTCATCCGCCTCGGCCATGGCGCGAAATTCCGCATGGCAGCCGAAATGGGCGCCGGGAAACCCCAGCACCCGATCCCCCACCGCGAACCGCGTCACCCGCGCGCCGATGGCCACCACCACCCCGGCCAGCTCGGTGCCCAGCACCTGCCGCCGCGGCCCGCGCAGCCCCAGCGCCAGCCGCGCCATCCCGGCCATGCCACGCGGCACCCGCAGCGCGCGCACCCGGCTATCCGCGGCGCTCACCGTGCTGGCCACAATGCCCACCAGAACCTCGGTCGGGCCCGGCACCGGCATCGGCACCTCGCCCACGCGCACCCTCTCGGGCCCGCCATAGCGGTCGCAGACACACGCCTTCACCTGAGAATCCGATCGCGCCGTGGCGCTAGGCCTTCACCACATCCGCGAACGCCGCGCCAGTCAGCCGCGCGAGGTCCACGGGGGTCAGCCGGAACACCGCGTTCGGCGTGCCCGCCGCGGCCCAGATCGTCTCGAATGCTTCCAGATCCCGGTCCAGCAGCACCGCCGGCGCCGTGGCATGCCCCACCGGCGGCACGCCCCCGATGGCGAAGCCCGTCGCTTCCCGCACGAATTCCGCATCCGCGCGGCCGATCTTCTCGCCCAGCAGCGCGGCCACCTTCTTCTCATCCACCCGGTTGGTGCCGCACGCCACCACCAGCACCGGCCGGCCGCTCGCGGCGCGAAACAGGATGGATTTGGCGATCTGCGCCACCGTGCAGCCAATCGCCTCGGCGGCCTCCGCCGCCGTTCGGGTGCTGGCGGAAAACTCCAGCACCCGAAACCCCTCCCCCAGCACGGCCTGCACGCGCAGCGCGCTGGGGGAGGTCGCGTTCTGCATCAGCGCGATTCGGTCCAGCTCTCGGCAAACGCCAGCGAGCAGGTGCTGAACGGACGCCCCTCGCGCTCCCGCGGCCAGGCCCGGCCCTTCGCCGCCACGCCGTTCACCGTCAGCTGCGCGCCGGCGCAGGGCACGAACAGCGTGCACAGGCCCAGATAGCGCGCCGGGTCCGACTTCGGGTCGGTGTGCATGATCATCGGGTCGCCCGGGTTGTACCAGGTCAGCGAGATCTCCTCGTTGAACGTGGTCAGGCTCTCCGTCCAGGCATCGCGCATGTCGCCGCTGCGGCTGAAGCTCGCGTCGAACACCGGCAGGCTGGTATCGGCCAGCTCCGCGTTCAGCATCCCCTGCACGCTCGTCTGCAGCCAGCGGGCCATGCTGATGTTGTCGGTGTAGATCTTCCAGGCACCGCCGGTCAGCTCGCTCTTCAGGTACAGCACGTGGCCCGGCCCGCCCGGGGAGAAGATGACGCGCCAGAAGCTGGCATTGGTGGTGAAATCCCCACCATCGGTTTCGCTGAGGCGGATGAAGGGGTTTTCCCCGTTGATGATCACGCGGTTCGGATCGACAGCCATGGCTCTTCTCCCAAGATGCCCCCCATGTTGCCACCTTCGCCCACGGCGCTGCTAGACTTCGCGCAACAACCGGCGAGGAAACATCCATGACACCCCTGGCCCCCGAGACCCTGGACCTGCTGCGCCAGGTCAGCACCGCCACCCTCACCTCCCAGCTCATCAAGGTCGCCGGCCTGCGCACCCGCTCGCCGCTGAACATCCGCCCGCTCACCCCGGCGAATTCGAAGTTCGTCGGCCCCGCCGTCACCCTGCGCTACGGCCCGCTGCGCGAGGACCTGGAGAAATCCATGGCCAACATGGCGGCCACCGAAAACCCCACCCGCCGGGCCATCGAGGACTCCGCCCCAGGCTCCGTCATCATGATCGACGCCGGCGGCAATATCGGCGGCGGCGCCGTGGGCGATATCCTCGCCGCCCGCATGATCTACCGCGGCATCGCCGGCCTGGTCACCGACGGCGCCATGCGCGACGCCGGGCCCCTCATGGCCATGCGCCTGCCCATCCACGCCCGCACCTTCACCCCGCCCCCCAACACCGCCAGCACACTCGCCATCGGCGTGAACGAAACCATCAGCTGCGGCGGAACCCTGGTGTTCCCCGGGGATATCGTGGTGGGCGACGAAGACGGGGTGGTGGTCATCCCGCGCCACCTCGCCGACAAGGTCGCGGTTTCGGGCCTGGAGCAGGAACAGGTGGAAGCCTACATCAAGCGCCGCGTGGAACTCGGCGAGCCGATCGCAGGGTTCTATCCGGCCAGCGAACGCACCATGGCGGACTATCGGGCGTGGATCGAAAAGGGTAAGCCAGAAATCAAGTAAGCGGTTCTTTTTTGAAAAAAAGAACCAAAAAACTTTTACGACTTTGCGCCCAGTCCGGACAACCCAATGCCTGAACAAATGAAGTTTTTTTGCTTCTTTTTGTTCACAAAAAGAAGAATCCTTCCTTCCTGATGCCAGACCTAGAACAAACCATCGCCCAAACGCTCGATTCGCTGATGGGCGCCCTCGCCCCCCTCGGCTTCGTCGCCCGCCACATCCACCCTGGCGAGATCGATGCGGTGCTGGACGCCGTCGGCAAGCCCGATGGCGGCCTCACCATTGCCATCGAGCAGTTCCGAAAAGCCGAGTGGCCCCAGCAGCTCGCCGCCTTCCGCACCCAGGTGGAGAGGGCCGCCGATGCCACGCTGGAGGCCTGGGGTGCGCTTCGGCTGGCCGCGGTGGGCAACGACATCCGCCGCGCCTATCGCGCCCTGCGCAGCGAGGCCCGCGCGCAGGAGGCGCTGTTCCCCCTGGCTCGCATCATCCCTCAGGTCAGCCTGTTCTTCCTGGACCCCGAGGCGCGGGAGAACGCGGCGCTGAAGGCCGACCTCGCCCAGGGCATGGGCAAGCCCAACCGCGGTGTGCTGCACGCCGAGAACACGGAAGACCAGCGCGGCGGCTTCAGCCTGTTCGTGCCGGAAGACACGCGCGACGACGTGCCCCGCCCGCTGGTGATCGCGCTGCACGGCGGCAGCGGCCACGGCCGCAACTTCCTCTGGCACTGGGTGCGCACCGCCCGCAGCCGCGGCCTGATCGTCGCCACCCCCACCTCCATCGGCCCCACCTGGGCCCTGGCCGGCGAGGATGTGGATACCCCGAACCTGCACCGCATCGTCGATTTCGTGTCGCAACGCTGGCCGGTGGATACCTCCCGCCTGCTGCTGACAGGCATGAGCGACGGCGGCACCTTCACCCTGCTCAGCGGCGTGCAATCCGACAGCCGCTTCACCCACCTCGCCCCCTTCGCCGCCAGCTTCCACCCGATCCTGATCGAGATGAGCGAGCGCTCGCGCCTGGCCAACCTGCCCATCCATCTCTGCCATGGCGAGCTCGACTGGATGTTCCCGGTGGATGTCGCCCGCACCGCGCGCGACGCCTTCCAGGCCGCCGGTGCCGCCGTCACCTACCTGGAGCTGGACGACCTCTCCCACACCTACCCGCGCGATGCGCAGCCCGCGCTGGTGGATTGGTTCCTGAAGGACCGCACGCCATGAACGACGTCTTCGACATCATCCACACCACCCGCGCCATGCGCCGCCTGAAGCCCGACCCGGTGCCGGATGACCTGGTGCGCAAGATCCTCGAAGCCGGCGTCGCCGCTGCCAATGGCGGCAACTACCAGCGCTGGCGCTTCCTGGTGATCAAGGACACGGCGGTGAAGAAGGCCGTGCAGGTCTGGTACAAGAAGGCCTTCGATGAGGTGGTGGGCCCGCGCTACGCCAGCTCGCCGCCGCCCCCGGGCATCTCGGCCGAGAAATACGCCCGCCAGCACCATGCCGTGGAGCACCTGACGGAGCATTTCCACGAAGCCCCGGTCTGGATCGTCGCCTGCCTGGATGAGGGCAAGAACACCCCCACCCGCACCTCCGGCGCCTCCATCTACCCCGCGGTGCAGAACATGCTGCTCGCCGCCCGCGCGCTCGGCCTCGGCAGCACGCTCACCACCCGCCACCTGCTCTTCGCCAAGGAAGCGGAAGCCGCCCTCGGCCTGCCCGAAGGCGTGCACAGCTACGCCATCCTGCCGATCGGCTGGCCCATGGGAAAGTTCGGCCCCGTCGGCCGCACCAGGCTGGAAGACGTGGTGTTCAACGAACGCTGGGGCCAGCCCTACGCCTAGCAGCATGGGGGGCGATGCCGCTTGACGCCGCGCGGCCCGCCCGCCCTACTGCATGCGAAGTCAGGGCCCCAGGCCGCTGCCGCAACATCCTGCCGGGGCCAACCCGCGCAGCCCAGGAGGAAGGGACCAAGCCATGTCCGACACCACACGCGGCGGCCCCAACCGCCGCGACCTGCTGAAGGCCAGCGTGCTGGCCGGCACCGCCATCGCCCTGCCCTGGCAGCAGGCCGATGCCCAGCCCGCCGCCCCGCCGCGCGACCGCACCATGATCCTGGTCTGGGGCGGCCGCGAAGGCCGCTGGGTCGATTTCGAGCTGTGGAACCCGTACTCCATCGGCTCCAACCACCAGAACGGCCCGAACATGATGTACGAGCCGCTGGCCTATTACTCCGCCTTCGCCGACAAGATGCACATGTGGCTGGCCGAGAGCTACGAGTTCACGCCAGACAACCGCAAGCTCACCATCAAGACCCGCAGCGGCATCAAGTGGTCTGATGGCGTGGCCTTCAGCGCCGAAGACGTCGCCTTCACCCTGAACAGCCTGCGTGATCTCGGCCCCAAGGTCCGCTGGGGCATCGACGTGCAGCAGGCCGTGGAGAAGGCCACCGCGACCGATGCCAACACCGTCGTGGTGGATTTCAAGATCCCCTCGCCGCGCTTCTTCATGTTCATGACCTACAAATACGACATCGGCGTGTACATCGTGCCGAAGCACATCTTCGAAGGTCAGGACTGGACCACCTTCAAGCACTTCGATGTGGCGAAGGGCCTTCCGGTCACCACCGGCCCCTGGCAGGTCACCGCCGCCAACCCGCAGCAGAAGGTGTTCGACCGCCGCGCCAGCTGGTGGGCCGCCGAAAAGGGCCTCGCCCCGCTGCCCGCCGTGCTGCGCAACATCTGGCTGCCCACCGCCGGCGAGCAGCAAACCGCCCAGCTCCTCATCACCAACCAGGTCGATGCAGGGACCGGCATGCAGCCGGCCACCTTCGCCACCGTCTTCCGCCAGAACCCCAAGATCACCACCCATTCCGGCCAGAAGCCGCCCTTCGGCTACCGCGACTGGTGGCCGCTCTCGCTCTACGTCAACAACGAGGTCGCGCCCTTCAACGACAAGGACGTGCGCTGGGCCATCAGCCACTACATCGACCGCCAGCAGGTGATCGATGTCGGCTATCTCGGCGCCTCGGAGCTGTCGCCCCTGCCGATGCCGGACTACGCGCCGCTGGCCCCCTACAAGGACCACGTGAAGGACCTGCTGCAGAAGCACGACACCCTGGCCTTCGACCGCCGCAAGGGTGATGCCATCCTCACCTCCAAAGGCTTCAAGAAGGGCTCGGACGGCATGTGGACCGACGCTGCCGGCAAGAAGATCACGCTTGATATCATCGGCTTCGGCGGCTCCGGCCCCGCCATCGGCCCCGTGCTGGTGGAACTCCTCAAGCGCGCCGGCATCGATGCCAGCATGTCCCTGCCGCCCGATTTCGACGACCGCTTCCAGAAGGGCCAGTACACCGGCGCCATCTACGGCCACGGCGGCAGCGTCAGCGAGCCCTACAACACGCTGAAGCTCTACCAGTCGGCCTCCGTCGCCGTGCCCGGCGGCCACCAGGTGAACTTCCCGCGCTGGAAGAACGCCACCTACGACAAGATCGTGGACGAGATGTTCAGCGTGCCCCCCACCGACCAGGCCAAGCTGAAGGATTTGTTCCGTAAGGCGATGGAAATCTGGCTGCCGGAACTGCCGGATATCCAGCTCGTCCAGGCCCATCACCGCATCCCGATGAACACCACCTACTGGAAGAACTGGCCCACGGAGGAGAACTCCAAGGCCCCGTTCTACGTCAACGGCGCCCACTGGCACCTCACCTTCCCGATGGTGCTCTGGTCGCTCCAGCCCGCCTGACCCTGACGAACGGATACGCCGCAGTGCAAATGCTCGCCATCCTCAAGCGCTGCGGCGTCTTCGTCGTCATCGTCTGGCTCGCCGCCAGCCTCAACTTCTTCCTGCCCAAGCTCTCCGGGCAGGATCCCGTGCGCACCAAGCTCCTGCAGCAGGCCCAGCTCGGCGGCTATGTCCAGCAGGGCATCGACGAGATGGTGAAGATCTACGAGGTCCGCTTCGGCCTCGATCGCCCGCTCTGGCAGCAATACCTGTCCTATCTCGGGGACGTGGTGCGCGGCGACTTCAACTTCTCCATCGCCAACTACCCCCGCACCGTCTGGGACATGATCTCCGAATCCATCCCCTGGACGGTCGGCCTCCTGGGCATGACCACGCTCTTGTCCTTCGTCATCGGCACCATCCTCGGCGCCCTGCTCGCCTGGCCGCGCGCCCCACGCTGGATGGCCTGGCTCATGCCGCCGCTCTGGGCGCTCCACGCCATTCCGTTCTTCCTGCTCGGCCTGATCCTGATGTACCTGCTGGCCTTCCAGGTGCAGTGGCTGCCCATCTTCGGCGGCTACTCCATGGGCGCGGTGCCCAGCCTGTCGATCGCCTTCGTGCTGGACATCATCCGCCACGCCACCCTGCCCGCCCTCTCCATCATCCTGGTCGCCACCGGCGGCTGGGCGCTCGGCATGCGCGGCATGATGGTCACCACCATGGGCGAGGACTACGTCGTCTTCGCCGAGGGCAAGGGCCTCAAAAGCCTCACCATCTTCTCGCGCTACTGCCTGCGCAACGCCATCCTGCCGCAGATCACCGCCCTCGCTTTGGCCCTCGGCCAGATCCTCTCCGGCGCCGTGCTGGTGGAGGTGATCTTCGGCTACCCCGGCATTGGCACGCTGCTGTTCCAGGCCATCCGCGAGAACGACCACTTCCTCATCCAGGGCATCGTCTTCACCGTCATCGTCTCGCTCGGCTTGGCCACCCTGATCCTCGACCTCGTCTACCCCCTGCTCGACCCGCGCATCACCTACCGGCGGACCTGAGAGATGACCGGCCTCCTGCGCTATCTGCGCCGCAACCTCTCCCTCGTCGTCGGCAGTTCCCTGCTGCTCTTCCTCGTCGCCTTCGTCGTCATCGGCCACTTCATCGTCGATGTGGAAGACGCCCGCGCCCTCTCCGTCCGCCCGCTCCAGCCGCCCTCCTGGCGCTACCCCTTCGGGACGGACCGCCAGGGCCGCGACCTCCTGGCCGTCATGGTCGCCGGCACCCCGCTCACGCTGCAGATCGGCTTCATCGCCGGCATCCTCGGCGTGGCCATCGGCACCGTGCTCGCCTTCGTCGCCGCCTACTACCGCGGCTGGGCCGACACCATCATCCGCGGCATCGCCGATATCGGCCTCACCGTCCCCGGCCTGCTGGTGCTGATCATCATCGCCGTCGGCATCCGCGGCGGCCTCTCCGTCAACCAGATGGCCCTGGTCGTCGCCTCGCTCGCCTGGCTCAACCCCACCCGCACCATCCGCGCCCAGGTGCTCTCCTTACGCGAACGCGGCTATGTCGAGATCGCCCGCATGTCCGGCATGTCCGGCCCCGCGATCATCGTGCTGGAGCTGATGCCCAACCTCCTCCCCTACCTCGCCGCCACCCTGGTCAACGCCGTCTCGTCGGCCATCCTCGCCTCCATCGGCCTCGAAGTCCTCGGCCTCGGCCCGATCGACGCGCCCACTTTGGGCATGACCCTCTACTGGGTGAACTTCAACGCCGCCATGATCAACGGCTGGTGGTGGTGGTGGCTCGCCCCCACCGTCATCATCGTCCTCGTCTTCCTCGGCCTCTTCTTCGTCACCGTCGGCCTCGACGAATACGCCAACCCCCGCTTGAGGCGCTCCGCATGAACGCCATCCTTCAAGTCGAAGGCCTGCGCGTCGAATTCGAACACCCCCTCGGCGCCGTCAAGGCGGTGGACGACGTCTCCTTCGCCCTCCTCCCCGGCGAACGCCTGGGCCTTGCCGGCGAATCCGGCTCCGGCAAATCCACCATGGCGCTGTCCATCCTGCGCATGATCAAGCCGCCCGGCCGCATCACCGGCGGCCGCGTCACGCTCGACGGCACGGAACTCTCCGCCCTGGACCACGAAGGCATCCGCCGCCTCCGCCTGGCCGGCATCGCCATGGTCCCGCAAGGCTCCATGAACTCGCTCAACCCCGTCATCCGCATCAAGGCCCAGTTCGCCGACGCCTTCCGCGACCACGGCCTGAAACTCTCCAACACCGAACTCGACACCCGCGTCGCCGAACTCCTGCGCACCGTCGGCCTGCGCCCAGAGGTCGCCACCCTCTACCCGCACGAACTCTCCGGCGGCATGAAGCAGCGCGCCTGCATCGCGATCGCCATCTGCCTGCGCCCCAAGGTCATCATCGCCGACGAGCCCACTTCCGCGCTCGATGTCGTCGTCCAGCGCCAGGTCATGGAAACCCTCGCCCGCGTCCAGCGCGACCTCGGCTGCGCCATCATCCTCGTCGGCCACGACATGGGCCTCATGGCGCAATTCGTGGACCGCCTCGGCGTCATGTACGCCGGCCGCCTCGTCGAACTCGCCCCCATCGCCGAAATCATCACCCGCCCCCGCCACCCCTACACCCAGGCGCTGATCTCCTCCCTCCCCTCGCTCGAAAAACGCGGCGCCATGCAGGGCATCCCCGGCCTCGCCCCCCTCCTGCGAGACCTCCCCCCAGGCTGCGCCTTCCACCCCCGCTGCCCCCGCGCGGAAGCCCGCTGCACCACCGAAAAACCCGCCGTCCGCGAAGTCGCCCCCAACCAACAAGTCGCGTGCCACTTCGCATGAGCCAGCAAGCAAGCACGTTCTTTTTTGAAAAAAAGAACCAAAAAACTTTTATTCCCTCGCGCCCAACACCGTCATTGCGAGCGAAGCGAAGCAATCCAGTCCCGATGCCGCCCCCCGCCTACGCTGAGCAACACACAGGCAGCCCGATATTGACCCCCAGCCTCTCCACATCTGATTCCAAAAGTCTTTTTGCTTCTTTTTCTTCAGAAAAAGAAGAATCCTACTGATGACTCCCCTCCTCGAAGCCAAGCACGTCACCAAGCGCTACGGCGCCACCGCGGCCCTGTCCGATCTCTCGATGTCGATCGACACGAGCAAGCCCGCCATCACCGCCATCGTCGGCGAATCCGGCTCCGGCAAGACCACGCTGGCCCGCATCATCCTCGGCCTCGTCCCGCCCAGCGAGGGCCAGGTGCTCTACCAGGGCCAGGACATGGCCCGCCTCTCCGGCCCCCAGCGCCGCCAGTTCCGGCGCGACGTCCAGGCCGTCTTCCAGGACCCGTACGAGGTCTACAACCCGTTCTACCGGGTGGACCACGTCCTCACCACGCCGGTGCGCAACTTCAACCTCGCCTCATCCCGCGCCGAAGGCCGCACGATGATCGAGAACGCCCTGCGCGCCGTCGGCCTGCGCCCGGAGGAAATCCTCGGCCGCTACCCCCACCAGCTCTCCGGCGGCCAGCGCCAGCGCATCATGGTCGCCCGCGCCGTGCTGATGAAGCCCAAGCTCATCGTGGCGGACGAGCCCGTCTCCATGGTCGACGCTTCGCTCCGCGCCACCATCCTCACCTCGCTGCGCAAACTCACAGACGAGATGGGCATCTCCATCATCTACATCACCCACGACCTCGCCACCGCCTACCAGGTCAGCGACAACATCCTGGTCATGTACCGCGCCTGCGTGGCCGAAGCCGGCGCCGTGGAACGCGTGGTGAAACACCCCCAGCATCCGTACACCCAGCTCCTCATCTCCTCGATCCCGCAAGTGAGCACCACGCGAGACTGGCTGGACGACGAAGGCGACCAGAAAACCGCCGCCACCCCCTCCCCCCACGGCTGCCGCTTCGTCGAACGCTGCCCCGTCGCCA
>JBIKOJ010000138.1:0-14173 GCA_044358135.1 Acetobacteraceae bacterium | reverse complement strand
AGGCGGAAAGAAAGGCCAGGGGCTTTGCCCCTGGACCCCCCGGGGGCCTTAGGCCCCAGACCCCGTGACTTGTTCCGCGTTCGGCGGGAAGGGTCTCACGGGCAGCGCCCGAGAGACCCTTCCCGCCGAAGGCGGAAAAAACATGCCGGGTCCAGGGACCGCTGGTCCCTGGTGGGGGTCCAGGGGGCAAAGCCCCTTGGCTTTCCCCTCCGTCCCCCTGCCTCATGTCCGATGCCTTAGCGTTGCAGCGGGCGGTATTTGATACGGTGGGGTTCGGTGGCATCGGCGCCGAGGCGGCGTCGCTTGTCGGCTTCGTAGTCCTGGAAGTTGCCTTCGAACCATTCCACGTGGCTGTCGCCTTCGAAGGCGAGGATATGCGTGGCCAGGCGATCCAGGAACCAGCGATCATGGCTGATCACCACCACGCAGCCCGCGAACTCGGTGAGCGCCTCTTCCAGCGCGCGCAGCGTATCCACGTCCAGGTCGTTGGTGGGCTCATCGAGCAGGATGACGTTGCTTTCCTGCTTCAGCATCTTGGCCAGGTGCACGCGGTTGCGCTCGCCGCCCGAGAGGATGCCGACCTTCTTCTGCTGGTCGCTGCCCTTGAAGTTGAAGGCGCCGACATAGGCACGCGAGGGCACGGCGCGCTTGCCGATATACAGCACGTCGGTGCCGCCGCTGATTTCTTCCCACACGGATTTGGTGGCATCCAGGCTGTCGCGGCTCTGGTCCACGTAGCCCAGCTTCACCGTCTCGCCCACGCGCAGGGAGCCGCTGTCGGGCGTTTCCTGGCCGGTGATCATGCGGAACAGCGTGGTCTTGCCGGCGCCGTTCGGCCCGATCACGCCCACGATCCCGCCGGGCGGCAGCTTGAAGTTCAGGTCGTCGATCAGCAGGCGGTTGCCATAGGCCTTGCGCAGGTCCTCGGCCTCGATCACCACGCCACCGAGGCGCGGGCCCGGCGGGATGACGATTTCGGCCACGCCGGAGACCATCTCCTGGCTCTTCTGCAGCATTTCCTCATATTTCTGGATGCGCGCCTTGCTCTTGGTCTGGCGGGCACGCGCCGAGGAGCCGATCCATTCCTGCTCGGCGGCCAGCGCCCGCTGGCGGGAGCTTTCCTCCTTTTCCTCCTGCTGCAGGCGCTTGCGCTTCTGGTCCAGCCAGGAGGAGTAGTTGCCCTCGAACGGATAGCCGCGGCCGCGCTCGATCTCCAGAATCCAGTTGGTGACGTTCTCCAGGAAGTAGCGATCGTGGGTGATCACCAGCACAGTGCCCGCGAAGTCGCGCAGGGTCTTTTCCAGCCAGGCGACGCTTTCGGCGTCCAGATGGTTGGTCGGCTCGTCGAGTAGCAGCAGGTCGGGCTTTTCCAGCAGCAGGCGGCACAGCGCCACGCGCCGGCGCTCACCGCCGGAGAGGTTGACCACGGGGCTGTCCGGCGGCGGGCAGCGCAGCGCGTCGAGCGCGATCTCGATGCGGCGTTCCAGCTCCCAGCCATCCTCGGCGTCGATCTTTTCCTGCAGGTCGCCCTGTTCGGCGAGCAGCTCGTTCATCCGGTCGTCGTCCATCGGCTCGGCGAACAGGTTCGAGATCTCGTTGAACCGGTCGATGGCGGCGCGCAGCGGGCCGAAGGCCATCTGCACGTTCTCGGTGACGGTCTTGGTGTCGTCCAGCTTCGGCTCCTGCTCCAGGTAGCCGATGCGCACGCCCTCCGCGGCCCAGGCCTCGCCGCCGTAATCGGTCTCGATGCCGGCCATGATCTTCAGCAGCGTGGACTTGCCGGCGCCGTTCACGCCCAGCACGCCGATCTTCACGCCGGGGAGGAAGGAAAGGGTGATGCCCTTGAACACCTCGCGCCCGCCCGGGAAGGCCTTGGTGAGGTCTTTCATCACATAGACGTACTGGTAGGCGGCCATCTTCGGCTCCTCGCGGGGTAGTCGGGGAGGGGGCGGGGCTGGTGTTCTAGGGGCGCGGCGCCGCCGGCGCAATCGCGCGCGGATACGCCGCAGATATGTGGTGCGGATGAGCGGAGCGAAGGAGCACCCGCGCGATGGGTTGGCGGGCGGCATCGCGCCAGGAAAATGGTGCGCCAGGCAGGACTTGAACCCGCGACCAAGCCGTTATGAGCGGCCCGCTCTGACCAACTGAGCTACTGGCGCACGCGCGCGGACCTTTGGCGATTCGGCGAAGCGATGCAAGCGGGTTTGCGCCAGGGTGTGTAGACACGATATGGTCTGTCTACACACCGGAGGCCGAAATGCCCCTGAACATCCGCAGCCGCGAGGTGGACGAACTGGCCGCCCGGCTCGCCAAGCGCCTGGGCACCACCAAGACGGAAGCCGTGCGCCGCGCCCTGGAGCATGAGCTGGAGCGGGCCGAGCCACGCCAGTCGCTCGCCGAGCGCATCCGCCCGATCCAGGAAAGGATTGCTTCCTGGCCCAGATCTGGGCTGGAGGCCGACAAGGCGTTCTACGATTCGCTGTACGAGGAATGACCTTCGTCGACGCATCCGTCATCGTGGCGATCATGACCGGCGAGGACGACGCCGCGATGCTGCTCGCGGCCCTGGAGGAGGCGAGCGCACCGTTCACAACGGCGATAGCAGTGTTCGAGGCCACGCTCGGCGTGTTCCGCAAGCATCGCCGGCCGCTGGAGGCGGTAGAGGAGCAGGTGATGCAGTTCCTGCTCCGCGCCGGGATCACAGTGGTCCCGATCTCGCCGGAGGAAGCCGGCCTGGCCTTGTCCGCCTTCGCCCGCTTCGGCAAGGGCCAGGGCCATCCCGCGCAGCTCAACATGGGCGACTGCTTCGCCTATGCCGCGGCCCGGCAGCGCGGCGCCGCGCTGCTCTGCAAGGGCGACGATTTCCCGCAAACCGACATCCGGCTGGCATGAAGCGCCACCCGCGCGCCGCTCAGGTTGCCTGTGTCTGTCATCTCTGTCATATGCCGCGCCCATATTGCCGTACTGCCTGGGCGTGTCCCGGGCACGGCCGGGCGTGTCCAGACGCCCGTTAAACGTAGAGGGGGATCCACCGACATGGCCTTGGCCACAATCATCGTCATCGCCTGCGGGGTGCTTGCCCTGCTCTATGGGCTGGTGGCATCGCGGCAGGTGCTGGCGGCAGACGCCGGCAACGCGCGCATGCAGGAAATCGGCAACGCCATCCAGGAAGGCGCGCGCGCCTACCTGAACCGCCAGTACATCACCATCGGCGGCGTAGGCGTGGTGATCCTCGTCCTGCTCGCCGCGACCCTGGGCATGACGGTGGCGATCGGCTTCGCCATCGGCGCCATCCTCTCCGGCGTGGCCGGCTATATCGGCATGAACGTCTCCGTCCGCGCCAATGTCCGCACCGCCCAGGCCTCGCGCCAGGGCTTGGCCGCTGGCCTGGACATCGCCTTCAAGGCCGGTGCCATCACCGGCATGCTGGTGGTGGGCCTTGGCCTGCTGGGCGTTGCGATCTTCTACTTCGTGCTGCGCTCCGGCATGGCGCCGGATGCCGACATGCGCCCGGTGCTGGAGGCGCTTGTGGCGCTGTCCTTCGGCGCCTCGCTGATTTCCATCTTCGCGCGCCTCGGCGGCGGCATCTTCACCAAGGGTGCCGACGTGGGCGCGGACCTGGTGGGCAAGGTCGAGGCCGGGATCCCCGAGGATGACCCCCGCAACCCCGCCACCATCGCCGACAACGTGGGCGACAACGTGGGCGACTGCGCCGGCATGGCCGCCGACCTGTTCGAGACCTATGCGGTCACGATCGTGGCCACCATGCTGCTGGGCTCGATCTTCTTCGTGCGCGGCGCCGATGCCGACGCCATGATGCTGCTGCCGCTGCTGATCGGCGCCGTGTGCATCATCGCCTCGGTCGTGGGCACCTACTTCGTGAAGCTCGGCAGCTCCAACAACATCATGGGCGCGCTGTACAAGGGCCTCGCCGTCACCGGCATCATCTCGGCGATCCTGATCGCGGTCACGATCGGCATGACCACCGGCTTCGCCGGCTCGCTCAAGATGACCACGGGCATGACCATCACCGGCATGAGCCTGTTCATCTGCGCCCTGGTCGGCCTCGCCGTCACCGGCCTGCTGGTGTGGATCACCGAGTACTACACCTCCACCGAATACCGCCCGGTGCGCAGCATCGCGAATTCGTCCACCACGGGCCACGGCACCAACGTGATCCAGGGCCTGGCGATCTCGATGGAATCCACCGCCCTGCCGGTGGTCGTGATCTCCGTCGGCATCATCGTCTCCTACCTCACTGCCGGCCTGTTCGGCATTGCCGTGGCCGCCACCACGATGCTGGCGCTGGCCGGCATGGTCGTGGCGCTCGACGCCTACGGCCCCGTCACCGACAACGCCGGCGGCATCGCCGAGATGAGCGAGCTGCCGCCCGACGTCCGCAAGGTGACCGATGCGCTCGATGCCGTCGGCAACACCACCAAGGCGGTGACCAAGGGCTACGCCATCGGCTCCGCGGGCCTGGCCTCGCTGGTGCTGTTCGCCGCCTATACCGAGGACCTGAAGCACTACTTCCCGAACGTGCAGGTGGACTTCACCCTCCAGTCCCCCTGGGTGGTGATCGGCCTGTTCATCGGCGGCCTGCTGCCGTACCTGTTCGGCGCCATGGGCATGACCGCCGTGGGCCGCGCCGCCGGTGCCGTGGTGGTGGAGGTTCGCCGCCAGTTCAAGGAAATGCCCGGCATCATGAAGGGCACCCAGAAGCCGGAATACGGCCGCGCGGTGGACATGCTGACCAAGGCCGCGATCAAGGAGATGATCCTGCCGTCGCTGCTGCCGGTCGCTGCCCCGATCGTGCTGTATTTCGTGGTGAAGGCCGTCGGCGGCCAGGGCGCCGCGTTCAGCGCCGTGGGCGCCATGCTGCTGGGCACCATCGTAACCGGCCTGTTCGTCGCCATCTCCATGACCTCGGGCGGCGGCGCCTGGGACAACGCCAAGAAGTACATCGAGGAAGGCAACCACGGCGGCAAGGGCTCCGACGCGCACAAGGCGGCGGTGACCGGCGACACCGTGGGTGACCCGTACAAGGACACCGCCGGCCCCGCCGTGAACCCGATGATCAAGATCACCAACATCGTGGCGCTGCTGCTGCTGGCGATCCTGGCGCACATGGCCAAGTGATCCGCACCGGGGCGCGCCTGGCGCGCCCCGGCCTCGGCACAGACGAAAACGGCCCCGGAGCGATGCTCCGGGGCCGTTTGTCGTTGGCGTGTGTCGGCTGGTTCAGACCAGGAAGAACGCCATCAGCGCCAGGGTGATCACCGAAAGCACCACGGAGAGGGTGGTGGCCGAGCAGAACCCGGCGAACATGCGCTGGCGGTCGGCCGTGAAGGCCTCCTCGGTGACCGGGGCGGGGGAGTTCGACGGGGCGTGGGCCATGGACGCTCTCGATCTGATCGGGTTGGACGTTGATTGCTATCTAGAACACAAGGCGCGCGTTGGAAACCGGGGCTAGTCCGCCGGATTGCGCAAGGCCAGCTCGGCCGCCGCCTCCGCGCCACCGCCCGCGACGAAGCGCCGCAGCGCGGCGGGATACAGCAGGTGCTCCTGCGCCAGCACGCGGGCGCCCAGCGTCTCCTCCGAGTCCCCCGCCAGCACCGGCACGGCGGCCTGGGCCAGGATCGGGCCTTCGTCCATGCCCTCGTTCACCAGGTGCACGGTGCAGCCATGCAGCTTCACCCCGGCGGCGAGCGCGCGGGCATGGGTGTCCACGCCTGGGAAGGCCGGCAGCAGGCTGGGGTGGATGTTCAGCATCCGCCCGGCCCAGCGCTGCACGAAGAACGGCGTGAACAGCCGCATGTAGCCGGCCAGGCACACCAGCTCCACGCCGGCCGCCTCCAGCGCCGCGCACAGCGCCGCCTCGTGCGCCGCCCGGTCGCGCCCGAAGGCCCGGCTCGGCACCGCCTGTGCCGCGATCCCCGCCTCGCGCGCCCGGGCCAGCCCACCCGCCTCTTCCCGGTTGGACAGCACCAGCACGATCTCGGCCGGGTAGTCGTTGCCCTGCGCCGCCCGGATCAAGGACAGCATGTTCGACCCGCGGCCGCTGATCAGGATGCCGACCTTCTTCCTCACCGCGGGCGCCTCAGCCCGGCCAGCCCGTGGGCAGGTCGATGCGGATGCCGGCATCCTCCGCCGGCCCGGCCTCGATCCGGCCGATGGCAGAGACCGTCTCGCCCTCGGCCTCCAGGATCGCCCGCGCCCGCTCGGGCTCCGCGGTCACCACCGCCATGCCGATGCCGCAGTTGAACACGCGCAGCATCTCCTGCGCTTCCACGTTGCCGGTGCGGGCCAGCCAGCGGAACACCGCGGGCAGCTCCCACGCGCCGGCATCGATCACCGCCTGGGTGCCGGCCGGCAGCACGCGCGGCAGGTTGCCCGGCAGCCCGCCACCGGTGATGTGCGCCGCCGCCTTCAGCAGCCCGGCGCGATGCAGCGCCAGCAAGGACTTCACATAGATCCGCGTCGGCGCCAGCAGCGCATCGCCCAGCGTGCCCGATGCAAACGGCGCCGGCGCCGCCCAGCCGGCATTGCCCGCCTCCACGATGCGCCGCACCAGCGAGAACCCGTTGGAATGCACCCCGCTGCTCGCCAGCCCCAGGATCGTATCCCCCGGCGCCACATCCTTCGGCAGCAGATTGCCGCGCTCCGCCGCCCCCACCGAGAATCCGGCGAGGTCGTAGTCGCCCTTCTGATACATGCCCGGCATCTCGGCCGTCTCGCCGCCCACCAGGGCGCAGCCGGCCTGGCGGCAGCCCTCGGCGATGCCGGCCACCACGCGCGCGGCCTGCTCCACCTCCAGCCGCCCGGTGGCGAAGTAGTCCAGGAAGAACAGCGGCTCCGCCCCCTGCACCACCAGGTCGTTCACGCACATCGCCACCAGGTCGATGCCGACGTAGTCGTGGATGCCGGTATCGATGGCGATCTTCAGCTTGGTCCCCACCCCATCCGTGGAGGACACCAGCACGGGGTCGCTGAACCCCGCGGCCTTCAGGTCGAACAGCGCGCCGAATCCGCCCAGCCCGCCCATCACGCCGGTGCGGTTGGTGCTGCGGGCCAGCGGCTTGATGCGCTCCACCAGCGCGTCGCCCGCGTCGATGTCCACGCCGGCCGCGCGGTAGGTCATGCTGGTCATGCGGCTCTCCGGTCCGATGCGGCGGAAACAACCACGGGTGCCCGCCCAGCGCAACCAAGCGGGCGCAACCAACAGGGCGCGCCACTGTGGCTTCCCGCCCCCCGGCCCCGCTATACTCGCCCCATGCCAGACGGCACCACCCCCCCTCCTGCGCTCGGCACGGCCACCTTCACCCTGGCCAATGTCGTGACCCTGCTGCGCCTCTGCGCCGTGCCGGTGGCGGTGTGGCTGGTGCTGCGCGGGCAGTTCCTGGCCGCCTTCTGGCTCTTCGCCGCCGCCGGCGTGTCGGACGCGATCGACGGCTGGCTCGCCCGCCGCAACGGCCCCACCCGCCTCGGCGCCATGATCGACCCGATCGCCGACAAGGCCCTGCTGGTCAGCATGTTCCTGATCCTGGCCGTGGTGCACGTGATCCCGGACTGGCTGGCGATCCTGGTGATCTTCCGCGACGTGGTGATCGTCGGCGGCGTGCTGCTGCTCTACGTCATGGGCCAGAGCGTCGCGATCCGCCCGCTGCCGATCTCCAAGCTGAACACCGTGGTGCAGATCGTCATGGTCGCCGCCACCCTGCTGGCCGAGGGCCTGCGCCTGGATTGGCCCGTGCTGGATGCGGTGCTGATCACCACCGTGGCCGCCAGCACGCTGGCCTCGCTGGGCGCCTATATCCGCCAGCTGGCGCGCGGCCGATGACCCTCGTGCCACCCCCCTACGGCCCGGTGGCCGCCGCCACGCGCACCCAGCGCATCGCCCTGCTGGTGGGGCTGCTGGTGGTGGCGTGGCTGGCGCTGCAGCTCTTCGCCTCCATCCTGCTGCCCTTCGTGGTGGCGGCGGGGATCGCCTATTTCCTCGATCCCCCCACCAGCCGCCTGCAGCGCCTGGGCGTGCCGCGCTGGCTGGCGGCCCTGCTGCTGCTGGCCACGGTGCTGCTGCTGGCCCTGCTCTTCGTGCTCCTCCTTTACCCCCTGATCCTGGCCCAGCTCGCCATCCTGATCACCCGCCTGCCCATCTACGTGAACCTGGCCCGCACCGCGGCAGACGACCTGCTGGCCCAGCTGCAAACCCAGCTCGGCCCGGAATTCGTCGATGAACGGCTGCGCGAGCTCGTGGCCAGCCAGGCGGGCGCCGTCCTGGCCTTCCTCGTCACCGCCGTCACCCGCGTGATCGGCGGCGGCTTCGCGCTGTTCAACGTCCTCACCCTGCTGGTCGTAACACCCGTGGTGGGGTTCTACCTGCTGCGAGACTGGCCGGTGGTGGTGCGCCACGTCGATTCCTGGCTGCCGCGCCGCTATGCCGGCGTGCTGCGCGCCCAGGCGCATGAGGTGGACCGCATCCTCTCCGCCTGGCTGCGCGGCCAGGCGATGTGCTGCCTGGCGCTGATCATCTACTACGCCGTGGCGCTGTCGCTGGTGGGGCTGGATCTCGGCCTGATCGTCGGCATGGCGTCCGGCCTGCTGTCCTTCATCCCCTATGTCGGCAGCATCACCGGCCTGTTCGTCGCCGTCGGCCTCGCCTCCGCCCAGTTCCCCACCTGGATGGGGGTGCTGCTGGTGGTGGGCGTGTTCATCCTGGGCAACATCCTGGAAGGTTACGTCATCTATCCGCGCTTCCTGGGCGACCGGGTGGAGCTGCACGCCGTCTGGGTGATCTTCGCGCTCTTCGCCGGCTGGGCCGCCTTCGGCTTCCTCGGCGTGCTCCTGGCCGTCCCGGCCGCGGCCACCATCGGCGTGCTGTGCCGCTTCTGGCTACGCCGCTACCTGCAAAGCCAGCTCTACCTCGACCCCCCGAAGGACGAGGCCACGCCATGAGCGCCACTCTCGCTCAACTCCCGCTGCCCTTCACCCCCGTGCGCCGCACCTTCGCCGCCCCGGTCATCGAAGCCGCCTCCAACGAAGCCGCCCGCGCCTGGCTGTCCCGCACCGCCGAATGGCCATCCCGCCGCCTCGCCCTCTGGGGCCCCCCGGGCAGCGGCAAGACCCGCCTGCTCGCCGCCTGGGCCGACCGCCACAGCGCGCAACGGCTCCAAGGCGCCACCCTGCGCTTCACCCCGCCGGATACCCCGCTCGCCATCGACGACGCCGACCGCGCCCCTACGCTCGCCCTGCTGCACACCCTCAACGCCGCCCACGAAGCCGGCCACCCCGTGCTGCTGGCCGCCACCGCCCCGCCCGCCCGCTGGCCCGTTTCCCTGCCGGATCTCGCCAGCCGCCTGCGCGCCACCACCGCGGTGGCGATCGAGCCACCGGAAGACGACCTGCTGCACGCCCTCCTCCCCCGCCTGCTCGCCGAACGCCAGCTCCGCCCCAGCGAGGCCACGCTCCACTGGCTCCTCGCCCGCCTGCCGCGCACCCACGCCGCCCTGGCCGAGGCGGTGGACCGGCTGGACCGCGCCGCCCAGGCCTTCGCCGTCCCCATCGCCCCCGCCCTGGCCCGCCAGGTGCTGCCCGACCTGCTGGCCGACCTCCCGGATCCGCCCGAGCCCGCCAATGAAGATTCAGTGTCGCCGTCGCCTTCTGCGGAAGGACTGCTCTAGGATGCCCGCTCCCGCGCACGCCGCATGCCAGCATCAGCGAGCCGCATCATGAATGTCCACGACCTGGCTGCCCGCAGCCCCGCCACCCCGCTGCCCGACCCAGTGCCAGACCCGGCCGCCGCCAACCCGGACCGCTTCATCAACCGCGAACTGTCCTGGCTCGATTTCAACCACCGGGTGCTGGAGGAGGCGGAAAACACCCGCCACCCCCTGCTGGAACGGCTGCGCTTCGTCTCCATCTCCGCCGCCAACCTCGATGAGTTCTACTCCGTCCGCGTCGCCGGCCTCATCGGCCAGGCCAAGGCCGGCGTCACCACCCCCTCGCCGGATGGCCGCACCCCCGCCCAGCAGCTGGTGGAGGTGGAGGCCCGCGCCGAAACCCTGATGGCCGAGCAGCTCAAGGCCTGGCAGCAGCTGCGCGGCCAGCTGGAACAGGCCGGGATCGTCATGAGCGACCCCGCCCGCCTCAGCGACAGCGAGCGCCTCTGGCTCGATGCCTGGTTCATGGAACGCGTCTTCCCGGTGCTCACGCCGCTCGCGATCGACCCGGCCCACCCCTTCCCGTTCATCCCCAACATGGGCCTCGTGCTGGTGCTCCGCCTGGTGCGCGAGGAGGATGGCAGCTTCATGCGCGCCCTGGTGCCGCTGCCCTCCCTGATCGAACGCTTCATCCGCCTGCCGGATGCCCGCTTGCCTGATGGGCGCGGGGCGATCCGCTTCATCATGCTGGAACAGCTCGTCACCCTGTTCCTGGACCGCATCTTCCCCGGCTACCGCGTCACCGGCGAAGGCATGTTCCGCCTGATCCGCGACACCGACGTGGAGTTCGAGGAAGAGGCCGAAGACCTCGTCCGCTCCTACGAAACCGCCCTCAAGCGCCGCCGCCGCGGCGTCGCCATCCACCTCTCCGTCAACGCCGCCATGCCCGCCGACCTGCGCCAGCTGGTGATCGACGAGCTGGACGCCGCCGCCCAGGAAATCCATTTCCACGAGGGCATCCTCGGCCTCGCCGATGTCAGCCAGCTGATCGTGGACGACCGCCCCGATCTCCTCTTCCCCCCCTACACCCCGCGCTTCCCCGAACGCATCCGCGATTTCGCCGGCGACTGCTTCGCCGCCATCCGCGCCAAGGACATCATCGTCCACCACCCGTTCGAGAGCTTCGACGTGGTGGTGCAGTTCCTCCGCCAGGCCGCCCAGGACCCCGCCGTGGTGGCGGTCAAGCAAACCCTCTACCGCACCAGCCGCGACAGCCCGATCGTGAAGGCCCTGATCGAGGCCGCCGAGGCCGGCAAATCCGTCACCGCCATGGTGGAACTGCGCGCCCGCTTCGACGAGGAAGCCAACATCCGCCTCGCCCGCACCCTGGAAGCCGCCGGCGTGCAGGTGGTGTACGGGTTCACCGAGCTGAAAACCCACGCCAAGATCAGCCTCGTCGTGCGCCGCGAAGGCCACACCATGCGCAGCTACGCCCATTTCGGCACCGGCAACTATCACCCGATCACCGCGCGTATCTACACCGACCTCTCCTTCTTCACCTGCGACGAGGCCATGACGCGCGACGCCGCCCGCCTGTTCAACTACATGACCGGCTACGCCCGCCCGGAACGGATGGACGCGCTGGCCTTCAGCCCGCTCACCACCCGCAGCGTCATCTGCGAGCTGATCGACCGGGAGATCATGTTCGCCCGCGAAGGCAGGCCGGGCACCATCTGGCTCAAGATGAACTCGCTGGTGGACGACAAGCTGATCGACAAGCTCTACGAAGCCTCCCGCGCCGGCGTGAAGGTTTCGGCCATTGTTCGCGGCATATGCTGCCTGCGCCCGGGCGTGCCCGGAATGTCCGAGAACATCAAGGTGAAGTCCATCGTCGGCCGCTTCCTGGAGCACAGTCGCATCTGCGTCTTCGGCAACGGCCACGCCCTGCCCAGCCGGCACGCACGCGTGTACATCAGCTCGGCAGACTGGATGACGCGCAACATGGAGTGGCGGGTGGAAACCTTCGTGCCGATCCTCAACCCCACCGTGCACGCCCAGGTGCTGGACCAGATCATGGTGGTGAACCTGCGCGATACCATGCAGTCCTGGGAGCTCGGCCCCGATGGCAACTGGCGCCGCGTGGCCGCTGGCACCGGCAAGAAGCGCACCTCCGCGCATGATTACTTCATGACCAACCCCTCCCTCTCCGGCCGCGGCTCGGCGCTGCACGGCCCCGCCTCCTCCTCCCTCGTCGCCCCCGCGCGCCGCCCCGACCGACTGACCCAGGATTGACCCGAGTGGATTCGCTGATGCTTCCAGAGGCGGTGATCCGCACCCCCGACACCACGCGCCGCGCCGTGGTCGATCTCGGCTCCAACTCCGTGCGCCTTGTGGTGTTCGAAGGCAGCAGCCGCAACCCGGTGCCGATCTTCAACGAAAAGGCGGTGCTGCGCCTCGGCCGCGGCCTGCAGGCCACCGGGCGCCTCAACGAAGACGGCACCGCCCAGGCCCTCACGGTCATGAACCGCTACGCCGCCATCGCGCGCGCCATGCAGGCCGACCCGTTCGAGGTGCTGGCCACCGCCGCCGTGCGCGATGCCCAGAACGGCCCGCAATTCATCGCCCAGCTCCAGGCCCGCCTGCCCGGCGTGCCGATCACGGTGCTGTCCGGGGAGCAGGAGGCCGAACTCTCCGCCGCCGGCCTGCTCTGCGGCATCCCCGATGCCCACGGCCTGCTGGCCGATATCGGCGGCGGCTCGCTGGAACTGGTCCGGCTCGACCGCGGCCAGCGCACCCATGCCCGCACCCTGCGCCTCGGCGTCATCCGCCTCGCCGAACGCGCCGGCGGCGACCCCGCCCGCGGCCGCGCCATCGCCGAAGCCGACCTCGCCGCCGAAACCTGGCTGCCCGAAATGGCCGGGCGCGACCTCTACGCCGTCGGCGGCGCCTGGCGCGCCCTGGCCCGCATCCATATCGCCCAGACCAACTACCCGCTCACCCTGCTGCACCACTACACGATCAGCCGCGAGGAAGCCCGCGACCTCGCCGGCCTCGTCGCCACCGCCAGCCGCCGCCAACTCGAAAAACTGCCCGGCATCCCGCGCCGCCGCGTCGACGACCTGCCCTTCGCCGCCGTGGTGCTGCGCCGCCTGCTGCGCATCGCCGGCGTCCGCCGCGTCATCTTCAGCGCCAACGGCCTGCGCGAAGGCTGGTACATGCGCCACGTCGCCGCCGCCCAGCGCAACCAGGATCCCCTCCTGGCCGCCGGCCACGACTACGCCCGCCGCTTCGCCCGCGACCCCGCCCTGCCGCCCGCCCTGCTCGCCTGGACCAACCCGCTCTTCCCCAACGAAACCGGCGAACCCCGCCGCCTGCGCGAAGCCGCCTGCTGGATGAGCGACATCGGCAGCCGAGACCACCCGGAATACCGCGCCGAGCAAGCCTTTCTGCGCATCCTCCGCCAACCCGGCATCGGCCTCGACCACCAGGCCCGCGCCTTCCTCGGCCTCACCCTCGCCCTGCGCTACGAAGCCGAGCCCGACGCCGCCTTCCTGCAACCCGCCCGCCAACTGCTCGCGCCCGACGCCATCCGCCGCGCCACCGTCCTCGGCGTGGCCCTGCGCCTCGCCTACACCCTCTCCGCCGGAACCGCCCAACTCCTCACCGGAACCCGCCTCGCCCTCGGCACCCGCCTCACCCTGGAACTCGCCGAAGGCAGCGGCGTCTTCGCCGGCGAATCCGTCACCCGACGGCTGGACCGGCTGGCGGAAACGCTCGGGTTGGACGCGACGACGACGCTCGCGGCGTAGCAAAAGAAAGCGTCTTCTTTTTGTGAACAAAAAGAAGCAAAAAAACTTCATTCATAGATGCGGATAGGCCGGGGTATCAAACCCCCTGCAATACTGTCATTGCGAGCGCCAGCGAAGCAATCCAGAGCGCCACCGCTCAACTGCGACGGGGAGAAGAGATCTTTCTTCCTTCTCTCCGTCTCCATGTGAATTTTCTTTCTTTCTCCCCCAACACTCTCATACAAACCGAAGCCGTCGCCCGCGCCCTGGTACGTACCACCCCACCCGACATAAGCAAAAAAACCTTTGCACCGGTTTGCGTCACTGGTGTACACTAACCAAATGGAGATTTTCCCCAACAGCCGGGCGCAAAGCCCCGCCTGTTCCCGCGCCCCGCGCGCGGTGGGAGAATTGCGCCTGCAGGACATCCTGCGCGCCCTCCTCCTCTCCCTCCTATCCGTGCTCCTCGGCCGCCGGCACGCCGCCCACCCTCTCGCGCTACCGGCGTGCGACACCTCCTGGGATGGGTGGATCAACCTCCCGGAGTCCGATTCCGAGCTGGCCCTCGACGACATCCTCGCGTGCGAGCTGCCGCTGCAACTCCGTCGCCTGCTCTATCTCTTCGGCACCCGCCGCAATCGCGGCATGCGCCCGCTCTCCCGCGCCATACCCTTGCTGTGCGCGCGCATCGCCCGCGGGCCCCCCGGGCGCGGGGGGGGCGGGGGC
>JBIKOJ010000136.1:0-14213 GCA_044358135.1 Acetobacteraceae bacterium | reverse complement strand
GGGCACTTCCATCCCAAGGCGAGCATTCCGGCCCGCGGCGCGACCGTATCCCGCCCCTGCTTCGTGGCGGATTCGCAGCGGCTGATCCTGCCCGCGCTGGGCGCCTATACCGGCGGGCTCGACGTGCACGACCCGGCAATCGCATCGCTGTTTCCGCGCGGTGGGCGGGTGTTCCTGCTCGGCCAGGGGCGGCTGTTCAGCTTTCCCTATCGCGGGCGGTCGGCGCGGTTGCCGGCGGGGCAATCCGCGCTCAAGCTGTAGGCTTCCAGACCGGAGACCGACACCATGGCCGACTGGCTCGCCCCTGCCCTCGCCTATATCCCGCAATGGATCGCGCACCAGCGCCGCATCACCGAGATGCCGGGGATCGCGGTGGCGGTGGCACAAGGCGGCAAGCTCGTGCTGGACCAGGCCTTCGGGCTGGCGAACCTCGCCACCGGCGAGGCGCTGACCCCGAAGCACCTGTTCCGCGTGGCCTCGCACTCCAAGACCTTTACCGCCGTGGGCATCATGCGGCTGCTGGAGGCGGGCAAGCTGCGGCTGGACGATGCGGCCGGGCAATACGTGCAGGGGCTGCACCCGGAGGTGGCGAAGGCCACGATCGCGCAGTTGCTGAGCCACACCGCCGGCATCGTGCGCGACGGCGACGATACCGGGCAGTGGGCGGATCGGCGGCCGTTCCTGAACGAGGCGGAGCTGCGCGCCGCCCTGGCCGAGGCGCCGGTGATCCCGGCCAACACGCGCATGAAATACAGCAACCACGCCTTCGGGCTGGCCGGGCTGGTGCTCGCGGCGGTGACGGGCGAGGACTACAACAGCTGGATCGCGCGCGAGGTGGTGAAGAAGGCGGGGCTGGAGAACACCGCGCCGGATGCGCCGGTGGGGCCGAAGGTGAAGACCAGCCGCGGCCATTCCTCCAAATGGGCGCTGGGCGAGCGGCTGGTGATCCCGGCCGACAATTGCACCCATGCCCTGGCCTCGGCCACCGGGTTCCTCTCCACCGCCGGGGACCTGGCGCGGTTCTATGCCACGCTCGATCCGGCGGCGCCGAAGAGCATCATCTCCGCGGCCAGCCGGCGGGAGATGGTGCGGCAGCAATGGCCGGTGCCGGATACGGCGGGGGATCGGCACTACGGGCTCGGCACCATCCACGGGCGCGTGGGGGATTGGGAGATGTACGGCCATTCCGGCGGCTTCCAGGGCGTGCGGACGCAGACGGCGACGATCCCTTCGCAGAAGCTGACCGTCTCCGTGCTGACCAACGCGGCGGACGGCAATCCGGCGCTGCTGCTGGAGGGGGTGGTGCACATCCTGCGCGCCTTCCAGAAGCATGGCGCGCCGGGCAAGGCGGTGGCGGGCTGGACCGGGCGGTGGTGGTCGCTGTGGGATGCGGTCGATCTGGTGCCGATGGCCAATACGGTGTTCGTGGCCGTGCCCGGGCAGGCAAACCCGTTCGCGGATGTGTCCGAGCTGGAGGTGACCGGGGCGGATGTGGCGGTGATCCGCAAGTCCGGCGGGTTCGGCAGCCATGGCGAGGCGGCCCGGCTGGTGCGCGGGCGCGGCGGCAAGGTGGGCTCCGTGGTGTATGCCGGCGGCAAGCTGGTGGACGAGGCGGCGATCGGCAAGGAGTTGCGCGCGCGCTACGCGGCGGGGTGAGGGTGTTGTCCCGGCGGCAGAGCCCCATATGACGGGGATGTGTCAGCCAGGAGCGACGATCGCGCCGTGAGTGCCTCCCGATCCCCTGTCCTGCTGTGGCTGCGCCGCGAGTTGCGGCTGTCCGACAACCCGGCGCTGGAGGCGGCGCTGGCCACAGGGCGCCCCGTGGTTCCGGTGTTCGTGCTGGATGAGGAAACCCCGGGGGCCTGGGCGCCCGGGGGGGCGAGCCGGTGGTGGCTGCATCACAGCCTCGCGGACTTGGCGGCGGAGCTGGCCGCGCGCGGTGCACGGCTGGTGCTGCGGCGCGGGCGGTTCGAGGAGGTGATTCCGCGCCTGGTGGCCGAGACCGGTGCCGAGGAGGTGCATGCCGGCATCCCAACGGAGCCATGGGCGCGCGACGCCTATCGCCGGGTGATCGCAGCTCTGGCGCCGGTGAAGCTGCACTGCCACATGACGGCGCTGCTGCATCACCCTGATCGGTTGCGCACCCAGGCGGGCGGGCCCTATGGCGTGTTCTCCCCCTTCGCGCGCGCCTTCCGGGCCAGCGGGCCGGTTCCCATGCCGGCGGCGGCGCCCGGGGCGATTCCGGCGGGGCCGGAGGTGGCGTCGGACAGCCTGGAGGATTGGCGGCTGCTGCCGCGGGCGCCGGATTGGGCAAGTGGTCTGCGGGCGGCCTGGGTGCCGGGCGAGGCCGGGGCACAGGCGCGGCTCGGCGCCTTCGTGGCCGAGCGGATCGGGCACTACCGCGGCGAGCGGGATGTGCCGGGGGTGGATTCGACCTCGCGGCTCTCGCCCTATTTCGCCTTCGGGGAGATCTCGCCGCGGCAGGTGTGGCACGCCGGCGCGGCCTGCGAGAAGTTCCGCGACGAGGTGCTGTGGCGCGAGTTCGCCGCCCATCTGCTGTGGCACCACCCGGCGCTGCCGGAGGCGCCGCTGCGCGGGGAGTTCGCGGCGATGCCGTGGCGCGACGACCCAGCCGGGCTGCGGGCCTGGCAGCAGGGGCGCACCGGCGTGCCGATCGTCGATGCCGGGATGCGGCAGCTATGGCAGACCGGCTGGATGCACAACCGGGTGCGCATGGTCGTGGCGAGTTTCCTCGTGAAGCACCTGCTGGTGCCGTGGCAGGCGGGCGAGGCCTGGTTCTGGGACACGCTGGTGGATGCCGACCTGGCGCAGAACGCGGCGAGCTGGCAGTGGGTGGCCGGGTGCGGGGCGGATGCGGCGCCGTATTTCCGGGTGTTCAACCCGGTGCTGCAGGGCAAGAAGTTCGACCCCGACGGCGCCTATGTCCGCCGCTTCGTGCCGGAACTGGCGCGGCTGCCGGAGAGCGTGATCCATGCGCCGTGGGAGGCGCCGGTGCTGGTGTTGCAGGCGGCCGGGGTTCGGCTGGGCGCGAGCTACCCCGCGCCCATCGTGGATCTCGCGGCCGGGCGGGACCGGGCCCTGCAGGCCTTCGCGGGGCTGCGGAAAGCCGCATGATGTCGCCGGACGGTTCGCACGCCGCGGGGCGCCTGCCGCCGTCCCTGGTGCCGGATGGCATCCCCCTGCGCGTGGTGGGCGATGTGCATGGCGATGCGCGGGCTTTTGCCCTGGCGGTGGCCACCGACCGGTTCGTGATCCAGCTCGGCGATATCGTGGATTACGGGCCAGACAGCGCGGAGGCGATGCGGCTGGCGCTGCGCATGGTGGAGGAGGGGCGCGGCATCTTCCTGCTGGGCAACCACGACCACAAGCTGCGGCGCGCCCTGGGTGGCCGCAACATTCGCGTCGGCCCGGAACTTGCCGTGACACTGCGCCAGCTCGATCCCCAACTGCGGCAGCAGGCCGCGGGCGCCATCGACCGCGCGCCGGTATGGCTGCGCCAGCGCGCGGCGGACGGATCGGCCCGGCTGTTCGTGCATGGAGGCTTCCATACCGACATGCTGGGCCACGATCCGCCGCCGATGCCAGGCGGAAAGGTGCAAGGCGTGCTGGCCCGCGCGCTGTACGGCCAGACCACCGGGCGCCTGCAGTCGGATGGCTACCCGGAGCGGGTGCTGCACTGGGTGGACCATATCCCTGCGGGCATGACCGTCTATGTCGGCCATGACCGGCGCAGCAGCGACGGTCGGCCCTATGTGCGCACCGGGCGCGGCGGCGGGACGGCGGTGTTCCTGGATACCGGGGCGGGCAAGGGCGGGCATCTTTCGTGGATCGACCTGCCGGCCTAGGGTTCGGGGGCAACGAACAGGGAGCTGGGCCATGGCCGCGGTGCGCTATCTCGTGCAGGACGTGCCGGCAGCGATCGCCTTCTACACGGAGCACCTCGGCTTCACGCTGCAGCAGCAATTCGGGCCGGCGATGGCGATCCTGGCGCGCGATGACCTCACGCTATGGCTCGCGGGGCCGATGGCCTCCGCCGCGAAGCCCATGCCGGACGGGCGCCAGCCGGTGCCGGGCGGCTGGGGGCGCTTTGTGCTGGAGGTGCAGGACCTGCCGGCGCTGGTGGCGCGCCTGCGCGCGGCCGGGGTGGTGTTCCGCAACGACATCCTGGCGGGGCCGGGCGGCCGGCAGATCCTGGCCGAGGACCCCTCCGGCAATTGCGTGGAGCTGTTCGAGCCGCGGGCATAGGGCCGGTTCGGCCGGAACTGTCATGTTGCGGCGGCTGGCATGGCGGCCGCTTCGCGCTACTGTGCTGGCGAACCGCCACAGGAGGCCGTGATCTCCGCCTTTCGCCAGCTGCTGCTGATGCGGCACACCAAGTCGTCCTGGGATGACCCTCGGCTTTCGGACCATGCCAGGCCGCTGAACCCGCGCGGGCGCGCGGCGGCGGCGGCAATGCGGGGCATGATGCAGGCCGTGGGGCTCGCGCCGGATATCGTGCTGGTGTCGTCCGCCCGGCGCACGCTGCAGACGCTGGAGGCGCTGGAGCCGTGGGACGACACGCCGCTGGTGGAGCCGATGGACGCGCTGTACCTCGCCGACCCCGCCCAGTTGCTGCAGGTGCTGCACGGGGTGGCGGAGACGGCGCGCAGCGTGCTGCTGCTGGGGCACAATCCCGGGCTGCATGACCTGGCCCTGCTGCTGGCCGGCCCCGGCGACGAGGCGATGCGGCGCCGGCTGGGCGAAGGGTTCCCAAGCGGAGCGCTGGCGGAATTCAGCGTGCCCGGGAGTTGGGCGGCGTTGGGCGAGGGCGGTGGGCGGCTGGTGCGGTTCGTGACGTCGCGCGACCTGCCGGGGGAATGAGCCGGAGCATGCGATGACCCCAGCGCCGGCGAGCGTGACCCTTGAGCTCACCTTGCCGGTGGCAGACATCGCGGCCGTGCGGCGCCGGCTGCGGGGATCGCTGGGGCGTCCCCTGCCCCTGACGCAGGAATGGCATGACGACGTCGGGGGATCGCTCGCGCGGCGCGGGATCGCCCTTGCGTCGTGGCAGACGGGACGCCTTTCGGGCTGGCGGGCGGAAGGGCTGGATCCGTTGCTGGCACCAGGAGCCGCGGCGCCAGCGCTTGCCGAGGCGGCCACGGCAAGCGGGCTGCCGGGGGTGGCGGTGCCAGATGGGCTGCGGCCGGTACAACGGCTGGCGGCGCGGGTGCGCGAGGGGCTGCTGGCCGATATCGCGTTGCGGCTGGTGGACGGACGGCTGCAGGACGGGCAGCCGGTGGCGCGGCTGTTCCTGTCTGGGCCTCTGGCGGAGGTGACGGCGCTGGCGCTTTCGCTGGCGGAGGCGGTGCGGGTCTCGGTGCCGGCGCGCGGCCTGGCCGCGGAGGCGCTGTTGGACGCCGGGTTGCCGGTGCCACCCCGGCGGCTTGGGGCGCCGGGCTTGCCGGCGGGGCTGCCACCCGGCACCGGCTTCGCCCAGGCGGCGGGACATCTGCTGGGCGTGCTGCTGCACCACGCCCCGGCGGCCGCGGCCGGACAGACGGGCGAGCCGGTGCACCAGATGCGCGTGGCGCTGCGGCGGCTGCGCGCGCTTTCCTCGGTGTTCCGCGTCGTTGTGGCCTGCCCGGAGCTTGAAGCCGTGCGCCCGGGGTTGAAGGCGCTGGCGGGTGCGCTGGGGCCGGCGCGCGACTGGGATGTGTTTCTGGATGGCACCGGGCGGCGGGTGCAGGCGGCGTTTCCGGAGGTTGCCGAAGTTGCGGCGCTGATGACCGCGGCCGCGGCACGCCGGGACGAGGCCTATGCCGCGTTGGGCGCAACGCTGGCGGGGCCGCAGTTGCGCTGCCTGGCCATCGGCATCGCCGCCCTGGCGATCGGCCGGCCCTGGGAGGGGGTGGCGGACCTTCCCGCGCCGGAGACCGAAGCTTTCGGGGCAGCAGTGCTGGCCAAGCGCCTGCGCCAGGTGGCGCGGCGGGCGAAGGGCATGGCATCCCAGCCCGACGCGGCGCTGCACGAGGTGCGGCTGAAGGCCAAGCGGCTGCGCTATGCCGCGGAAGTGTTCGCGCCGCTGTTTCCGGGTCGGGAGGCGCCACGCTTCCTGCGGCGGCTGGCGGCCTTGCAGGAAGCCCTGGGTCACCTGAACGACAACGCGGTGGCCGCCGGGCTGATGCAGGCGCTGGCGGAGCATGGTGGAGGCGGGCTTGCCGGCGGGCTGGTGCGCGGCTTCGTGGCCGGCCAGGCGGGGCAGACGCGGCAGGCAGCCACGCGCGCCTGGAAGCGGCTTCGCAAGGCTGGGCCGTTCTGGTAATGATCCCGCGACTCGATTCATTCGCCGATTCGCATGCGATTCGCACGCTTGCGAATCGAGTGTTGCGCCCATGCCGGTGGCGCGCTACGTGCTGCGTTGGTTCGGGACTTGGCCCGGGCGCCTCCAGTGACAACCCGTGAGGAATCGCGGCGTGGCCCTGCATCGTCGGCGACGGATCTTCAGTGGCGGCTTGGCATCGCGGAATGGCGGTGGCGAAATGCCGCGTGGCCTGGTGGCGACGCTCGCCGGGGCCGCTGTGTTGGGCGTTGGCGCGCTGCTGCTGCAGCCGGCCGACCTGTTCGGCCGCGCGCCCGCCATGACAGGGACCGTGGCGGTGCCGGCGGCCCAGGTGGCGGTGGTGGACGGCCAGACCCTGCGGCTTGGCGAGACGGTGGTGCGGCTGCAGGGCGTCTCGGCCCCGCCGCGCGGCACCTCCTGCCTGCGGGCCGACAATAGCCGGTTCGATTGCGGGGCGGCGGCCAGCGATGCCCTGGCGCGGCTGCTGCGCGCCGAACCCGTGGCGTGCCGGCTGTACGGGCGCGATGCCGGTGGCTTCCTGCAGGGGCTGTGCGAGGCCCAGGGACGGGAGCTGAACCGCGGCATGGTCGCCTCCGGCTGGGCGCGCGCGCGCAGCGAGTCCCCGGGGTTTGCGGCGGCCAGCTTCGGCGACGAGGAAGGCCAGGCCCGGGCCGCGCATCGCGGGCTGTGGCAAGGGGGCGAAGCTTCCTTCTAGCTGCGCGGCACCCCGCCACCGCGCCCGGTTGCGCTGCCGCGGCGGCAGCCGTAGGTTTCAAGCCTTCTGCAAGGAGGTGGCCGTAGCATCGGCTTGTCTGGCCGGTGGCCGGAGACGATGGCCGCCCAGCTGACTTGCGGCGTGCTACGGATTGTATCGGGCGGCGCGGAGCGCCACCAAGCCAGGGGATGAGGCATGAGTGCGACGGCAAGCACGGGCGGCGGATCGGTCACGATCTCGCTCGACGGCAGCAACAAGACGACATCGATGAAGCTGATGTCGGGCACCGTGGGCCCGGCAGTGTTCGATATCCGCAAGCTGTACGACCAGCTGGGCGTGTTCACCTATGACCCCGGCTACGGCAGCACGGCCTCCTGCGAGAGCAAGATCACCTACATCGACGGCGACGTGGGCGAGTTGCTGTACCGCGGCTACCCGATCGAGCAGCTGGCCGAGCAGTCCACCTTCCTGGAAGTGGCGCACCTGCTGCTGAACGGCGAGCTGGCCGATGCGTCGTCCCAGAAGGAATTCGACCTCGGGATCATGCGGCACACGATGCTGCACGAGCAGATCCGCCGCTTCTTCGACGGGTTCCGCCGCGATGCGCACCCGATGGCGGTGATGTGCGGCGTGATCGGCGCGCTGTCTGCGTTCTACCACGACAGCCTGGACATCAACGACCCCGAGCACCGCCGCATCAGCGCCTTCCGCCTGATCGCCAAGGTGCCGACCATCGCCGCCTGGGCCTACAAATACTCGATCGGGCAGCCGTTCATCTATCCGCGCAACGACCTCGGGTACGTGGACAACTTCCTGTACATGATGAACGCGGTGCCGGCCGAGCCCTACACGGTGCCGCCGGTGCTCTCGAAGGCCATGGAGCGCTGGTTCATCCTGCACGCCGACCACGAGCAAAACGCCTCCTCCTCCACCGTGCGTCTGGCCGGGTCCTCCGGCGCCAACCCGTTCGCCTGCATCGCGGCGGGCGTGGCGAGCCTGTGGGGGCCTGCGCATGGCGGCGCCAACGAGGCGGTGCTGAAGATGCTGGCCGATATCGGCGATGTGAAGAACATCCCGCAGTTCCTGTCCGAGGTGAAGGACAAGAACAACCACACCCGGCTGATGGGCTTCGGCCACCGCGTGTACAAGAACTACGACCCGCGGGCGAAGATCATGTCGCAGAGCGCGCATGAGGTGCTGAAGGAACTCGGCATCAAGGGCGACCCGCTGCTGGACCTGGCGATGGAGCTGGAACGGATTGCGCTGTCGGACGACTACTTCGTCAGCCGCAAGCTGTACCCGAACGTGGATTTCTATTCGGGCATCATCCTGAAGGCGATGGGGCTGCCGGTGAGCATGTTCACCGTGCTGTTCGCGGTTGCCCGCACCACCGGCTGGATCAGCCAGTGGAAGGAGATGATCGAGGACCCGTCGCAGCGCATCGGCCGCCCGCGCCAGATCTACACCGGTGCCGGCCGCCGGGATTTCGTGCCGATGGGCAAGCGGTAGCCTTCCAACCGCCGCCTGACGCAAGGGCGGCGATCGATCCAGGACCCGGTTCTGGTACGCATGGTGAGCCGATCGGATGGATGCATCCGGTCGGCTTTTCCATGGCAGGCCCCTTGGGGCGACGAGTCGGACACCCGGGCCTGCACGGCATATTTTGCATATCTGAAATGCGACCAATGCAGCGCAGGCGCGACGTCGTGCCACCGCCCGCCGGAATGGCTCCGACGTCTCCGTGCGTGTGAATCGCGTGAATCCTGGATGTGACACTGCACCTGAACATGGTCACGCAAGTTGCTTATAGGACTCCCTTTCCAGCTTTTCATTCACGGCCGACATAAGTGCACAAATTCGAATTAACGAACCGTTAATATATGAGTCGCGACACCGAGCAATGGACACCTCGGCAAATCGTGCCTCTACGGAATCAAGAAAGCTTAGGAATGAACCACTTCGGGCCAATTGCTAGTTGCAATTCAGCAGCGAAACCGTTCCTATTGTGATGTTCCGTCAATCTCCGTCAGGAGAGTGGACATTATGATGCCATTACGATCCCTTGACCATCTCGTGCGACGACGGCTGCAGCAATGGCCCCAACGGCCGCCAGGGCTGAACAAGCAACCTGTGCGTGAAGCCTGGCTTCGGTGCCGGCCGGGCGACCCGAGCAACAGCCCGATCCCGCCGGCGCAACCCTTCCTGAAGTTCCCGGGCAGCAACCGCATGCGCACGCTGCCGGACGGTCTATGGCTGAATTTCGGCGGCACGCCAGACGAGCCGTTCGCCGACATCTTCGCCATCGAGGCCTGCGGCTCGCTGCAGAACCTGCTGGACAAGCGCTCCCGCTTCGCCCCCAGCACGCGCTCGCTGCTGGCGGTCTGCCCGGTTTCCTGGCTGATGGCCCCGGTCATGCCCGGGGACCCCACGCCGCGATGGAAGGCCACACGGGTGCTGCGCGGCGAGCCGATCGTGCCGCTGGTGCTGCCGGTGCGGGACATCCGGGTGATGTACGCCCTGAAGCAGCGGCAGTACAAAGGCTTCGCCGAATGCCAGTTGCCACAGCCGCACGAATATTTCGTGCCGATGGAGACACTGGTGGCGGAGGACGCACACGAGAACCCCGCGCTGCGCGAACTCGTCTCCCGCGCCTCCGTGCGCAGCAACTTCTATCAGGGAACCTGAGCGGCGAGGACGGCCAGCAACCGGTCCGGGTAGTCCGTGCACATGTCCTGCACGCCCATTGCGATCAGCCGGGCCATGTCGGCCGGTTCGTTCACGGTCCAGGGCATCACGCGCAGGCCGAGCGCCTGGGCCTCTGACACCTGGGCGGCGGTGAGGGCGCGGAAGCCTGGCGCCCAGAGCGTTCCCGGTGCCGGCGAGAGGGCGGCGATGGTGGCCGGGATCGAGCCGCCATGCGCGGCCGGGTCGGCGCCGCCCCACCACAGCGCGGCGCGGGCCTGCGTCTCCGTGCTGGTGATGTAGCCGCGCGGGATGGCGGGGGCGACGCGCTGGGCATAGGCCAGCACCCGCCAATCGAAGCTGCGCAGGGCCACCTGGTCCGCCATGCCCATCGCGGCGACCGCCTCCAGCACGGCATCGGCGATGCGCTCTGGCGATGGGGTCAGCTCCGGGCGATCCGGCATGATCTTGATCTCGATATCCACCACCACGCCGGTGGGGCGGACCAGGGCCAGCACATCGACCAAGGCGGGGATCCGCGCGCCGTCGCGCGGCGCCTGGGTGGCGAAGGGAGCGCCATAGACGCTGCCGGGGCGCAGGCGACCGACGTCGTAGCGGTGCAGCGCGGCGCGCGACAGGTCGCGCACAAGGGGCCCCTGCCCCTCCAGCCATCGCCCATCCGGGCCGCGGACGATGTCACCGTTCAGGGCGAGGTCGTGGACCACGACTGGGATGCCGTCGGCAGTCAGGACCACGTCCAGTTCCACGGACGCGACGCCGAGGGCGCAGGTGGCGGCGAAGCCCTCCAGGGTGTTCTCGGGCCAGAGCCCTCGTGCGCCGCGGTGGCCGGAGATGTGGAATGACTGTGCCATGGGAGCGGTCTCCCGCGGGTTTGCCGGCGCGTCAAGATCAGGGCAGAGTGCGCGGATGACACAGAAGATTCTTGGCGTGCTCGGCGGCATGGGCCCGCTGGCCAGTGCGCAGTTCATGCTCCGGCTCACCCTGCTGACGCCGGCTGCACGCGACCAGGAGCATATCCCGGCGGTGCTGTGGTCCGACCCCCGCGTGCCGGACCGCACGAAGGGCAAGCTGGATGGCGGGGAAGACCCGCTGCCCTGGCTGCTGCGCGGGGTGCGGGGGTTGAAGGCGGCCGGGTGCGGGGCAATCGCCATTCCGTGCAACACGGCGCATGGCTGGTACGACGCGATGGCAGCGGAGGGGCTGCCGATCATGCACATCGTGGATGCGGCGGCGACCGAACTTCGCAAGGCCGCGCCGCGCGGCACGATCGGGCTGATGGGCACGGCGGCCACGTTGCGGATGCGGCTGTATCAGCAGCGGCTGGAGACGCAGGGCTGGACCTGCCTCACGCCCTCCGACGAGGAGATGGCCACGCGGGTGACGCCAGGGATTGGGCTGGTGAAGGCCAACCGGGTGGCCGAGGCCTATTCGCCGCTGGCCGAGGTGGTCGCGTCGCTCGCCGCGCGTGGGGCGCAGGCGGTGGTGCTGGGCTGCACCGAAATCCCGCTCGGCATCCTGGCCGGGCCGCACGAGACGCTGCCGGTGCCGACCATCGATACGATCGATGCTCTGGCGCTGGCGTCGATTGCTTGGGCCAAGGGGTAAGGAAGCAAGCGGTTCTTTTTTGAAAAAAAGAACCAAAAAACGTTCATCCGTTTGCGGCCGCGCCGGGGCGAGCCGCAAACGGATGCGTCGTCTTCAGTCGATGGCTGCCTGGTAGCTCAGCACCCGCAGTTCCTTGCGGATCGGGTAGGTGCTGCTGGGCATCAGCTGCGTCATCATGATCACGATCATGTCCTCCACCGGGTCCACCCAGAAGGCGGTGCTGGCCGCGCCGCCCCAGGCGTATTCGCCGGGGGTGCCGAGGATCTGCGCCTTGGCCGGGTTCAGCATCACCGAGAAGCCCAGGCCGAAGCCGATGCCGAGGTAGGAGCTTTCGCTGAACCGCGCCTGCCCCATGTCGCCCATGTCGCCGCGCAGGTGGTTGGTGGTCATCAGCTCCACCGTCTTGCGGCCGAGCAGGCGTTCACCGCCCAGCACGCCCTTGTTGCGCAGCATCATGCAGAACTTCAGGTAGTCGCCGGTGGTGGAGGCGAGGCCGCCGCCGCCGGATTCCATCTTGCGGTCGCCGAGGTAGCGGCTGGTGGCGGGGTCGTCGAACAGCATCACGCCGCCCTTGGGGTGCGGCACGTAGTTGGCGGCGAAGCGACCGCGCTTCTCTTCCGGCACGATGAAGTGAGTATCGTTCATCTTCAGGGGGTTGAGGATACGTTCCTGCAGGAACTGGCCAAAGGTCTGGCCGCTGATCGCCTGCACCAGCGCGCCCAGCACGTCGGTGGCAACGGAGTAGTTCCACTCCTTCCCGGGCTGGGCGATGAGCGGGATCTTTGCCAACTTTTCAACGGTTTCCATCAATTCGCTATCGGGGTGCCCGAAATCCGCGAGCTTGTTGTCGCGATACAGCGCATCGACGGCGGTGGCCTCCATGAAGCCGTAGGTGAGGCCGGAGGTATGGGTGAGCAGGTCGCGGAAGGTGATGTCGCGCTCGGCCGGCACCGTCTCCACCTTGCCGCGGCTGCCGCCCACGGCCACCCGGCTGCCCTTGAAGGCCGGCAGGAACCGGCTGATCGGGTCATCGAGCTGGAAGCGGCCTTCCTCGTAGAGCATCATGATGGCCACCGAGGTGATCGGCTTGGACATCGAATAGATGCGGAAGATGGTGTCCGGCGCCATCCGCACGCCGCGTTCCTTGTCGGCCATCCCGCTCATGCCCCAATGCGCGACCTGGCCGCGGCGGGCAACGAGGGTGGAGACGCCGGCGAAGCGGCCGCTGGCCACCAGCTCGTCGCGCCAGGCGTCGATGCGCGCGAGGCGCTGGCTGCACAGCCCGACATCCTCGGGCGAGGTGATGGTCATGGCATCGTTCATGAGGGCCCTCCTGTGCGAGGACGATGGCGGGGCCGGCCGGGCCGGTCAACCTTCGCCCCAGCCGCGCCGGAGGGCTGGGGCGCAAAGGCAAGGGTGGCGCGCGCCGCGCCGCGGGTCCATCTTGTGAGCAATGGACCGGTTCGATTCCCGCATCCGAGTGGCCGAGGCGGCCAGCGGCGCGCGCACCTACCTGATCGACCTGCCGCCGGAGGCCCTGCCGCCGGTGCGGCCGCGTGACCTGCACGCGGCGTGGGACAGCGCGCGGGGTGCGGCGATCGCCCAGCAATGGGGCCGGCCGCTGATGCTGCGCTTCCGTCGGCCGGATGCCGGCGAGACCGAACTGGCGCTCGCCGATGCCGATGCCTGTTGCTGGGCCGCCGCGGTGGACGCGACGGTGGGACTGGCCAGCCCGTATGGGCTTTCCGTCTGCCTGCGCCTTCTGGCGCTGGTGGAGCTGTTGCCGCGCGAGCCCTGGGCGCTGCCGCTTGTGGCGCTCAACCGCGACGGTGCTTCGGTTCATCCCTCGCTGCTGCGCGCGGCCTCCGTGGCGCCGCTGACGCCGGATGCCACCTTCGACGCCGACACGCTGCGCGAGGCCCTGCGGCAGGAGGCGGCCCTGCCCGCGCCAGCCACCTCGCCGATACAAGTTGCCGCCCCCTCCCACCCCGGAGCCCGCGCATGATCCTGCGCCCCTTTGCCCTTGCCACACTGTTGGGGGCGGCCATGTTGCCCGGCTGCACCGCACCGCCCAGCACCACCGCGACCCCGGCACAGGCTGCCGCCTGCCGGCAGCGGGCTGACGAGGTATACGAACGGCAGAACCGCGCCGACGTGTATCGCAGCGACACCTATGCCTCTGGTACGCGCGATGCCATGTTCTCCTCCACCGGCTCGCCTGCGGCCGGGATCACCGGGCTGTCGGGCCGGTTCGCCCGCGATCGCATGCTGGCCGAATGCCTGCGCGGAGTGGCCGGCAACGTGGCCAGCACGCCCGATGCCCCGGCCCCAGCGGTAACCCCGGCCGCCCCACCGCCGCGCGCGAGGCCCTGACGAAGCCAGCACGCAGCCGTGGCCAACCTCGCCTCCATCGGCCGCGTACTTTCGCGGCGCAACACCGCGGTGTTCTACGGCGCCAGCATGACCTGCTGGACGGGCATCTGGATCCAGCAGATCGCGGTGGACTGGCTGGCGTGGGAGCTGACCCATTCGCCGCTCTGGGTGGGGATCCTGGCGTTCTGCAACCTGGCGCCCTCGGTGATCGTCTCGCCGTTTGCCGGTGCCATCGCCGATCGCATGGACCGGTTGCGGCTGACCCAGATCACCCAATTGGTGGTGGCCGGCCATTCGGCCCTGCTGATCCTGCTTGTCGTGACCGGGTGGATCCGGATCGAGATCCTGGCCGTGCTGGCGGTGTTCACCGGCATCTCCGGCAGCTTCGCGCAGCCGGCCCGGCAATCCCTGGTGCCCGGCATGGTGACGCGGGCGGATCTGCCGGCGGCGGTGGCGATCAATTCCCTCACCTGGAAT
>JBIKOJ010000314.1:0-4239 GCA_044358135.1 Acetobacteraceae bacterium | reverse complement strand
AAAAGCCGCGGAGGTCACCCTCCGCGGCTTCTTCTTTGGGCGGAAGACTAGGTCCCCGGGCGGGAGACTTCGGTTTCCTTGCAGGTGATGAATTCCAGCAGGACGGGGACGCCCTCCTTGGTCTTCTGGATGCCGCGCTTGATGGCCGGGATGATGTCTTCCGGCTTTTCAACGCGCTCGCCGTAGCCGCCGAAGGCGCGGGCCATGGCGGCGTAGTCGCCGGAGATGTCGGTGCTGCGGTATTTCTCAGTGCTGACCTGCATGATGTGGAGTTCGATCGCCATGCAGAAGTTGTTCAGCAGGATGGACATGATGGGGATGCGCTCGCGCACCGCGGTTTCGAAGTCCATGCCGGTGAAGCCGATGGCGGCGTCGCCCCAGACGTTGATGCAGAGCTTGTCCGGCTTGGCCAGCTTCGCACCCATGGCCAGCCCGAGGCCGTAGCCGAGCTGCGTGGTCTTGCCCCAGCCGATGTAGGACAGCGGGGTGACCGCCTTCCAGAACGGCGAAAGCTGGTCGCGCGGGCTGCCGGCGTCGTGGGTGATGATGGTGTTTTCCACGTCCACCGTGTTCTGCAGGTCCCACAGCACGCGGTAGGGCGAGAGCGGGACTTCGCTGCTGGTGAGCTTCGGCATCCACTTTTCCATCCAGCCCTTGTGGCTGGCCGCGATCTCGGCGGTGACGGAAGAGGCATCGCGGTTGGAGGTGACGGTCTTGCCGAGTTCGGCGAGCAGCGCATCGAGCGTGAGGCCGGCATCGCCGACCAGGCCGATGTCGATCTTCACGTCCTTGTTGAGGTGGTACGGATCGAGCGTGGCGTGGATGATCTTCTTGCCCGAGGGGATCTTCACGCCGAAGCTGGTTTCGGTGAAGGAGCAGCCGATGCCGATGATCACGTCGCACTTCGCCAGGAACTCCGGCACCGCGCGCGGCATGGCCACGCCGGCCGAGCCGAGCGAGAGCGGGTGGGTTTCCGGGAAGGTGGACTTGCCGCCGAGCGAGGTGACGACGGGCAGGGCCATCAGTTCGGCCAGCTTCTTGATCTGCGGCCATGCCTGGGCGTAGTGGACGCCCTGGCCGACATAGAGCACCGGACGCTTGGCGCCGGCGAGCATGGCGGCTGCGGCCTTCACGTGGTCCGGATCGGGCCCGTAGCGGGTGGAGATGACCGGGGTGTAGTCCAGCGGCTCGGCGACTTCCTCGTTCCACATGTCGGCCGGGATTTCGACGACCACCGGGCCGCCGCGGCCGTTGCGCAGCTTGGTGAAGGCGCGGCGGAAGATGTTGCAGACCTCGGCGGCGATGTTGATCGGCTCGCTGCCCTTCACGTAGGGCTTCATCGCGCTGGTGGAGTTGAAGTTCGGGTCGATATGCGCGAGGCGACGGGCGTAGCCCATCGGCAGGATCAGTACCGGAACCGACTCGCCGTAGCACTGGGCGACGCCGCCCATGGCGTTCTCGGCACCCGGGCCATGCTGCATGCAGAAGGCGCCGATGGTCTTGCCGGAGGTGACGCGGCTGATGGCGTCCGCCATGTGCACGCCGATACGCTCCTGGCGGCACATCACCGGGCGGATGTCGGCCTTGGCGGCGTATTCGATGAGGTGGTTGACGGGGTAGCCGCAGAGGATTTCGATCCCCTCGCGCTTGAGGATTTCCGCGATCGCGTCGCCGAGTTTCATTTGGGTCTCTCTCCCTTAGGACGGACCGGGAGCGTAGGCCGGTGGGGGCGGGCTGGCAACGGTGGGGGGCGGGTGCAAGGGAAGGAAGCGTCTTCTTTTTTCTGAAGAAAAAAGAAGCAAAAAAGACTTTATTTATTTGGGCTCGCTCTGGGGCGAGCAGCAAAGTGATAAAAGTTTTTTGGTTCTTTTTTTCAAAAAAGAACCGCTTGCTTATCCCGAGACGACAGCCAATCCCGCGGGATCGAAGCTCACCCGCACGGCCTGCCCGGCGGCCATGGGCTGGGCGATATCGGAGGCGATGGCGAAGAGTTCCACGTCGTGGCCTTCCAGCATGACGCCGTATTCCATGTGGCTGCCGAGATAGGCGGCGTGGGCGATGCGGGCGGGAATGCCTTCGGCGCCGAAGCGCAGGGCGTGGGGGCGGATGGCCAGAAGCGCGGCGCCGGGGGGCACGCCGCGATGGGGTAGGCGGAGGGTCAGCGGGCCGAGCGTGGCTTCGCCGGTGGTGGCATCGGCGTGGCGCAGGGTGACGGGGACCAGGTTGGCGTTACCGATGAAGTCCGCGACGAAGCGGCTGGCCGGTGCCTCATAGAGTTCACGGGGCGTGCCATCCTGCGCGATGCGGGCGTGGCTCATGACGATGATGCGGTCGGAGACGGCCAGGGCTTCTTCCTGGTCGTGGGTGACGTAGGCGACGGTGAGGCGGAGATCCTGCTGCAGGGCGCGGATTTCGTCGCGCACGCGGCGGCGGAGCTTGGCGTCGAGGTTGGAGAGGGGCTCGTCGAAGAGCAGGACCTTGGGTTCCAGCACGATGGCGCGGGCGACGGCGACGCGCTGCTGTTGGCCGCCGGAGAGCTCGCTGGGCAGGCGGCGTTCGTAGCCGGTGAGGCCGACCAGGCGCAGCTTGTCGGCGGCGCGGGCCTCGGCGTCGGCCTTGTTGAGTCCGGAGGCGCGCAGGCCGTAGCAGGTGTTTTCCATCACGGTCATGTGCGGGAAGAGCGCGTAGGACTGGAACACCATGGAGACGTCACGGTCGGCGGCGGAGAGGTGCGTCACGTCCTGGCCGTCGATCAGGATGCGGCCAACGGTCGCGTGTTCCAGGCCGGCGATGAGGCGCAGCGTGGTGGTCTTGCCGCAGCCGGAGGGGCCGAGGAGGGTGACGAGCGTGGCGGGGGCGATGTCAAAGCTGACGGCATCGACCGCGGCGGTCTGGCCGAAGCGCTTGGTGACGGCCTGGAAGGTGACGGCTGGCTGGGTCATGAGGCGGCGAGTCCCACGGGGGCGGTTTCGGCCGTATTGGCAGAGCGGCGGCCGATGCGCTGTTCGCCGACCAGGAGGCGGATCAACATGAGGGCGCCGACCATGACGGCGATGAGCACGGCGGAGTAGGCCAGGGCCACGCCGTATTCGCTCATCTCCGCGCGGCCGACGATGTAGACGGTGGCGAGCTGGTATTCGGCGGTGGTGAGGAAGATGACGGCCGAGACCGAGGTGACGGCACGGACGAAGCTGTAGACCATGGCGGCGATGATCGCCGGGCGCAGGATGGGCAGGATCACCAGGCGGAAGGTGCGCCAGGAGCGGGCGCCGAGGGTGAGCGAGGCTTCGTCGAGGCTCTTGTCGATCTGGCTCAGGCTGGCGATCCCCGCCCGGATGCCGACCGGCATGTTGCGGAACATGAAGGCGAGCACGAGGATGATGCCGGTGCCGGTGAGCTCCACCGGGGGCGTGTTGAAGGCCAGGATGTAGCTGACGCCGATCACCGTGCCGGGGATGGCGAAGCTCATCATGGTGAGGAATTCGAAGGCGCCGCGGCCGCGGAACTCCTGCCGGGCGAGCAGCCAGGCGGTGACGAGGCCGAGGGCGGCGGTGAGCGGCATGGACAGCGCCGAGAGCCACATGGTGGTGATGAAGCTGTTCCAGGCGCTGCCCGAGAGGAACCAGCCGGAGACGCCGTGGTCGATGCCGAAGGCGATGAGGAAGTGCTTCCAGGTGGGCGAGTGGTCGCGCCCGATCGTCTCCACGAAGCCGCCGCCGAGGACGATGGCGTAGACGACGACCGTCAGCAGCAGCCAGGGCAGCACGGTGGCGTAGCAGGCGGCGCGCAGGCCGAGTGGCAGGGGCGGGGGCACGCCGCTGTCGCCCTTGCCGGTGACGGTGGTGTAGCGGGCGCGGCCGACCCAGAGGCGCTGGGCGGTGAAGGCGGCCATGGTGAAGCCGAGCAGCACCATGCCGAGCACGGCGGCGCGGCCCTGGTCCTGTGCCGCGCCGACCACGGCGAAGAAGATGTCGGTGGAGAGCACGTTGAAGCTGCCGCCCAGCATCAGCGGGTTGCCGAAATCGGCCATGCTTTCGATGAAGCCGATCAGGAACGCGTTGGCCACGCCGGGGCGAATCAGTGGCCAGGTGACGGTGCGGAAGGTGCGCCAGCGGCCGGCGCGCAGGGTGCCGGCGGCTTCCTCCAGGCTGGGTGCCACCGATTGCAGCACGCCGACCAGCACCAGGAAGGCGATGGGGGTGAAGGCGAGCAGTTGGGCGAGGGTGACGCCGGGCCAGC
>JBIKOJ010000313.1:0-4255 GCA_044358135.1 Acetobacteraceae bacterium | reverse complement strand
ATCCAAGTTCACCACCCAGCGCCAGGAGCCAGACCAGGTTCGCATCCTGTCGGGCGTGTTCGAGGGGCGCACCACCGGCACGCCGATCGCGTTCATCATCGAGAACGTGGACCAGCGTTCGAAAGATTACGGCGAGATCGCCACGCGCTTCCGCCCCGGCCATGCCGACCTGACCTATGCGTTGAAATACGGCATCCGCGACTATCGCGGTGGCGGGCGCAGCAGCGCGCGGGAGACGGCGATGCGGGTGGCCGCCGGCGGCGTGGCGCGCCGCGTGCTCGATGGCGTGAGCGTGCGTGGCGCCTTGGTGCAGATGGGCCCGCACCGGATCGATCGCAGCCGCTGGGACTGGGCGCAGGTGAACGAGAACCCGTTCTTCTGTCCGGACCCGGTGGCGGCGGTGGAGTGGGAGGCGTATCTGTCGGCCATCCGCAAGTCCGGCTCCTCTTGCGGGGCGGTCATCGAGCTGGTGGCCGAGGGCGTGCCGCCGGGGCTGGGCGCGCCGATCTACGGCAAGCTGGATGCCGATATCGCCGCGGCGCTGATGAGCATCAACGCCGTGAAGGGCGTGGAGATCGGCGACGGGTTCGAAGCCGCGGCGCTGTCCGGCGAGGACAATGCCGACGAGATGACGATGGACGATGGCCGCGTGCTGTTCGGCTCCAACCATGCCGGCGGCATCCTGGGCGGCATTTCCACCAGCCAGCCGGTGGTGGCCCGTTTCGCGGTGAAGCCCACCAGCTCCATCCTCGCCCCGCGCCGCAGCGTGGACATGCAGGGGCAGGAGGTGGAGGTGGTGACCAAGGGCCGCCACGACCCCTGCGTGGGCATCCGCGCGGTGCCGGTGGGGGAGGCGATGCTGGCCTGCGTGCTGGCCGACCACCTGTTGCGCCACCGCGCGCAGAACCCGGATGCGCCCACGGAGGCACGGCTGCCGCGCAACTGATCCAACAGCGCGCGCCGGTCGTTAAGGGTTCGTAGTACCCGTTCGACCACCAGCGCCGAGGATCCGATGCCGCTCGTCCCGGAGCATTTCCTGTTGCCGCCCCAGCCCGCCACCGCCGCGGCGTTCATCCGCCTCGCAGGTGCGAAACCGTGGAAAACGCGCATGGCGGAGCTGGCGGAGCGCGCCTGCTGCGGCGTGCGCGGCGGCAAGGCCCTGGTGCAGCGCCACGCCATCGAACTCACGCTCGATCGCCAGGCGCGCGGCGCCATGCTCGACAGCCGGGCGGCGCAGATCGTCGCCGGGCTGGCGCAGGAGGCGGTGGCCACCCATGCCAAGCTTTCGCCCATTGGCCGTGCGGCGCTGAAGGAGCGGCTTCGGGCAGCGCTGTCGGGCGAGGCCACGCTGGCGCCGCTGATGCACCTGTTCCGTACCGCCGCGCTGCAACGCTCGCGCGGCTTCACGGTGCGCCATACCGGGCTTGAGGACGGCACAACGCACGACCTGCTGATCGCCCGCGAGGACGCCGAGGCGGAGATCGCCTGCGACGCCATCTCGGCCGAGGAGGGGCGGGACGTGCATCGCGGCGCCTGGAGCCACCTGGTCGATCTGGTGGATCCGGACCTGCAGACCTGGCTCGCCGCCCATCCCGGCCGCTACGTGCTGAAGCTGACGCTGCCGCACGGGCTGCGGGCGGACCAGGCTGGCCTGTCCCACCTGCATGGCCGCATCCGCGCCATGCTGGAATCCCAGCGCCGGGCGGACCACGACGAGGCCGCGGTGCTGCGGCTGGACCCACTGATGCTGGCTGGCGCGCAACTGCCCGACCACGCCGCGCCGGGCATCATGGGCTCGCTGCGCCGCGAATTCGGGGCGGAGGCGAACCTGGCCGTCACCACCGGGGCCGATGGCGTGTTCGTGCTGGCCGCCCGTGCCTCGCGCGCCGACGAGGTGGCGGTGGCGATCCGCAAACGGCTCTCGGCCATCGCGCCGCTGCGGCTGTCCGGCACGCGGCCGGGCATCCTTGCCATGCTGGTGGAGGATACCGACCGCATCGAATGGCGCGCCCTGCGCGAACGGCTGGAGCTGGAAGGCGAGGCGCGGCAGTTCCTCGCCCATCCCAGCTCCCGCGGCGTCATCGCCGTCACCTGCGCTTCCAGGCTGGAGATGCTGGGGGCGGGGGCGCCGGATGCGGCGCCCGAGGGCGAGATGCGCTTCCGCAACCCCTCCCACCCCGCGGCCAAGGTGGCGGGGCTGGCGCCGGCGGTGCTTTCCTCCTTCTAGGCCGATCTGCTAACCGGCGGGCATGACCCGCATCCAGGCCACCTACCGCATCCGCGGCGACGCCGCCTCCATCGCCGCGCGTGCCCAGGGCATCGCCGTGGAGCAGAGCGTGGAAATGCCGCTCGGCGCCATCACCGACGCGCGCGTGCTGCAGGAGGTGGTGGGCAAGGTGCAGGACATCGCCGATCTCGGTGGCGGCACCTTCGAGATCAGGATCGGGCTGGCGGCGGAGACCGTGGGCGGCGATGCCGGGCAGCTGATCAACATGCTGTTCGGCAACACCTCGCTCCACGAGGACGTGACGCTGCACGATTTCGAGCTGCCGCCTGCGATGGCGGCCGGCTTCGGCGGGCCGAACCATGGCGAGGCCGGCATGCGCGCGCGGCTGGGCATCGGGGCGGGCAGGGCGCTCACCTGCTCCGCCATCAAGCCGCAGGGCGCACCGATCGAATTGCTCGCCCAGCTCGCCGGCCGCTTCGCCGAGGGCGGGATCGACTGGATCAAGGACGACCACGGCATGGCGGACCAGGCCTATGGCCGCTTCGCCCACCGCATGGCCGCCTGCGCCGCCGCCGTGCGCGTGGCCAGCCGCCGCACCGGCCACACCACACGCTACGCGCCGAGCCTGTCGGGCACGCTGGAGACGATGCGCACCCAGATCCGCCAGGCGCGCGAGGCGGGGCTCGATTCCGTGGTGATCGCGCCGATGGTCTGTGGGCTCTCCACCTTCCACGCCCTGGTGCGCGAGACGCCGGATTTCACCTTCCTCGCCCATCCCAGCATGGGCGGCGCGGCCCGCATCGCCCCCCCGGCGCTGATCGGCAAGCTGTTCCGCCTGCTGGGCGCCGATGCCGTGGTGTTCCCCAGCCATGGCGGCCGCTTCGGCTACTCGCAGCAAACCTGCACCGACCTCGCCACCAACGCCCGCCAAACCTGGCACGGCCTGCCCGGCGCCGTGCCCGTGCCCGCCGGCGGCATGACGCTGGCGCGGGTGGGCGAAATCCTTGACTTCTACGGCCCGCGCACGATGGTTCTGATCGGTGGCAGCCTGCTGGAAGCGCGCGAGCGCCTGGCCGAGGAAACCGCCGCCTTCACCCGCGCCGTCGCCGCCCACCCCACCGGAGCCTGAGCATGGACAGCGAAAACACCGGTACCGTCCGCCCCTTCCAGGCCTGGCGCTGGAACGAGGTGCCGCTGCACCCCTACAAGGAAGACGGCGCGGCACCCTTCAAGGCGATCACCCGCCAGACCCTGTTCAACGACCCCGGCTTCGGCTGCGAGCTGCGCTATTTCGAGATGGATGCGGGCGGGCATTCCAGCCTGGAACGGCATGAGCACATGCACGCCGTGCTGATCCTGCGCGGCGAAGGCCACTGCCTGCTGGGCGATGCCGTGCACGTGGTGAAGCAGAACGACCTCGTCACCATCCCGCCCTGGGTCTGGCACCAGTTCCGCGCCACCGCCGGCGCGCCCATGGGCTTCCTGTGCATGGTAAACCAGGCGCGCGACAAGCCGCAGTTGCCCACCGAGGCCGAAATGGCAGAGCTGCGCCGCACCCCGGCCGTGGCCGCCTTCCTGGACAACCGGCCGGCCTGAAACGGTAAGGTGCAACCACCCGGCCCGGCGCGCGTTCCCCTGCCGCACACCGCGCCGGCCTCCCGAAAGACTCCTCACACAGTCGTCATTCATCTGTGCGGATTTGGCCATCTACCGGCCATGATCTTGGGGCCATCTGCGCACCGTGGAAGCCAAGCGACACCTTCCAGGAGCCGCCCGATGACCGAATCCGACTACAGCCGCAAGCTGGACGAACTCGATCGCCTGCTGAACGACCCCGATGTGCGGCTGGAACCTGGCCGCGTCTGGGCGCTGCTCGCCGAGGTGAGCCAGGTGGAGACCGCCCGGCAACCGCCGAGCGGCAATAGCTAGAGCAGTTTCCGATCTGAGTGATTCGAGAGGATTCCCCGACGCGGGCCCAATCTGATTCAAGCTTCCTGTCGGCGAGGAGGCCGACAGGCATGTCCAAGG
>JBIKOJ010000134.1:0-14670 GCA_044358135.1 Acetobacteraceae bacterium | reverse complement strand
CGTGCTGGGCATCCCGGCACGCGCGCAAGCGAATGAAGTCTTTTTTGCTTCTTTTTTCTTCAGAAAAAAGAAGACCCTTGCTTCCCTCCCACCCCCGCTAGGCCCCGCCCCCGCCCGCGGCTAAGCTCCACCGGGCATGCCCTTCGCCACCACCCTCACCCTGTATGTCGCGCGCGTCTTTGCCTTCCACATGCTGGGCATGCTGGCGGCGTTGACCGGCATTGTCGCGCTGTTCGACCTGATCGAGCTGCTGCGCCGGGCTGCCACGCGGCCGGAGGCCACCTTCGCCGTGGTGGCGGAGATCGCCGGGCTGCGCCTGCCCTGGGCGATGATGCAGATCCTGCCCTTTGCGGTGCTGCTGGGCGGCATCCTGGCGTTCTGGCGCCTCACCCGTTCCTCCGAGCTGATCGTGGCGCGCGCCACCGGGCTGTCCGCCTGGCAGTTCCTGGCCGGGCCGACGCTGTGCGCGCTCGCGCTGGGCTGCTTCGCCGTCACGGTCGTCACCCCCGTCTCGGCGGCGATGCGCGCGCGCGCGGAGTCGCTGGACAGCACCTTCATCAAGCTTGGCGGCGGCCCGCTCGCGCTCAACGGCGGCCAGCTCTGGCTGCGCCAGGCCGACACGGGGCTCGATCCGCAGGGCGTGGCACTGCTGCACGCCAATGTTGTCACGGTGCGCGACGGGCGGCTGGCGGCCCAGGGGGTCAGCATCTTCCGCCTGGACGCAGGGGACCGGCTGCTGGAGCGGATCGAGGCCCGCGGCGGCATGCTGCTGCCCGGCCACTGGGCACTGGCGGAGGCCCGCACCATCGTGCCCGGCCGCCAGCCCACCCCGGCCCGCGACCTCGCCCTTCCGACGGGCCTGACGGTGGATCGCGTCCAGGACAGCTTCTCGCCGCCGGATACGCTCTCCGTCTGGGCGCTGCCGGGCTTCATCGCGCTGCTGGACCGCTCCGGCTTCTCCTCCATCCGCCACCGGCTGCACTTCCATTCGCTGCTGGCGATGCCGCTGCTGGCCGGCACGATGTGCCTGCTGGCCGCCGGCTTCTCGATGCGGGCCACGCGGCGCGGCGGGGTGGGGCAGATGATCGGCAGCGGCGTGGCGGCCGGCTTCGCGCTGTTCGTGATTTCCAAGGTCGCCGAGGAATTCGGCCAGACCGGCACGCTGCCCCCCGCGCTCGCCGCCTGGGCACCGATCGCCGCCGGGCTGATGCTCTCCGTCTCCCTGCTGCTCCACCTGGAGGACGGCTGATGCGCCCCGCCCCCATGATGTTCCTGCTGGCGCTGCTGCTGGCGGCTTTGGCGCCCCCTCCGGCCACCGCCCAGGGTTTGCTGGGCGCCGGCGCCGCCGCCACCCCCGGCGCGCGCGACCAGCCCGTGTACTACCAGTCCGACACCGTGGAATACGACCGCGACCGCGGCGTCGTCACCCTCACCGGCAAGGTGGAGTTCTGGCAGGGCGACCGCGTGCTGATGGCCGACAAGGTCACCTACAACCGCAACACCGGCGTGGCCGCCGCGATCGGCAACGTGGTGCTGCTGGAGCCCGACGGCCAGACCGTGTTCGCGGACTACGCCGAGCTGACCCAGGGCATGCGCGATGGCGTGATGGCCGGGCTGCGCGCCCTGCTCTCCGAGGGAGGCCGCCTGGCCGCCAACGGCGTGCGCCGCACCGACGGGCGGGTGAACGAGCTGAGCCGCGCCGTCTATTCCACCTGCGACCTGTGCCCCACCGACCCCAGCCGCGCCCCGCTCTGGCAGCTGCGGGCGCGCGAGGCGATCCAGGACAAGGACAACAAGCGCATCGAATACCACGACGCGGTGCTGGATTTCTTCGGCATCCCCGTGGCCTACACCCCGTTCCTGGCCCATCCGGACCCCACCGAGAAGCGCGCCAGCGGCATCCTGGTGCCCGGCTTCGGCTATTCCAAGCACCTCGGCGCCTTCCTTTCCGTGCCGTATTTCTGGGCCATCGACGAAAGCTCGGATGCCACCATCTCGCCCATGCTGGCCACCCGCAACGGCCCGGCGCTCGACCTGGAATACCGCCGCCGCTTCAACAACGGCCGCCTGACCATCGACAGCTCCATCGCCCGCTACGACGACGGCACCAGCCGCAGCCGGACGGCGGGGCATGTCTTTGCCCGCGGCCTGTTCGCCATCGACGACACCTGGCGCTGGGGCTTCGATTTCAACCGCGCCTCCTCGCTGCGCTACATGCGCGACTTCCGGGTGCAGAACTGGCAGCCCGTGCTCACCTCCCAGCTCTACCTGGAGGGCTTCGGCCAGGGCTCCTACACGCGGCTGGACGCGCGCGGCTACCAGGGCCTGGCCAGCACCGTCATCGCCCGCCGCCTGCCGCTGATCGCGCCCTATTACCAGTACAGCTATGCCGGCGAGCCGGATCGCCTGGGCGGGCGCATCGGCCTCGATTTCGACGTGTTCAACATCCTGCGCACCGAGGGCACCAGCACCCGCCGCGCCCGCCTCTCCCTGGCGTGGGACCGGCCGGAGGTGGATCGGCTCGGCGGCGTGTGGACCCTGATGACGCGGGTGGACAGCGCCACCTACACCGCCAGCCAGTTCGACCAGTTGCCGAACTACGGCGCCTGGCGTACCGCCAGCGGCTCCCAGGCCATGCCCACCGTGGCGATCAACTGGCGCTTTCCGCTGCTGCGCGATGCCGGCGAATGGGGCTCCCAGATCGTGGAGCCGATCCTGCAGGTGATGGCCGGGCCGCGCAGCCCCAGCTACCTGCGCAGCCGCACCCGCATCCCGAACGAGGACAGCCTCGACCTGGAATTCAGCGATGCCAACCTCTTCGCGCTGAACCGCTTCCCCGGCGTGGACCGGCTGGAGGGCGGGGTGCGCGCCGCCGGGGCCCTGCGTGGTGTCTGGACCCTGCCCGGCGGCCAGCGGCTGGAGGGCTTCGTCGGCCAGTCCTGGCGCGCCAGGCGGGACACCACCTTCCCCACCACCTCCGGCCTGCGCGACACCGCGTCCGACGTTGTCAGCCGCGCCACCTTCGCGCCCACCACCTGGCTCGACCTCACCTCCCGCCAGCGCTGGGACAAGAAGAGCTTCCAGCCGCGCTTCATCGATGCCCTGGGCACCGTCGGCACCGACAAGCTGCGGGTGGGGGCCGGCTACATCTACACCACCACCAACCCGTTCCTGCTCTACGAGTCGGCCGCCAACCTCGATGCCTTCACCAAGCCGCGCCACGAGGTGACGGCCAATGTCTCCACCCGCCTGACCGACAACTGGCGCCTGGGCGCCTTCGCCCGGCGGGATATCCGCCTGGGCAAGGGCGTCAGCGACGGGCTGCGCCTGACCTACGAGGACGAGTGCTTCGTGTTCGATGCCACCGTCTCCCGCCGCCACACCTCCGTGAACGGGGACCGTGGCGCCTCCATCATCCTGTTCCAGCTCACCTTCAAGACGGTCGGGCAGTTCGGCTTCAATGCCATGTAGCCGTGAACCGGCCGCCGCCGCACTTGCGGCGCCTGCCTTGGCGTGCTTTGCACATGGGCGGCCGTGGCGCGCCCCGGCATTGAGGAGCCTGCTGCGTCGATGCGTGTCCTGACCCCCGTCTTCGGCCTTCTGCTCGCCGCCGTGGCTGCCCTGCCGCTGCCGTTCCTGCCGGCGGCCAGCCCCGCCCTGGCGCAGCAGCCGGCCGCGCCGGCCGAGGCGCGTGCCCCGCGCCTCAACCCGGCCCAGGGTGCCGCGATCGCCGCCGTGGTGAACGGCGACGTGATCAGCATCGGCGACATGGACAACCGTGCCCGCCTCTTCGCCCTCTCCACCGGCCTGCCCGTCTCGCAGGATGTGCTGGACCGCCTGCTGCCCCAGGTCCGCCGCCAGCTGATCGACGAGCGCCTGCGCCTGCAGGAGCTGCAGCGCCGCGCCATCGCCATTTCCGACCAGGAGATTGCCGCGGCCATCGGCGAGATCGAGGCCAGCAACGGCCTGCCGCGCGGCATGCTGCGCCAGCGCCTGGCCGCGGCCGGGGTGGACCTGCGCACCATGATCGACCAGATCCGCGTGCAGATCGGCTGGAGCCGCCTGCTGCGTGGCCTGCTCGGCCGCAATGCGGAGGTGTCGCCCACCGAGATCAGCGAGCTGGAAGCCGCACTGCGCACCCAGGTGGGCCAGCAGGAATGGCGCGTGGCGGAAATCTTCGTGCCGATCGGCGAGGCCCGCCAGGCCGCCGATGCCCAGCGCTTTGCCGATACCATCATCGCCCAGCTCCGCTCCGGCGCCAATTTCGGCGTGGTCGCGGCCCAGTTCAGCCAGAGCCAGACCGCGCTGCAGGGCGGCGACCTCGGCTGGGTGCAGGCCAACCAGCTCGACCCCGAGGTGCTGCGCATCGTGCAGATCATGCCGGCCGGCGCCGTCAGCAACCCCATCCGCGTGCCCGGCGGGCTCTCCATCGTCACGCTGCGCGCCAAGCGCGTGATCGGCAGCGACAATGCCGTGGTGGCCCATATCCGCCAGGCCTTCTTCCCCTTTGCCAGCCGCCTCAACGCCGCCGCCCCCACCGAGGAGCAGCGCGCCACGCTGGAAAAGGCCCGCGCCGCCGGCGCCGCGGCGCGCAGCTGCGACGATATCGAACGCGCCAACACCGCCGCCGGCGCCGGCCGCCCGGCCGACCCCGGCGAGCTCCGGGTGGACGGCATCGGCAACCCGGCGCTGCGCGACATCGTCGCCAGCCTGCCGCTGGGCCGCACCAGCCAGCCGCTGATCGCCGAGGACGGCGTGGCGGTGCTGATGGTCTGCTCCCGCGAGACCAAGAACCTCGGCGTGCCGACGCCGCGCGAGCTGAGCCAGCGCATCCTGTCCGAGCGCGTGGAACTGACCGGCCGCCAGCTGATGCGCGAGCTGCAGCGCCGCGCCACCATCGATATCCGCTCCTGAGCGGCGCCGCCCTCCCGCCGCTGCGCGAGGTCATCGCCCGCCACGGGCTGGATGCCCGCCGCAGCCTGGGCCAGCACTTCCTGCTCGATCCCGGCCTGGTCTCCCGCATCGCCCGCCAGGCCGGCGACCTCGCCGGGCGCCACGTGGTGGAAGTAGGCCCCGGCCCCGGCGGCCTCACCCGCGCCCTGCTGGAGACCGCCGCCGAGCAGGTGGTGGCCGTGGAGGTGGATCGCCGCGCCGCCGTGGCCATCCGCGAACTGGCCGAGGCCTTCCCCACGCGCCTGCGCCTGGTGGAGGCCGATGCGCTGGCATTGGACCTCACCACCCTGGTGCCCGCCCCGCGCCAGATCATCGCCAACCTGCCCTACAATATCGGCTCCCCGCTGCTGGTCGGCTGGCTGAAGCAGGCCGCGCAGTGGGAACGCCTGACCCTGATGTTCCAGCAGGAAGTGGCCGAGCGCATCGCCGCCGCCCCGGGCAGCGATGCCTATGGCCGGCTTTCGGTGCTGGCCCAGTGGCTGTGCAAGGTGGAGCTGCGAATGCGCATCCCGCCCTCGGCCTTCGTGCCGCCACCCAAGGTCTGGTCCGCCGTGGTGGTGATCACCCCGCACGCCGAACAGCCGCCGCCCGCCCTGTTCGCCGCCATGGAACGCCTGACCGCCGCCGCCTTCGGCCAACGCCGCAAGATGCTGCGCGGGTCGTTGAAGCCGCTGGGTGGGGAGGCGTTGCTGGCGCGGGCCGGCATCGCGCCGGAGCGGCGGGCGGAGACGCTTTCCATCGCGGAGTTCGATGGGCTGGCGCGGCTGCTGTAAGCAAGCGCGTTCTTTTTTGAAAAAAAGAACCAAAAAACTTTTGTTCGTTTGATGCGGCCCCTCCGCACCCAACGAACAAAAGTCTTTTTGCTTCTTTTTCTTCAGAAAAAGAAGATTCTTACGCTTTGATGATCCGTGCCGCAGCCACCATCGCTTCTGCCTTGCCGCTCAGCGTCAGCCCCGCCTTCACCTGCGCTTCCATCGCCGCCTCGGCCGTGCGGATGCGCCCCAGCGTTTCCAGCACCTCGCGGGCGCGGGCCTGTGGCACCACCACCACGCCATCGGCGTCGCCCACGATGATGTCACCGGGACACACATGCACCCCGCCCAGCACCACCGGCGCGCCGACCGTGCCTGGCCCGTTGAGGGCAGGCGAGTTCGGCACGATCCCCTTGGCGAACAGCGGCAGACCGGTGGCGACGATCCCCGCCCGGTCCCGCGCCAGCCCGTCCGTCACGAAAGCGGCCACGCCCTTGTTCTTCATCATCCCGGCGGCGAGGTCGCCGATCACGGCGGTGGCGGTGAAGCCGTCGCAGGCCAGCATGATCACATCGCCGGGCTGCGCTTCGGCCAGCGCGCCGAACATGGCGGCGATATCGGCGGGGTAGGCCCAGGCGGTGAGCGCCGGGCCGCAGAACACGCCGTTGCCGGGGTCCACCGGCTTGATCTGCCAATCGACCGCGCCGCGGCCTTCCATGGCGTCGCACACGTGGGAGGTCTGGGCGCCGCGGAACGCCGCCACCAGGGCGGGGTCGGGCCGGGCCCAGCCGCGGTGGATGGTCAGCATCGGGGGGTTGTCGATCATGGCGGCAAGCTACCTTTGCGGCGCGAAGGGGTTGGCCCAGCCAGGCCGGCCGCCGGCGGGTGCCTTGGGCGGGAAGGCCTTTTCCAGGTAGGCGAGGATCACATCCAGATCCTCCTTGTCCAGTTCCGGCATGTTGTGGCGCTGGACCATCCACTTGAGCGATTCGTCCCACTGCGCGCGGGTCATGCCCTGCTGCGCGACGATGCGGAAGCTGTGGCACGCGCCGCAGAACACAACCGCCTCCTCCCGCCCCGGTGCATCCGGGTAGTCGGCCGGATCACTCGGCGCCACGGTTTGCGCAAAGGCGGGGGCCGCCACCAGGGCGGCGCCGAGCAGCAAGGCGAGCCGCATCAGCCCACCAGCACGGCGATGCGGTTGATCGGGTTGGCGCCGTAGCCCTGCGGATTCCAGTTCGTCGCCACCAGCGGCTGGGTGATCCCGCTGCGATCGGTCGCGCGCACCCAGATCTCGAAATACCCGTCGCTGGGCAGGTTCAGCGTGTGGGTCCAGCGCGTCCAGTCGAACGGGTTGCGCGGCGGCGTCATCGCCACGGCCTGCCAGGTCTGCCCGGCATCGGCCGAGACCTCCACGCGTGCCACGCCCGTGGCACTGCCCCAGGCCGCGCCGCGCACCGCCACCGACCGCGTTCCAGCCGCCAGCCGCGTGCCGTTGGAGGGCGCGGAGACGATGCTGCGGATCGGCATCGCCTCCAGGTCGCGGAAGCTCTTGCCGTCGTTGTTGCTGCCGGGAACGATCGGCACCACGGGCACGCGGTAGGAGGTGCCGCCCATGCCCGCGCCATCATGCGGCGTGCTGCGCACCAGCACGGTGCTGAGCCACTTGGTGGAAAGCGAGCCCGGCCAGCCCGGCACCATCAGCCGCACCGGCCCGCCATGGATGTGGGTCAGCGGCTTTCCGTTCATGCCCCACACGATCATCGTGTGCGGATCCATGGATTTCGCCAGCGGGTTGCCGCGGCTGATCACCCGCTTCTCCGGATCGCCCGAGAGATGCGGGTCCGTGCCCCAGCTGCCGGTGAACTTCGCGGTGTCTTTCAGCCCGGAAGCGGCCAGCACGTCGGCCAGCTTCACGCCGGTCCATTCCGCGCAGCCGGCGCCGCCGTTGGTCCACTGGTTGCCGCGCGCGCTGGGGGCGAAGAAGGCGCGGCCGTTGCCGCCGCATTCCATCACCATGCGGTGCGTCTGCGCCTGGAAGCGCTGCTTCAGCTCGCCCAGGGTCAGCGACAGCGGGGTGTTCACCTCGCCCTGGATGGTGATCTTCCAGGCATCGGCGTTCACGGCCTCATCCGGCAGGCCGCCATTGTTGCGCACGAAGAACTTCTCGGTCGGCGTGGTGTCGTCATCGAGCAGGTGCTCCGGCGTTTCCGCCACCAGCGGCTTGTCGCCGAGCACCACGAGCCCTTTGTCCTTGCCGGGATAGTCGAGCATCTGCGGTCCCTTTCCCTGTGCGTTGGCAACGGGGAGAACACCACCGCCTTGGCGCCCCAGCGGGACCGCCATCGCCAGCGCCGCGCCCAGGGCGGTGAGTGCACTCCCGCGCAGCAGGGACCGTCGCCCCGGTCCGGGGATGTCGCCCTGCTCCAAGGAGGGCACATGGCCCTGTTGCGGGCTGTGTTCAATACGCACCGGCATGGACGCCCCCCCAGGGCTATTGCTTGAACAGGACTTCTACAGCCCGGCGGCCGGGCGGTGAAGCCGCGTCATCGCTTCTCGAAATCGGTCCGCTCGATCACCGGCAGGCCCTGCAGGTAGCGGCGCAGGCAATCCAGCGCCATTTCCACGGCGCCGAGGCGGATCCATTCCCGCCCGCCCAGGATGCGGGCGCGGCGCACCACCGTGTCCCCTTCGCGGCCCACGGCCACCCAGATCGTGCCGCCGAGATCCATGCGGTCGGCCCCTTCGTCGAGGTCGATCAGCACCGCCAGGGCATGGCTCGCGCCGGCCTGCTCGCGGGCGGCGGAGGCCACCTCGGCTGCGACGGCTTCGGTGTATTCGCCGATATCCAGGTGCGGCGGCAGGCCGAGTGACTCGAACACCTGGCCGCGTTCGCGGGCCACCAGGCCGCGGCGGAACACGGCCTCCGCACCCGGCAGATGCGCCAGGCGCATGGCGATGTGGCCGGCGGTGAAGGTCTCCACCACCGCCAGGCGCCCGCCGGCGGCGGCCAGCCCGGCATTGACCACGCCTTCCAACGTCTGGTCGTCCTCGCAGATGATGAAGTTGCCCAGGCGCTCGCGAATCTCCGCGTCCACCGGCCCCAGCTTGGCGGCGATGTCGGCGGCATCGGTGCCGCGAATGGTCAGCTTGGTCTCGATCTGCGGGTAGTGCGCCCGGAAGCCCAGCTTCACGCCGCCGGTCGGGTCCAGATCCTCCACCCCCTGCAGCAGCTGGTCGATATGCGATTCGCCCAGGCCGTAGCCGTGGTAGCGCTTCAGCCGGATGGTCGCCGGTGCCCCGCTGCGCGCCAGTAGCCGCGGGATGATCTGCTCCTCCAGCATGCGCCGCAGCTCGCGCGGCACGCCGGGGGTGAAGAAGAAGCGCGCGCCACCGATATCCATCGCAAAGCCACAAGCGGTGCCGATCGGGTTGTCGACCATCTCCGAACCCACCGGCAGCATGGCCTGCTTGCGGTTGTTCGGCGGCATGGTCCGCCCGCGCCGGGTGAAGAAGCCCTCCATCGTCTCCAGCCAGCCCGCGTGCAGCTCCAGCTCCACGCCGGCCGCCTGGGCGGCGATCTCCTGGCTGAGGTCATCCACCGTCGGGCCGAGCCCGCCATTGACGATCACGATATCCGCCCGCCCGGCCGCGAGATGGAAGGCGCTCAGCAGCGTCGCCCGGTCGTCGCCCACCGTGGTGCCCCACACCACGCTGAGGCCCACATCCTCCAGCTTCTGGGTCATGTAGCTGAAGTTCGTGTTGACGATCTTGCCGGTCAGCACCTCGTCGCCGGTGCAGATGATCTCGATGCGCACTTTCCGTCTCCCCACGCCAAACCGGCTTGCCGCATTACAGCCCCCCGGCGCGGGATCGCCAAGGGGGGGGGCTAGCGGCTGGCCTTCTGGCTATCGGCAAGGCCCTTGCCCATCAGCAGGCCCAGCTCACCGGGCCGGTCGCGACACTCCCGCATGGTTCGGTAGGGCACCGCGGTGATCTCGGCGATCACGTTCAGCTTGCCGGCCACGTCCAGCGCGCTGAACTTCCGCGCGCCGGGCCGGCGCTCATACAGCGCCGCCACCGCCTGCACCGTGCGGACGGGCACCACGCCGAGCACCTTGCTGTGCTCCGGCGTGATGTCGGCGGCCACCAGGATGCGCGGCGGGGGCGCATAACCGGCCGGCTGTGGCGCCGGGCTGCGCGATGCGCCGGCCGGCGGCGCGGCACGCAGCTCGGCTTCCGGGAAGTCCAGCTCCGAGCCGTTGTCCTGCACGATGTAGACCCGGCCCGCATCGCTCTCCAGCACCCGGCCGCTGCGCTTGCCGTCGCGGTGCCATACCATCTGCCCGACCGTAAACATGCTGCCGTTCCTCTCGTCGCGCCCGACGGAGTTGCCGGCACGGCGGCATCCTACGCCTTTGTGATCTCCGAGATCGCACCTTTCCAGGCTTCGATCGTCAGTTTCACATCCGCCTCGGTGTGGGCCGTCGAGACGTAGTACTTGCTCTCGCCCTTCATGATGCCGCGCTTGCGCAGCGCCGCGTTGAAACGCTTCAGCATGTCGGTGTCGCCCTTCAGCGTGCCGCGGTAGTCGCGCACCGTCTCGCGCGTGAACACCACGTCGAACAGCACGGGCTCGCCGATCACCTGGGCCGGCAGGCCGGCGGAGGCGAGCAGCTCGGCCAGCGTGCCCATCAGCTCGCGCCCCGTGGCAAACACGCGGTCATAGGTGCCGGGGCGCTTCAGCACGTCCAGCGTCGCCAGGCCCGCCACGGCGGAGACGGGGGCGGCCGAAAGCGTGCCGACCTGCATCAGGAAATCCTCGTCGGCCACCGCCGCACGGTCGAAATGCGCCATCATGTCGGCCCGCCCGGCCACGGCGGCCAGCGCGAAGCCGCCGCCCATGATCTTGCCCAGGGTGCAGAGATCCGGCGTCACGCCATAGTATTCCTGCGCGCCGCCATAGGCGAAGCGGAAGCCGGTGACGACCTCATCGAAGATCAGCGGAATGCCGAGTTCGGCGGTGATCTTCCGCAGGCCCTGCAGGAAGCCGGGGGCCGGGGGGATCAGGCGCTGGAACGGCTCCACGATCACGCCGGCCAGGTCATCCTGGTGTTCGCGGATCAGGCTTTCCACCGTCTCCAGGTCGTTGAACGGCGCCACCAGCATCGTGTCCTGGATGGCGCGCGGAATGCCGGCGGAATCCGGCACCGGGAACGGAAAATTGCCGGGCCGCTTCGGCGCCAGGGACATCAGCGAAAAATCGCTCATGCCGTGGTAGCCGCCCTCGAACTTCAGGATCTTGTCCTTCCGGCGGAAGGCGCGGGCGACGCGCATCGCATACAAATCCGCCTCCGTGCCGGTGCAGACGAAGCGCACCTGCTCGGCGCAGGCCATGGCCGCCACGATCTCTTCGGCCAGCTGGATGCCATGGCGGTTGTTGGCGAAGAAGGTGGTGCCCTGCGGCACCTGCGCCTGCACCGCCGCCGTCACCTCCGGGTGGCCGTGGCCGATGAACATCGGGCCGGAGCCGAGCAGGAAATCCACGTATTCCCGCCCCTCCTCGTCCCACACCCGGCCCGCCTTGCCCTCGCGGATCATCATCTCCGCCGGCAAATTGCCGAAGCTGCCGCCGGGCAGCACGCGGCGTGCCTGTTCAACCAGGGTTTGCGTGGGGGTGGTGTCCATCTGGGGGCCTCCGGCATGGGGTCTGGCGGGAGCCTACACGCATTTTACCGCAGCGCGATAAGGCAGCATCGTTGCCGGATTGACCTGCATCAATGCCGGCCCCGCCAGGCCATGGCTCCCTATGCTCACTCTTGCGAAGGACCCATCCCATGACCTCCGGCGAACAGCTCTTCCTGGCCCTGGTTCTCGCCACCATCGGCGGCTTCGGCCTGTGGCTCTTCTACGTCACCTCGCGCTACGACCAGTTCCGTGCCGGCAAGCCGGAAGCCCGGCGCTACGAGGCAGACCACGACATGGCCCACGCCGGCGCGGACTGAGTTCCGGCCCCAGGGGCGAAGGACGCAACGGGCCTCCCGGCAACGGGGGGCCCGCTTCGATTCCAAGGCGAAAAAGCAAGGCCAGGGCGCCGCCCTGGACACGCTGGGGCCTTAGGCCCCAGACCCCTTGACTTTAAGTGAGCAAAACTCTCACAACCCGAGTACGTACGGGATTAAAAACCTTGTTCGCCGGTGTTGCGTTTGGCATACTCACCAGTGATGCCACATCCTGCCGCCGCACCGCACGAAGCCGACGCCCTTCGCCGCTTGGCGGAGGCGATGACTCGCGTCCACTTCCCGGCGCCCCTGCTTCAGTTCCTGCTCGCCCTGCTGGCCGTCCTCACCGGGACCAAATCCGTCACGACCGTCCTGGCCCCCGGCCGCACCTGGCACTTCTCCTCCACCGGCGAAACCATCGACGACCTCGCGCCCGTACTCCACCCGCGCGCCCTGCGCCGTTTGCGCCGCCAGCGCGCCTGGATCGGCTGGATCCTCCGCGGCCGCCCCGGCCGCGGCATGCGCCGTTCGGGTCAGCGCGCGCCCGCTCCCCGTCCCTTTCGTACCGCTCGCGCGCCGCCCTAGGCGGCCGCGCGCCCGACATCATCATGAATCCGTCTTCTCGCCCCCGCCTCGCGCGGCGAAGACTCATGCCCAAAGTCTAGGGGTCTGGGGCCTAAGGCCCCAGCGGGTCCAGGGCAGAGCCCTGGCCTTACTATTCGACCGTAACCGACTTCGCGAGGTTGCGAGGCTGGTCCACATCGGTGCCTTTCAGCACCGCCACGTGGTAGGCCAGGAGCTGCACGGGAATGGCGTAGAGGATAGGCGCCACGAACGGGTCCACGGTTGGCATCACGATCGCATCCACCGAGATGCTGCGCAGCTTTTCCGCCCCCACGGCATCGCTCAGCACGATGATCTGGCCGCCGCGGGCGGCCGCTTCCTGCACGTTGGAGGCGGTTTTTTCGAACAGTGGGCCAGAGGGGGCGATGGCGATGATCGGCACGGATTTGTCGATCAGCGCGATCGGGCCGTGCTTCATTTCGCCGGCGGCGTAGCCTTCGGCGTGGATGTAGCAGATTTCCTTCAGCTTCAGCGCGCCTTCCAGCGCGATGGCGTAGTTGGCGCCGCGGCCGAGGTAGAGCACGTCGCGCGCCTCGGCCACGCGGCGGGCGACGCGCTGGATGGCGGCCGCCTGGTCCAGCACTTCGGCGGCCGCCGCCGGCACCGTGAGCAACGCCTGGGTGAGGGCGGCTTCCCGCGCCTGGTCGATGGTGCCGCGCGCCCGGGCGAAGGCGATGGCCAGGCAGGCCAGCACGGTGAGCTGCGCGGTGAAGGCCTTGGTGGAGGCCACCGCGATTTCCGGCCCCGCCACGGTTTGCATCACCACGTCGGACGCGCGGGCCATGGTGCTCTCGGGGACGTTCACCACGGAGAGCACCGGCATGCCCTGGGCGCGCATGTAGTCCATCGCCGCGATGGTATCGGCGGTTTCGCCGGATTGGGACACCAGCACGCCGAGGCTGCCGGGGATCACCGGCGGCTCGCGGTAGCGGAACTCGCTGGCCACATCCACATCGGCCGGCAGGCGGGCGATTTCCTCCAGCCAGTGCCGCCCGGCCATGGCGGCGAAATAGGCGCCGCCGCAGGCGCTGAGGCTGACGCGGGAGAGCTTGGCGGGGTCGAAGGGCAGCTTGGGCAGGTTCACCGCCCGGCTGGCCGGGTCCACCATCTGGTGCAGCGTATCGCCGATCACGCCGGGGTGCTCGTGCAGTTCCTTTTCCATGAAGTGGCGGTAGTTGCCCTTGCCCACGGCGGCGCCGGACAGCGCGGTGAGCTTCACCTCGCGCTTCACCTCCGTGCCCTCGGCATCCAGGAACACCGCGCCGGTGCGGCTCAGCACGGTCCAGTCGCCATTGCCGAGGAAGGCGATGCGGCGGGTGAGCGGCGCCAGCGCCAGCGCGTCGGAGCCCAGGAACATCTCCTCCTCGCCGAAGCCCACGGCGAGCGGCGCGCCGTGGCAGGCGCCGACCATCAGCTCCGGGTGGCCGGCGAAGACCATGGCCAGCGCGTAGGCGCCTTCCAGCCGGCGCAGCGCCGCCCCCGCGGCCTCCACCGGGGCCATGCCCTGCTTCAGGTGCAGGTCCACCAGCTGGGCCACCGTCTCGGTGTCCGTCTCGCTGCTGAACTGCTGCCCGGCCGCCTCCAGCTCCGCGCGCAGTTCGGCGTGGTTCTCGATGATGCCGTTATGGACGATGGAAACGCGGGACGTGCCGTGCGGGTGGGCATTGCCTTCGGTCGGTGCCCCGTGCGTGGCCCAGCGGGTGTGGCCGATGCCGGTGGTGCCGGAAAGCGGGGTCTTATCGAGCACCGCGGCGAGGTTGCCGAGCTTGCCCGGGGCGCGCCGGCGCTCGATATGGCCGTTCACCAGGGTGGCGATGCCGGCGCTGTCGTAGCCGCGGTATTCAAGCCGTCGCAGCGACTCCAGCACCAGCGGGGCCGCCTGCCGCGTTCCGATCACGCCGATGATGCCGCACATGCAACCCCCTGGAAGCAGAAAGAAAGAGTCTTCTTTTTGTGAACAAAAAGAAGCAAAAAAACTTCATTCGCTTGCGCTGGGGCTAGCCACGGCGCAAAGGTATAAAAGTTTTTTGGTTCTTTTTTTCAAAAAAGAACATACTTGTTGCCTTATTTCTTGTGTCTTACCGCCCGGAACGCCGCCGCCCGCCCGGCCTTGATATCCTGCCGCGCCCGCCCGAAGGCCATGGCATCGGCCGGCACATCCTGGGTGATGACGCTGCCCGCCGTGACCATCGCGCCGTCGCCCACCGAAACCGGGGCCACCAGGATGGAATCGGAGCCGATGAACACGTCTGCCCCGATCACCGTGCGGTGCTTGGCGAAGCCGTCGTAGTTGCAGGTGATGGTGCCGGCGCCGACATTGGTGCGCGCCCCCACCTCGG
>JBIKOJ010000133.1:0-14685 GCA_044358135.1 Acetobacteraceae bacterium | reverse complement strand
ATCAAACCCAAGGCTCAAATCAACCGCGGATTCTACCCATCGCTGGCTGAAAGATAGGGGTCACGTCAGGCGGCGCATTCGAGATGCGCACGGTGGGTGCCATGTGCCTCCGCCTGGTGGTCTGGATCGCGATCGCTGCCGTGGCACGCCGCTACATCGTTTCACGCAGAGGCTGAGATGAGGTGGTTGCCGCTTTCGACTGACTGCCTCGGCTCGACGCCAAGCTCCTCCTCCCGTATACTCACCCATCTTACTGCAATCGGAGACTATTCCGCCTGGGTTCCCTCATCCCAGCCAGTGCCTTCAGAGAAAGAGGTCTCCCCCGATTTCCAGCGCCAGAAGAATGTGAGATTTCAGAAGGGTTTGCCGGTGGGTGGTGTGACCGGGGCAAAACCCCGGGCGGCCTGGGTCAACGACGGAGGTGATCTCCACCCTCGAACCAGCTCCTGTCCTTAACGGCGCTCTTAAAAGCGTCGCTAAGTCAGATCCGGGATTCAACCAGGCAAGGCGGCCGTCAGGGTGATGGTGCCCCTCTCAGTCTGCGGCCAGACGAACGGGCGCGCGGCAGCTCAAGCCGCTTGGCGTAGAGGCACAGGCCTTGCCCATCCCAGTGCAGCGCCTTGCGCGAACACCGCCATCACGCCCCCCTCGGCCGGAAGGCAACGCAGACGGCAGGATGCGTCTCGATCCGCGGCCCGCCGATCAGGTCAATGCAGTACGGGATCGCCGGGAATACCGCCGCCAGGCATTCGGCGATAGCCGATGGCTTGCCCGGCAGGTTCACGATCAGGCTCCGCCCGCGCGTGCCGGCCATTTGGCGCGAGAGGATCGCTGTCGGCACGGAGCGTAACGAGACGGCTCGCATCAACTCCCCGAATCCAGGCAGCAGACGTTCGCAAACCGCCTCAGTCGCTTCCGGCGTAACATCGCGGGGCGCGGGGCCAGTGCCACCGGTGGTGACGATCAGCGGGCAGCCCTCAATGTCCGCCAGGTCGCGCAGCGCGGCCTCAATAGCAGGGCGTTCGTCCGGCACCATGCGCCGCACTGCCTGCCAGGGGGACGCCATGATGTGCGTGAGCGCCATCTCGATCCCCGGTCCGCCCTGGTCGGCGTAGATTCCGCGGAAGGCCCGATCGGATACGGTGACCACGCCGATCCCGATAGCCGCGTTGCTCATTCACCAATGCCCAGAAACATAATTCCGTTATCGATACGTCTATAAACACGCAGACTAGGGGTGAATTTTGCGCCCCCCACATAGAGTGCGTGCCAGAGGCAGCATACATTGTCGGACGGCTGATGACATCGCATCAGCGTTGGAAACTGGCTGCGCCATGCCGCGTAGTCATCATGCTTGTCGCGCATCAATACCCTTGCCATTGTCATCTTCCTGCCGCCCCAGCCGATGTGCAGAATGGGAAACAGCCCATGCTCCTCGTTCTGCATATGCGCCTTCATTTCCCATTCCACGCACTGCAGTTCGGCGAGCCCGCGCGGCAGGTCCCGAGGGTTAGCTTGTGCTGCCTGCACCCGTCGTGCGAGGCGGGCCAGCTCTGGCCTGTTCTGCCGGTGGACTGCGTCGCAGCGCGTCAGAATATGGTCGATCACTGCGTCGGCATCCTCCAGCGGACCGACATCATGCGCCGTGCCGTTCCGGCGCCGCCGGCGCCAGCACTGCACCCGCAGGCCATAGACCATCCAGCGCCGAAACTTCGTCCGTCCCGGTGAGGTGGATTTCTCGCGCCAAGTCACCCGCGAAAGCCCGCCATGGATCGATGTTGCGGTAGGGAACGGCGATCAGGACGGGCACCCCCTGCTCGATTGCTTCGGCAATCAGCGCCCGAAAGCCGCCGCCCTCGACCTCGGTTTTGCCGAATTTGTTCAGGACCAGCAGGTCGGGTGATCCACGCAGCGCAGACGACGCCAGTTGTATCGCCTTCGCCATCTCGCCAACGTCTAGACGGCAGCCCCGTGCATGCCGCCCGCGATCTTGCGAGATTGCGATGGCAATGCCGGTCGAGAGTTCCTCCAGCGTCATGTCACAGCCGGACCTGCCGGGACGGGGCGTGTCACGTTGCACAACGCCCGCGAGCTTGCGACCGGCAGCTTCGGATTGGCGCACGATGCGGCGTAGCGCCTGGTCCGCCAGCGCACTTTCGGCATAGACAAGCGCCGTGATCATAGGAGCATCGGTGGTCATCGGGGGAGATCCTTCATGGCCGGCATGCAGCAGGGAGGCGACGCCGTGTCCTCCAGCCCGATGGCTGAGAAGGCTTCCAAAGCATGCCGGCGCCGCGGGCTGAGGGGTTCTGTTCTCAACAAGACTCGTTGATCGATTGAAGGCAGCGCGTCGCGTTCCGCGATGGTCGCTACCGTGGCGCCGAGGTCGCGCAGCAGCCCGTCATGCATGCCGTAGATCCAGCCATGCACATGAAGATCCACGCGGCGTGCCCATGCGCCCTCGACGATCGGGGTCGCGGCAACGCGCCTGATCTGCATTTCAACATTGAGTTCGCAGAGCCGATTGAGCTGGTGCTGCGCGTTGCCCATCTCATCGAACAAGCGGCGATGCTTGCGGTAGAACATCGAAAGCGGCTGGAGCCAGTGATCCACCAGTGCGCCGCGCTCGTCCGCCATTGCGCGCTGCACCCCGCCACAGCCGTAATGGCCAGAGACGATGATGTGCTGAACATGGAGGACATCAATGGCGTATTCCAGCACCGCGAGGATATTCATGTCGCTGGTGTGAACGATGTTGGCAATGTTCCGATGTACGAAGACCTCCCCGGGGTCGAGCCCCAGCACGTCGTTCGCGGTGATGCGGCTATCGGAACAACCGATCCATAGATACTTGGGTGCCTGCTGCTCCGAGAGCCGCCGGAAGAATGTGGGATCCTGCTCCGTCTTGCGGTGCGCCCAGGCGATGTTGCGGTCGAAGAGGTGATCAAGGCTGATCATGTGCCATCCACTCCGCGCCGCAGCTTCATGCCGCGGGTGATCGTCTTCAGGTCAGGGCGCGTCAGGCGGATGCGCGCAAGCGCCAACACCACACCATTCTCCAGCGCGAGATGCCGCACCTCGCTCACGGCATAGGCCTGCATCACTTCGCCCGACGCGGTGTCGATGTGCACCATGTCGTCGGCCGGCCTCGCAGACAGCACCTCTGCTATGATGTCGGTCATCGCAGCACCCTGGCGGTGTTCCTCGCCGAGCCGCGCTAGGGTGACGCCCAGTCCATCCGCAGGCAAAGCCCGGCGCCGGAGCACCGGGTAGAGGTCGAGATCCTCATCCTCGTGATGCAGGCGCAGATCACCCGTCAGATAGGCGGTCATCCTGTCGGCTTCGACGCGACTCGCGACACGATCGGTTGCGAATCGCCGCAGCACCGCGCAGACGGCGCGTTGTCGGAGATGTGCCGCAAGGATGTAGGCCAGCGGCTCATCGAGCAGGGCGAAAGGTGGTGGCGCCGTATCATCCCGGAGCATCGCCCGGCCCGCCCTTGCCGCAGCCGCAACCCATCGCGGCCGGCCCCGCGGCATCGCGGGCCAGCGACCAGCGGAGCATCCTGTCCAGTGTGGTGCGCGCCGGATCGTCACTGCGCTCAATCGCCGTCATCAGCGCAAGCCAATCCTCGCTCGATGCATCCGCGGCGAAGCGCCTGGTGGCCCCACAGACATAGTCCGCGGGGCTCTCATCGTGCAGTTCTCCCATGGCCTGGACCTCGGTGAGAAGGATGATGTCGCCCATGGCGTCGAGAGCTTCGGCCGCATCGGCCTCATTGCCCAGGCGCTTAAGTATGGTGCCGAGCAGCATGGCACTCCCTCACTGAACCAGTGGCGAGGTTGACGCTTCCAGGTCAATGCCCTGGATGTCGGCGCGGCCGGCGAGGATGGAGACATACTGTCGGATCGCCGCGCGACGAACCTTCTCACCCATCCATTCGGCGATGCGCCCCTGCACCATTTCAAAGGGCAGATCTCGCCCTTCGATACGGCGGTCGAGCGCCACGATATGCAGCCCGTAACGCGTCTCCACTGGTTCCGGATGGATGGAGCCGACGGTGATGCGCGCCAAGGCTTCCTCGAATTCGGGCACCGTCTGCCCCGGTCCGATCTGGCCGAGATTGCCGGCGGTCTTGCCAGATGGGCAGGCGGAATGGGCGAGTGCAAGAACCGAGAACTTGCTCGGCTCGAGCGCCAGTTGCGCCAAGATCGCCGCAGCCAGAGCCGGGCTCTCGGGCTGGTTCGCGGGCAACAGAATATGCCGCGCCTCGTAGAGATCCGGCGTACGAAAGCGGCGCCGGTTCTGCTGATGAAAGCGCCGGCAGGCAGCCTCATCGGCTTCGGGTGTGCGCACCTCGCGCTCGACTAGGCCGCGGACCAACGCCTCCTCCTCGGTCTCGCGCCGACCCTCGCCGTCGCTGGCGGGTTCCACTGGTATGACGAGCCGGCGCGCCTCCTGCAGCAGCAGTTCGCGCACCACCAGCGCAGCAGAGGCAGCCTTCATTGCGTCGAGCGGCTTGCTGGCCGGGTGGTTCTGCGTCTCCTGCGCAATAGCGGCGCGGGTGATCGCCACGCCGTTCACGCTGATCGTCTTGCGGCTCGCAGGGCGCGTTGGCGTTGCTGCGCAGGCTGAGGTTGTGCTCATCGCGTTCACTCCGCCGCCTGCGTTGGGATTCGCTTCGCGCCTGCAGCGCCCAGCGGCCGTCGGCTGCGCACAACCTGGTAGCCGCGTCGTCCGAGATACCAGACAGGGGCCGACCAGACATGGACCAAGCGTGAGAAGGGAAAAATCAGGAAGATCGTCATGCCTAATACAAGATGCGCGAGATAGGGGAATGCCAAACCCTGTAACGTCGTCGCATCTACCGGCTGCAGGGTGAGAATGCCCTGCGCCCAGTGCGCAAGAATGAGCATGACCGAACCGTCGGCGTGCGCGAGTGAGAAGGGCAGCGTGATCAGGCCAAGCGAAAGTTGGACCCATAGGATGATGAGCACAGCCAAATCCATGTACGTGGAGGTGACACGGATGCGCGCGTCATACAGCCGTCGATGCAGCAGCAGCGACAACCCAATGAAGCAGACCACCCCCGCCACCCCACCCGCGATCACGGCGATGAGTTGTTTCTGCTCGACGGTGATGAACAGCGTGTAGATGAATTTCGGCGTCAGTAGCCCCGCCGCATGCCCGAGGAACAGGAAAAGGATGCCACCATGGAACAGGTTCGAACCCCAGGTGAGCTGACGTTTGCGCAGCATCTGGCTGGAGCTTGCGCGCCAGCTGTACTGCTCCCGGTCGAACCGGATCAGGCTGCCGAGCAGGAAGGCCGTCAGCGCCACATAGGGATACCAGACGAAGAGAATGTGGAAGATAGCGTCGCGCATGATGGCTGCTCCTCAACCGGTCGTATGACGGGTGATGACGGTACGCGGACGTTGGCGCGGCGGCGGCTCCATTCCCGGCGCTGGGCGGCCAGCTTGGCGCAGCTTAGCGGCTAGCGTATCGGTACCGCAGGCAGCGGCGGCCGAGCCTGGGCCGAAGGTCACTTCCTCCTCTTCCCAGGCCGCATCGAGCGCTTCAAGGTCGTCGGGCTCCGGATCAGGTTCGGCACGTAACGCTGCAAGTGCCGCTGCATCCAGCTTCGCGCGGGACAGGGCAGTGAGAGCCGCGAAGATGGCCTCGTAGGGTGAAGATCGTTTGGCCAAGCGTTCCCGCAGTGCCGCGAAGACATGGCCCGGCTGCCCGATCAGCTCGATCGCCTCGCCCGGTGTGCGGGTGGCCGCGTATTCGAGGAACAGCGGCAGGAAGTCCGGCAGTTCCGCCGTGGTGGGCGTGAAGCCGCCATCCTCATAGACCTTGATAAGGTCCACCATGGCCTGGCCCCGATCGCGGCTCTCGCCATGCACATGCTCGAACAGATGCAGTGAAAGCGAGCGTGTCCGGTCGAACAGCAGGATGTAGCGTTCCTGGGCATCGTACAGGTCATGCGTGGCGAGTTCGGAAATGAGCGCATCAGTCGCGGCCCGCTCGCGCTTCGGCAGGACGGCCTCCCTATCCAACACCGCGCGAAGCTCCGCGCCCGCTGCGACAAGATCAGCCGTCGGATAGGTCAGCAGGGCCGAAAGTACCTTGAGCGTACGCATCACAGCACCCCCATTTTCGGCCTGTCGTTCTTCAGCTTGATCCCGCCGAAGAGATTGCCCGATTGTTCGCTCGGCGCGCAGCCATCGCCGAACGAGAAACCGCAATGGCCGCGCATCTCATACGCATCCTCGGAGACCTCACGATGCGCGGTCGGGATGACGAAGCGGTCTTCGTAATTCGCGATCGCCATGATGTGGTACATTTCCTCGATCTGCGCAGCCGTCATGCCAACACGCTGTGCGATCGTCTCGTCGATGACGCCGTCGACGGTCTTGGCCCGCATGTAGGCGCGCATGGCGAGCATGCGTTCAAGCCCGCTGGCCACCGGTGCCTCATCGCCGGCCGTTAGCAAGTTGGCCAAGTATTTCAGCGGGATGCGCAGCGAGCGCACATCCGGCATCCCGCCATCGATGCCCATCTTACCGGCTTCTGCAGCGGCGGTGATGGGCGAGAGCGGTGGCACGTACCAGACCATCGGCAGCGTGCGGTATTCTGGATGCAGCGGGAAGGCGACCTTCCACTCCATCGCCATCTTCCACACCGGCGAGTGGCGTGCGGCTTCCAGCCAGGAGTCGCTGATCCCGTCCGCCCGCGCCTGGGCGATCACCGCTGGGTCATTCGGATCACAGAAGATGTCCATCTGCGACTGGTAGAGATCCTTCTCCTCGGGAACGCTCGCGGCCGCCTCGATCCGGTCAGCGTCGTAGAGCACCACGCCGAGGTAGCGGATACGACCGACACACGCCTCGGAGCACACCGTGGGCTGGCCGGCCTCGATGCGTGGATAGCAGAAGATGCACTTCTCGGACTTACCTGAGGACCAGTTGAAATAGATCTTCTTGTAGGGACAGGCAGAGACGCACATGCGCCAGCCGCGGCACTTGTCCTGGTCGATCAGGACGATGCCATCTTCCTCACGCTTGTAGATCGCGCCAGAGGGGCACGCCGCCGCACAGGCCGGGTTGAGGCAGTGTTCGCACAACCGTGGCAGGTACATCATGAAGGTGTTTTCGAACTGGCCGTACATTTCCTTCTGGATGCCTTCGAAGTTCGCATCCTTCGAGCGCTTGGCGAATTCGCCGCCCAGGATTTCCTCCCAGTTCGGGCCCCACTCGATCTTCTCCATCCGCTCGCCGGTGATGAGCGAACGCGGGCGCGCGGGGGGGAAGGCCTCCAGCTCCGGGGCCTTCTGCAAATGCTCGTAGTCGAAGGTAAAGGGTTCGTAGTAGTCGTCGATCTCGGGCATGTTCGGGTTGGCAAAGATGCTCGCGAGCACGCGCCACTTGCCGCCGATGCGCGGCTCGATCTTGCCGTTGCGCTTGCGCTTCCAGCCACCCTTCCACTTGTCCTGGTTCTCCCAGTCCTTCGGGTAGCCGATACCGGGCTTGGTCTCGACGTTATTGAACCAAGCGTATTCCATGCCTTCTCGGTTGGTCCAGACGTTCTTGCAGGTCACAGAGCAGGTGTGGCAGCCGATGCATTTGTCGAGGTTGAGCACCATGGCGATCTGCGCGCGGATTTTCATGCCACTTCTCCCTTGACCAGCGTTGCGTCGGCGTGTGGACGTTCGAGCCAATCGATCGCGGTCATCTTGCGGACAATGACGAACTCGTCGCGGTTGGTGCCGATCGTGCCGTAGTAGTTGAAGTCGTAGGACTGCTGCGCGTAGCCGCCGATCATGTGCGTCGGGTTCAGCACGATGCGCGTGACCGAGTTGTGGATGCCGCCGCGGTTGCCCGTCATCTGTGAGCCCGGGACGTTCACGATCTTCTCCTGCGCATGGTACATCATGACCATGCCGTCCTTGACGCGCTGAGAGACAACGGCGCGGGCGACAAGCGCACCGTTGCTGTTGAAGGCTTCGACCCAGTCATTGTCCACGATGCCGGCGCGCTTCGCGTCCGGTTCGCTGATCCAGATGCATGGCCCGCCGCGCGACAGCGTAAGCATCAGTAGGTTGTCGGTGTAGGTGGAGTGGATGCCCCATTTCTGGTGCGGCGTGATGAAATTCAGCACCACCTGCTTTTCGCCATTCGGCTTCATGTCGATCACCGGCTTGATGGCACGCAGATCCACCGGCGGCCGATAGACGCAAAGCGCCGCACCGAAGGCCCGCATCCAGAGATGGTCCTGATAGAGCTGCTGCCGACCTGTCAGCGTGCGCCAGGGGATCAGCTCATGCACATTGGTGTAGCCGGCGTTGTAGCAGACCTTCTCGCTTTCCAGTCCGGACCAGGTGGGAGCGGAGATGATCTTGCGCGGCTGCGCGACGACGTCTCGGAAGCGGATCTTCTCATCTTCTTTCGGCAGCGCGAGATGTGTGTGGTCAAGGCCCGTGGCCTTACCGAGCGCCTGCCACGCATGCACCGCGACTTCGCCATTCGTCTCAGGCGCGAGCATGAGAATCACCTCGGTCGCGTCGATGTCACTGACGATCCGCGCGAGGCCCTTGTTGGCGCCTTCCGTATGGGTGCCGTTCAGCGCCTTGAGGTGATCAACCTCATGGCCAGTCTTCCAGGCCATGCCCTTGATGCCGTTGCCGATGCTCTCCATCAGCGGCCCGAGTGCGGTGAAGCGCGCATAGGTCGCGGGGTAGTCGCGCTCCACCTCGAAGACCATTGGCATGGTCTTACCGGGGATCGGCTCGCATTCGCCGCGCTTCCAGTCACGCGGATCGAAGGGTTGTGCAATTTCGAGCGCACTGTCGTGCTTGATGGGATTGAGAACGACATCCTTCTCAACGCCGAGCACCTCGGGGGCGACCCGCGAGAACGCCTGGGCGATGCCCTTGTAGATGTCCCAGTCGCTGCGTGCTTCCCAGGCCGGGTCCACCGCGCTGGTCAGTGGGTGGATGAAGGGATGCATGTCGGAGGTGTTGAGGTCGTTCTTCTCGTACCACGTGGCGGTCGGCAGCACGATGTCCGAATAGACGCAGGTCGTGGACATGCGGAAATCCAGGGTCACCAGCAGGTCCAGCTTTCCTTCCGGCGCATGCTCATGCCAGACCGCCTCTGTTGCCTTGGCGCGGCCTTCGGGGCCAAGGTCCTTGCCCAGAACGCCATGCGTGGTACCAAGCAGGTGCTTGAGAAAATACTCATGCCCCTTCCCGGACGACCCAAGCAGGTTCGACCGCCAGACGAACATGTTGCGCGGCCAGTTCTTCGGATTGTCGGGGTCCTCGCAGGAAAGCTTCAGCGTGCCGTCCTTCAGGCCCTTAGCGACATAGTCCTTCGCCGCCATGCCAGCAGCCGCCGCGTCCTTCGCGACCTGCAGAGGGTTGGTTTCGAGCTGCGGCGCGGAGGGCAGCCAGCCCATGCGCTCGGCGCGGATGTTGTAGTCGATGATCGTCCCGTCCCACGGGCCTTTCGGCGCGGTGGGGGAGACGATGTCGCCCACATTCATGGTCTCATAGCGCCACTGGTCCGTATGCGCGTAGAACGCCGAGGTAGAGTTCTGCTGCCGGGGTGGGCGGCCCCAATCCAGCGCGAAGGCAAGCGGTGCCCAGCCGGCCTGCGGTCGCAGCTTCTCCTGCCCGACATAATGCGCCCAGCCGCCGCCCGACTGGCCGACGCAGCCGCACAGCACCAGCATATTGATGACGCCGCGGTAGTTCATATCGGCATGGAACCAGTGGTTCATCGCCGCGCCGATGATGATCATCGAACGACCTTTGGTCTTCTCCGCGTTCGTCGCGAATTCGCGCGCGACCTGGATGATCTTGTCGCGCGAGACTCCGGTGATCTTTTCGGCCCAGGCGGGCGTGTAGGGAGCCACCTCGTCATAGCTGGCCGCGATGTTGTCGCCGCCGAAGCCGCGATCGACCCCGTAGTTCGCAAGGAACAGGTCATGCACGCTTGCAACCAGCGTCTCGCCGTCGGCCAGGGTCAGGCGCTTCACCGGCACGCGACGGTTCAGGACGGAGGCATGCGTGGTCGAGGTGAAGTGCTCATGCTCGATATTGCCGAAGTAGGGGAAGGCGATTTCGGCCATTTCGTCCTGGATGCCGTCGAGTGAGAGGCGCAGCTTTGCGGCCTCGCCGTTCGAAGTCTTTTCCTCGAGGTTCCACTTGCCACTCTCACCCCAACGGAAGCCGATGGTGCCGCGCGGTGCCACGATGGTCCCGGTGGTGTCGTCGAAGGCCACGGTCTTCCATTCGGGGTTGTTGGCCTCCCCGAGGGACTGGTCGAAGTCGCTAGCGCGGAGGAAGCGCTCGGGCACCAGCTGGTCGCCTTGCTGCACCAGCTTCACCAGCATCGGCATGTCGGTATACTGGCGCAGGTAGTCGCGGAAATACGGCACCTGCCGCGCGACGTGGTACTCTTTCAGGATCACGTGGCCCATCGCCATGGCGAGCGCGGAATCAGTGCCTTGCTTCACCGAGAGCCAGATGTCGCCGAACTTGGCAGCTTCCGAGTAATCCGGGCAGATCACTGCGCTCTTCATGCCGCGATAGCGCGCCTCGGTATAGAAATGCGCGTCCGGCGTGCGCGTCTGCGGGACGTTGGAGCCCCATAGAATGATGAAGCCGGCATTATACCAGTCGGCAGATTCCGGAACGTCGGTTTGCTCACCCCAGGTTTGCGGTGATGCAGGCGGCAGGTCGCAGTACCAGTCGTAGAAAGACATGCAGACGCCGCCAATCAGCGACAGGTAGCGCGACCCCGCGGCATAGGAGACCATCGACATGGCCGGGATGGGCGAGAAGCCGAAAATCCGGTCGGGGCCATAGGTCTTGGCCGTGTAGGCATTGGCCGCCGCGATGATTTCCTGCACCTCGTCCCAGGGGGCGCGCACGAAGCCGCCATGGCCACGCTTAGTGACATAGGCAGCGCGCTTTTCCGGGGCCTCGACGATCGAGGCCCAGGCCGCCACCGGCGTCATCATTACCCGCGCCTCACGCCACAGCTTGATCAGCCGTGAGCGCACGAGCGGATACTTAACGCGGTTGCCCGAGTAGAGATACCAGCTGTAGGAGGCACCGCGTGAACAGCCGCGCGGTTCATGATTGGGCAGGTCAGGGCGTGTGCGGGGATAATCCGTCTGCTGGGTTTCCCAGGTGACGATGCCGCCCTTCACGTAGATCTTCCACGAGCAGGAGCCGGTGCAGTTCGCCCCATGCGTGGAGCGCACGATCTTGTCGTGCTGCCAGCGCTTGCGGTAGCCGTCCTCCCAGCGGCGATCCTCGTTCGTCGTGATGCCGTGACCGTTTGAGAACGGCTCCTGAACTTTCTTGAAGAAGGTCAGGCGATCGAGAAAATGGCTCATGTTGTGATGCCTCGGCTATCGGTCTGTATCATTTCGCAGCGGTGATGGCGGGATTGGCGCGGCCGCCATGCTCGATGTCGTAGAGAAGGCCGCCACGGCGCGTGTAGAACCACCAGGTCGCCAGCACGCAGCTCACGTAGAAGCCCAGAAAGCTGTAGAGCGCCGTCTCGGCACCGCCGGTCATGGCAATGGAGGTGCCGAAACTCTTGGGGATGAAAAAAGCGCCGTAGGCGGCAATGGCGGAGGTGAAGCCGATGATGGCCGCCGCCTCCTTGTCCGATTGCTTCACGCGCTCCGCCGCGTTGAGGCCAGGCTCCAGCCGTGCCACCTCCTTGCGCATGATCGCGGGGATCATCTGGAACGTGGAGGCATTGCCGATGCCGGTCGCGGCGAAGAGGAACAGGAAGCTCGCGAAGAAGACTGGGAAGGAGCTCGGGACGCCCTTCATGCCGATGGCATAGAGGATACCCATGACGCCCGCCGACATTGCGATGAAGACCCAGAAAGTGATCCGACCGCCCCCGATCCGATCGCACGCTTTACCTGCCGCCGCGCGTGACAACGCGCCGACCAGCGGGCCCAGGAAGGCGTATTGCAGCGCGTTCACCTCGGGGTAGAGGATCCGCGAAAGCAGCGGGAAGGCTGCCGAGAATCCGATGAAGGAACCGAAGGTGCCGGTGTAGAGCCAGCACATGATCCAGTTGTGGGTGCGCCGGAAGATCACCGCCTGGTCGGCGAAGGATGCCTTCATTGTTGCGATATCGCTCATCCCAAACCAAGCCGCGAAGGCCGATGCGATGATGCCCGGCACGAAGACGAAGCCGGCATTCTGCAACCACAGCGTCGTCGTGATGCCGGCCACCGTCGCTGTCTGTGGCGAGCCACCGAGCCAGCCGAACACGCCGGCCGTGATCGCGAGCGGCACGACGAACTGCACCACGCTGACCCCCAGATTGCCGAGGCCCGCATTGATCGCCAGCGCGCTGCCCTTTTCGCTCTTGGGGAAGAAGAAGGAGATATTGGCCATGGAAGAGGCAAAGTTACCGCCACCGAAACCGCACAACAGCGCCAGGATCAGGAATATCCAATAGGGCGTGGCCGGTTCCTGCACGGCGAAGCCCATGCCGAGCGCGGGAATGAGCAACGACCAAGTGGCCAGCGTCGTCCACAGTCGGCCGCCGAAGATCGCGGGCATGAAGCTGTAGGCGATGCGCAGGGTCGCGCCCGACAGGCCCGGCAGGGATGCGAGCCAGAACAGCTGTTCATTGGTGAAGGCGAAGCCCACGCCCGGCAGCTTCGCGACGACGACGGACCATACCATCCAGACCGCAAAGGAGAGCAGCAGGCAAGGCACGGAAATCCAGAGGTTGCGCCGCGCGATCGCCCGCCCGCCGCTTTCCCAGAAGCTTTTATCTTCAGGCCGCCAGTCCTGAATTGGTCCGATGGCAGCCAGCGCACCTTGCTGCGCCGTGCCATGGATCGGCTGCATCTCGGGCAGTTCGGGAAGGCTTGCTGCAGCCACGCCCTGCTCGGCAGCCTGACGTTCCATCTGGCGGATAGCGATGTGCATCCAGATGAGCGAGATCGCGACGAGGAGGAACAGCAGCCAGAAGCAGCTTTGCCACACGCCGGTCAGGTCATTCAGCACACCAAAAGCAATGGGCAGGACAAAGCCGCCGAGGCCACCCACCAGGCCGACGATGCCGCCGACTGCACCAACGCGGCCGGGGTAGTAGATCGGGATGTGTTTGAAGACGGCAGCCTTGCCGAGGCTCATGAAGAAGCCGAGCGTGAAGGTCGCGACCATAAAGCCGATCAGCCCCATGGACAGGCTGAAGCTGACCGGCCCCTGGATGCCATAAACCACGTAGTCCGTCGGTGGGTAGGAGAGGATGAAGGTGCAGACGACCGAGACCATGAATGTCCAGTACATGATGCGGCGCGCGCCAAATTTGTCGGACAGATGTCCGCCATAGGCGCGAAAGATCGAAGCCGGAATGGAATACGCCGCGCCCACCATTCCGGCGGTGACGATATCCAGCCCATAGACGCCGATCAGGTAGCGCGGCAGCCACAGCGCCAGCGCCACGAAGGCGCCGAAGACGAAGAAGTAATAGAGCGAGAAGCGCCATACCTGAATGTTCTTCAACGGCTCCAGCATGGCGGAGAGCGGTTCAGGCTTCGCCCCGGTGGCGCGGCGGCGGGCCAGGTCGGGATCGTCCTTGGTAAACAGGAAGAAAATGACGGCCATGACCAGCAATGCCGCGGCCCAGATCAGCGCGACAGTTTTCCAGCCGTAGGCCACCATGATCACGGGTGCTGCGAATTTTGTGACAGCAGCGCCGACGTTGCCGGCCCCGAAGATGCCCAGCGCCGTGCCCTGCTTCTCCTTCGGGAACCACTTGGCCACATAGGCCACTCCGACCGAGAAGGAACCACCCGCGATGCCAACGCCCAGGGCGGCAAGCAGAAAGGTCGGGTAGTCGTAGGCAAGCGTCAGCAGGGCCGTCATCACTGCTGCCGACAGCATGGTGAAGGTGAACACCATCCGGCCGCCGTACTGGTCTGCCCAGATGCCGAGGATCAGGCGAATCAGTGAGCCAGTAAGGATCGGCGTTCCGACCAGCAGGCCGAACTGAGTTTCACTCAGCCCCAGGTCGCGTTTGATCTGCACACCGATGATGGCGAAGATCGTCCAGACTGCGAAGCATACTGTGAAGGCAATGGTCGAGAACCATAACGCGCGGCCCTGTTCAGGCCCGCCCTGTATGGCGGATGATGCAGTGGCGCTGGACATTCATGCCCCCTTCCTTACGACGCGTGGCGTCCGGTCGGGACATCTGATCGTGGGCGCTCAGGTTGGGATTGATATAGGTCAAGTCCTGTTCAGCTCTGCGACGATTCAAGGCTGCTGTCGGCATATAGCACGTCGGGCGTGGGATCGGATCAATCGTTAAAGTGACGTTGCACGAAGTTTTGTTTGACAATAGTCAAGCGAGGAACTGCGCTGGGTGCTATGGTGCTGCGTGGAGGTGAGCCATGCGAAGCCAGGATTTGGAGGAGATGCGGCGCATCCCCTTCTTCCGCGATGTCGAGTCAGATCAGGTCGAGGCCATGCTGCGCGGCGCGTTCCTGCAGCGATTTCCTGCTCATGTGGAGTTGATCCGTACCGGCGAGTCGGCCGACTTCCTACATGTCGTCATTGAAGGCACGGTCGAAATGTTCTCTGGTCATCGCGGCCGTGAGACCACGCTTGGCGTCTCGGGGCCGGGGGAC
>JBIKOJ010000132.1:0-14749 GCA_044358135.1 Acetobacteraceae bacterium | reverse complement strand
GCCGGTGCGCACCCAGGTGGGGGCCACGGCGTTCACGCGGATGCCCTGCTTGGCCCATTCCACCGCCAGGGCGCGGGTCATGTTCACGATGGCGCCCTTGGTGGTCTGGTAGGAGATGTTGGGATAGAGCCCGCCGCCGGAGAGCCCCATGATCGAGGCGGTGTTGACGATGGCGCCGCCATTGCCGAAGCCGAGCATGTGGCGGGCGGCGGCGCGGGCACACAGGAACGCGCCGGTCATGTTCACGTCCACCACCGTCTGCCAGTCGGCGCGCGAGAGCTCCACGGAGGGGCGGCGGATGGCGGTGCCGGCGTTGTTCACCAGGATGTCCAGCCGGCCGGACGCTGTGGCGATATGGGCGAAGCCGGCATCCACCTCCGCCTCCTCGGCCACGTTCATCGCCAGGGCATGGCCGCCGAGGCGTGAAGCCTCGCGCTGGGCGGCGGCCTCATCGCGGTCCAGCAGCCACACCGTGGCACCGGCCTCGCGCAGGGCGGCGGCGGTGGCCAGGCCGATGCCGCTGGCGCCGCCGGTGATGGCGGCCACCTTTCCATCGAGCCGGAAGCGGGCGAGCAGGCTGTCGGTCATGCTGGAGTCCTCCCGCCGGGATGATGCGGCATCGCGGGCTTCTTGACCAATTGGTGACGGGCGCGTGCGAGTTTGGATGACGCTTGTCGGTAACGTTATGCCGCGTAGAACGGGCGCCTGTGCTACACGGGCGGCGGAGAGTTCGCCGGGTGTGCCGGCGGTAACGGAGGCTGGATGACGGGTGGGTCGGCCTGATGTGCGGCATCACGGGGATCTTTCGGCCTGATGGCGGGCCGGCGGACATTGGCGTGCTGCGCCGGATGACGGCGGCGCTGGCGCATCGCGGGCCGGACGGGGATGGCTTCCATGCCGAGCCCGGGCTGGGCTTCGGCCACCGGCGCCTGGCGATCATCGACCCCACCGGCGGCGAGCAGCCGATGTTCAACGAGGACGGGTCGGTGGCCATCGTCTTCAACGGCATGATCTACAATTACCGGGAACTGATGGCGCTGCTGCAGGGGCGCGGCCATGTGTTCCGCACCAAGTGCGATACCGAGACCATCGTGCATGCCTGGGAGGAGTGGGGGCCGGATTGCGTCCAGCACCTCAACGGCTTCTTCGCCTTCGCCATCTGGGACCGGCGGCGCGGGCAGCTGTTCCTGGCGCGCGACCGGCTGGGCAAGAAGCCGCTGCACTACGCCAAGCTGGAAGATGGCAGCCTGGCGTTTTCCAGCGAGCTTTCCTCCTTCGCCCATGTGCCGGGACTGGCGCGCCGCGTTTCCGCCACGGCGGTCGATGACTTCTTCACCTACGGCTACATCCCCGATCCCGGCACGATCTATGAGGGCATCCTGAAGCTGCCGGCGGCGCACAGCCTGCTGGTGGAGCGCGGCAGCCGCCGCGTGGTGCCGCAGCGCTACTGGAGCGTGCCGACCGCGACGGCGAAGATGGATGCACGCGAGGCGGGGCAGGCGCTGGTGGACCAGCTGCGCCACAGCGTCGGCCAGCGCATGATCGCCGACGTGCCGCTGGGCGCGTTCCTCTCGGGCGGCGTCGATTCCAGCGCCGTGGTGGCCCTGGCCGCCCCGCAGCGCAGCGGCACGCTGGATACCTTCACCATCGGCTTCGACGGCGCCGAGGATGAGACGCCCTATGCCGAGATGGTGGCCAGGCGCTACGGCACCGCGCAGCACAACGAGCGCGCGGCGGCGGTGGACATGATCGATGCCGCGCGCCTGCAGGGCCGCATCTTCGGCGAGCCGTTCGGCGACCAGAGTTCGGTGCCCACGCACAGCGTGTGTGCCCTGGCGCGCAAATACGCGACCGTGGCGATCTCCGGCGATGGCGGGGACGAGGTGTTCGCCGGCTACCGCCGCTATCGCTGGCATGTCCTGACCGAGGGGGTGCGACGGCTGGTGCCGTCTGGCATGCGCAAGGCGGTGTTCGGCACCCTGGCGCGCGCCTACCCGAAGCTCGATGGCGCACCGCGCTGGCTGCGGGCGAAATATACGCTGACCGAGCTGAGCCTGGATTCCGCCGCGAGCTACCTGCGCACCGTGACGCGCGTGCACCAGGAGCAGCGGCGCGCGCTGTTCTCGCCGATGCTGGCAAGCACGCTGGGCGGCTACGACCCCGGCGCGCGCATCCCGGCGCTGATGGAGGAGGCGGGCACCGACGACCCGCTGGTGCAGGCGCAGTATGCCGATCTGCAAACCTGGCTCTCCGGCGGCATCCTCACCAAGGTGGACCGCGCCAGCATGGCCAATTCGCTGGAGGTGCGGGCGCCGATCCTGGATTACCGCTTCGTGGAATGGGGGCTTTCGCTGCCGCGGCGGCTGAAGCTGCGCGGCGGCGAGGGGAAATACATCTTCAAGAAGGCGATGGAGCCGCATCTGCCGCGCGAGGTGCTGTACCGGCCGAAGCAAGGCTTCGCCACCTCGCTGGCCGGGTCGTTCCGCGCCGGCATGGGGCGCCTGCGCGAGCGGCTGCTGGGCCCGGCGATGCTGGACAGCGGGTTGTTCGAGCGCCCGGCGATCGCCCGCCTGCTGGACGAGCACGAGGCCGGCGCCTTCGACCACTCGATGGCGCTGTGGCAGCTGCTGGTGTTCGAAGGCTTCCTGTTCCACGAGCTGCCGGCGGCCACGGGCAGCTCGGCCGACGCAACCCTCGCCTTGGCCTGACGCGATGAGCCGCATCTGCCTGGTCGGCGCCGGCTTCATCTCCCGTGTGCATGCCGGCGCCCGGCGCACCCTGCCGGGGCATTCGATCGCCGCCATCGTCGACGCGAGCGCAGGTGCCGCCGCCAGCCTGGCGGTGACGATGGCTGCAAGGCACACGCTCCGCTCGCGCGGCATGGTGGCCCCGTTCAACATGACGGACGGCAAGCGCGATCGCGGCTGGCAGCCGATGGCCGGGCCTGCGGTGGTTGAGGCCCGCGCCGTCGAGGTCCGGGTGGCCGCATGAGCACACCCTTGCTGTTGCATGTCTTTGCCACTTTCGCCGTGGGCGGGGCGCAGGTGCGCTTCGCGGCACTCGCCAACCGCTTTGGGCGGGAGTTCCGCCACGCCATCGTCGCCATGGACGGCAACACCGCCTGCCGGGAACGGCTCGATCCCGGGCTGGATGTGGCGTTCCCGGCCGTCGAGGTCCGCAAGGGGGACACGCTGGGCAACCGCCGCCGCTTCCGCGCCGTGCTCGCCGCGCTGCGGCCCGATGCGCTGGTGACCAGCAACTGGGGCAGCATCGAATGGGCGATGGCCAATACGCCCGGCCTGGTGCGCCACCTGCACGTGGAAGACGGGTTCGGCCCGGAGGAACGCGATCGCCAGTTGCCGCGCCGGGTCTGGACGCGCCGGCTGCTGCTGCGCCGCGCGACCGTGGCGGTGCCGTCCCAGGTGCTGTTCCGCCTCGCCACCGAGGTCTGGCGCCTGCCGCGTAGGCATGTGCACTACGTGCCGAACGGGGTCGACCTGGCGCGCTTCGCGGTGCCGCGCCACGCCAACGACGTTCCGGTGATCGGCACGGTGGCGGCGCTGCGGCCTGAGAAGAACCTTGCCCGGCTGCTGCGCGCCTTCGCGGCGGTGCGGGCGCAGCATCCCTGCCGGCTGGTGATTGCCGGCGGCGGGCCGGAGCGGGAGGGGCTGGAGGCGCTGGCTGCCGCATTGGGCGTGGCGCAGGACGTGACCTTCCCCGGCCACGTGGCCGACACGCCCGCGCTCTATGCCGGGTTCGATGTGTTCGCGCTGTCGTCGGATACGGAGCAGATGCCGCTCTCGGTTCTGGAGGCGATGGCCGCCGGGCTGCCTGTGGCTGCCACCAACGTGGGCGACGTGCGCGCCATGCTGGCGCCGGAGAATGGGGCGGAGGTGGTGGCGCAGGAGGGGGCGGCACTCTCGGCCGCGCTGGCCGGGCTGCTGGCCGATCCCGCGCGGCGGGCGCTGTTGGGGGATGCCAACCGGCGCCGCGCAGAAGCGGTGTTCGACCAGGAGGCGATGTTCGCCGCCTGGCACGCGCTGTTCCGCTTCGCGCCCCCGCACCAAGCGCGCGCGGCATGAACGGGGGCGATGCTTTGCATTGGTGCAACCCGCGGCGGTATACAGCCACGCTTTGTTCCCGCACCCTGTAGGAGGCTGGCATGGTTGATCTGTTCGCCTTGGTGGTGTCTCTGGGGATGCTCGCTGTCGTGATCCTGTTTGCCATGCGCCGGGATCGCGACCTGCCCTGGTTCGAGCGGCCGCGGCCGCCCGGCAAGGCACCCGCGAAACGGCCGGAACCCGCCGCCCCGACACGGCATGAGCGGCCGGCACGGTTCCTGGGGCGCCGATGACAGGGCAGGCGGGAGCGAGCGACTGATGGGCATCAGCGACATTCTCATCTTCGTGGCCTATGTCGGCCTGCTGGCCGGAGGCTTCCTGACACCCTTCGTCGGCACTCTCGGGTATGTCTGGGTTGATTCCTTCTACCCGCAGCACCTGTCGAGTATCCTCAGCGGAATGCCCGTTGCCGCCGTGATGGGGTCGGCCGCGCTTCTGATGTATGTGCTGATGGACCGCAAGGCGGCGCCGCGGCTGGGCATGTTCATGATCATGATCGGCGCGATGGCGGTGTGGATGACCGCCACGCTGACCTGGGCGGTGCGGCCCAACAGCGCCTGGCTCAAATGGGACTGGGCCATCAAGGCCGTGCTTTTCGCCGGGTTCATTCCTTTCGTCATCCGTAGCCGCGTGCAGATCGAGGCGCTGCTGCAAACCCACATCCTGGCCTCGGGCATGCATCTGATCGGCGTGGGCATCAAGGGCGCGGTGACGGGCGGTGGATACAAATGGCGCATGACCGCGATTCAGGGCGATTTCGGCCTGTCGGAAACCAGTGCCATGGCCACCGTGGCGATAATGTTCATCCCGCTGCTGTTGTTCTTGCGCGAGCACTCGATCCTGGTGCCGTGGAAGAAGATCCGCAATATCTTCTACCCGATCTACGCAATGCTCTGCATCACCGCGATGATCGGCACCGGCGCACGCACCGGGCTGGTGTGTCTTGCCGTGCTGGGCTTTCTGTACTGGCTGCAGACACGTGCCAAGGTGGCAGCCGCCTTGGCCATCGCCATTCTTGGCATCCTGATCCTGCTGTTCTCGCCAGACCGCTGGAAGGAACGCATGGGCACGATCGACGACTTCAACCAGGAGTCGTCCGCGCTCACCCGCATCAAGGTCTGGCAGTGGGCGCTCGATTTCGTGAGCGACCATCCGATGGGCGGTGGGTTCCGTGCCTATGAAACCAACATCATCCGCATGCCGCCGGACCGCGCCAACCCTGACGGCTGGGTGCAGCACGGGCGCGCGCCGCATAGCACGTGGTTCGAACTGCTGAGCGAGATGGGCTGGCCGGGCCTTTTGCTGTTCTTGGCGCTCATCGCCGTGACGCTCGCAACGCTGTGGCGTGTCTGGAAACGGTGCCGCGGGATCGAGGAACTGCGCTGGTGCCAGGAACTGGCGCGTGCGCTGGGCATGTCGCTGCTGGTGCTGACGGTGGGTTCCTCCTTCATCGGCATCGCCTTCCAGCCCTGGTACTGGATCATGTTCGCGTCAAGCTTCTGTCTGAGTGAGTACGTGCGCCGCTGCCTGGCGCCGGAAGGCAAGCCGGGGACGTTCGTGCGGGATACCCCGTCGGGGGCCCTCGCCGGCCCGGTGGGTGTGCCCGGCCTGTCGGCCCGCCGCCGGGCCTGAGCTCCAGCCTCAGCTGGCGGGGCGCAGCGCCCGTCGCAGCCGGCCGAGGCCGTGGCGCAGCAGGGCAGCCATGCCACCGGGATGCAGCGGGTTGGCCAGCACCACGCCCACGCGCTGGCTGCGTTCGCCGGTCCACATCTTCTTGTAGGGATCGTCGCCGCGGCCGAAATCGACCGCCTGCACCCGCTCCCCGTCGATCAGCCGGCGCAGCATCCAGGCGGAGAGCGCGGTGCCGGGGGAGATCGGCTTGAACGCCTCGTCATGCGCCAGCTTCAGCACCGCGGCGGTGCCGGCATGCACCACCCAGAGCTGGGTGGCGATCGCCGCCCCCTCCCGGCGCAGCACGCCCAGCCGCAGCGCACCCACCGCCGCCGCCTGCTGCATCAGCACGGCGTTGAAGCGGGGGAAGGGCTCCGGCTCCTTCCAGCTGCAGGCATAGACGGCCTCGTATTCCGCGATCCCGCCTGCCACCGCGTCTGGCGCTTCATGGCAGGCGAAGCTCAGCGTGGGGTCGCGCTCGGCGGCGCGCAGGCGGCGGCGGATGGTCTCGCGCAAGGCGCCGGGGCGGGAGGCGAGGTAGGCGTGCCAGGACCGCCCTTCCAGCTCCTCGCGCCAGTTGCCGAAATGGTCGAAGCGCAGCGGCACCAGCCCGCCGGCGCGCGCCCCCTGCAGCAGGGCGGCCAGCCTGGGGTCGGCGGGATCCAGCGCATCCAGGCGCAGGGCCGGCGTGCCGCGCACCAGCCGGGCCAGCGCGCGCCCGGCGGCTTGCAGGTCGGCGCCCGGGGCGGCGGCGATCGGGTAGAGGCAGGTATAGGGGGTGGTCAGCGCCTCCAGCCGTGCCGCCCTGTCGCGCAGCAGCGGCAGCAGCACGCCGGCCCCGGGCGTGCCGTGCAGGGCGAAGACCGGCGTGCTCCCCTCCGGCACCCCGGCCTCCCACACCGTGCGCCACCAGGCGGCGGTGGAGAAGAACCCGTCCCGGTCCAGCAATTCCTCCGCGGCCCAGGCGGGCAGGGCGGCGAGGGTGGGGAAGAGCTGCATCATCTCAAGGCCGGGCCTTCAGCTCGTACCAGGCCAACCCGATCCACTCGTGCAGCGCCCGCTGGTTGTTGGCCCAGGCATGGGCATTGGGCACGAAGGCGGCGAGGTCCGGCCGCTCCGGGCCGGTGAGGTGGGTGGGGGCCGCCACCACGGGATATCCGGTGGCGCGGAAGGCCAGCAGGCTGCGGCGCATGTGCCAGCCATGCGTGACCAGATAGGCGGCGGCGATGCCGTCGGCCTGCAGCAGCGGGGTGGAGAAGGCGGCATTCTCCCAGGTGGTGGCGGAGCGGTCCTCCACCCAGCGCGCCGGGGTGCCGAATTCCTCGGCCAGCACGCGCGCCATGGCCGTGGCGATCGGCGGGCTGCCAGGGCGCAGCACGCCGCCGGTGACCAGGATGGGCAGGCCGGTGCGCCGGTGCAGCGCGGCCCCCGCCCGCAGGCGCTGCAGTGTCAACGGGCCGAGATCGGGTTCGGCGAAGATGCCGCCGGGCACGGCGCGCAGCTCTTCCGCCGAGAGGATCACGATCGCGCCCGGCGCCACCCCTTCGGCTGGTGCCAGCTTCAGGCCGTGCTCCAGCGCGCGCAGCAGCAGCTGGGCGGAGACCGGGAGGGACAGCGCGATGAGCCCGAGGAAGCCCAGACCGGCCAGCCAGCCGCCGAAGCGGCGCAGCCCACCGGGCCGCCGCGCGCCCGTCCGCCGGCCGGCCCGGCGCAGCAGAAGCCCGAGCAGGACCAGCGCGAGCAGATTGACCGGCGGCTCCACCAGCGCCTGCGTCAGCACCTCAGCATCTCCGGAAGCGTTGCGGCGGCATCATGGCGGGCGCGGGCGCAATGCGCGAGGGGCAGGCCCGGATTGACAGCCGCGCCCGCGGGCGGTTGTTTCGCCGGGAATGCCCGACATCAGCCTGATCCGCCCCCCTGCCTGGAGTGAGCTTGGCGAACGTTGGCGGGCGCTGGAGGCGCAGGCCGACGGCTCCTTCTTCCAGAGCTGGTCCTGGGTGGGCTGCCGTGCCGCTGTGCGCTTTCCCGATCCCTGGCTGCTGGCGGTGGAGGAAGGCGGGTGCTGCGTGGCGCTGGGCCTGTTCAACCGTCGCTCCAGCCTGCCATGGGTGGCCCGGCTGTGGCTCAACGAGAGCGGGCAGGCGGCGGCCGACAGCATCCATGTGGAACACAACGGCCTGCTGCTGGCGCGCGCCGCGCCACCGGGGCTGCTGGCGCGGCTGCTGGGCGGGCTGGTGGACCAGGGGCAGTGCGTGGTGCTGAGCGGGGTGGACGAGGCCCACGCGGCCGCGGCGCGGGCCACGCCGGGGCTGCGGCGCGACCGGACCCATCCGGCGCAGGCGCATGTGGTGGATCTCGCGGCGGTGCGGGCGGCCCCGGGCGGGCACCTGGCACTGCTCAGCGCCAATGCGCGCCAGCAGATCCGCCGCTCGCTGCGCCGCTACGGCGCCGCGGGGGAGCTGCGCGTGGAGCGCGCGGCCTCCTTGGCCGAGGCGCAGGCCCATCTGGCGGCCTTGGCCCATCTGCACCAGCAGACCTGGACGCGGCGCGGCCGGCCCGGGGCCTTCGCCAACCCGGACTTCGTCGCCTTCCACGCCGCCCTGCTGGAGGTGGCTTGGCCGCGCGGGGAGATCGACCTGCTGCGCATCGCCGCCGGCGGGCAGGTGCTGGGCTACCTGTATAATTTCCGCTGGCGCGGCCGGGTGGCGAACTACCAGAGCGGGTTCGACTATGCGGCCGCAGACTCGGCGCAGCTGAAGCCGGGCCTGACCTGCCACCACCTGGCGGTGGTGATGTATGCCGCGGAGGGGCAGGACATCTACGACCTGCTGGCCGGCAACGACCGCTACAAGACCAGCCTGGCCACCGGAACGGAGAAGCTGCACTGGTTCGAGCTGCTGCCACGCGCCTCCCTGCCCGGGCTGGTGCATCGGCTGCGGCAGGTGCTGGGCCGGGGCTAGGAGAGGCGGCTAGGCGGCCGCCACTTCCAGGCTGGCCAGGGTGCGGGCGAGGCCGTCCTCCAGCACGATGCCGGCGCGGACGCCCAGCGTGGCCACGGCGCGGGCCGGGTCGCCGAGCGAGCGGCGGATGTCGCCGGCGCGGGCGGGGCCGTGGGTGATGCGCGGCGCGCGGCCATGCAGGCGGCCCAGCGCCTGGGCCAGCGCCAGCACCGATGTGGGGCGCCCGGTGCACACGTTCAGCACATGGCGGCCGGGGGCCGTTGCCAGGAGGCGCATGGCGGCGCGCAGATGCGCCACCACATCGCCGACATAGACGAAGTCCCGCACCTGCTGGCCGTCGCCGTGCACGGTGATCGCCCGGTCGGCGGCGGCCAGGGCGGCGAAGATCGAGATCACGCCGGAATAGGGCGAATGCGGGTCCTGGCGCGGGCCGAACACGTTGAAGAAGCGCATGCCGACGCTGGGCACGCCGTGCACGTGCCAGGCAACGGCGCCGTGCAGCTCCGAGCCCAGCTTGTCCGCGCCATAGGCGGTGAGCGGAGCGGGCGCCAGACCCTCATGCGCCACGGCATCGCCGAGATTGCCGTACACGGCGGCCGAGGAGGCATAGACCACCGGCACCTTTCCGGCGGCGCGCGCCGCGTCCAGCACCGTCACCGTGCCGGTCTGGTTCACCAGGTGGGTGCCGCGCCAGTCCTCGTTGCCGCGTGCGACCGAGGCGATGGCGGCGAGGTGGAAGCATCCGGCCACCCCCTGCATGGACGCCGCCACCGCGGCGGGGTCGGTGACGCAGCCACGCACCAGCTCGCAGCGCGGATCGAGGTTGCCGACATGGCCGGTGGAGAGGTCGTCCAGCACGCGCACGCGGTGGCCCTCGGCCAGCAGCGCGTCTGCCAGGTGGGATCCGATGAAGCCTGCGCCGCCTGTCACCAGGTAGTGGGCCAAGTCCCGCCTCCGTTGCGCGTTCGCGGTCGCCGATGCCGCCATGATGGCAGCGCCGCGGTTACCGGGCCGTCAAGCAGGCCGCAAGGCAACCGTGCGTGATGTGAGGGCTAAACCGCTTCAACGACGTTACCTTCCGCAACGCAACCGGATCAGCCGCCCTTCACCCCGCCCGCGGTCAGGCCGGCCACGATCTCCTTCTGCATCAGCAGCGTCAACGCCAGCACCGGCAGCGTGACCAACAGGGCGGCGGCGGCCAGCGGGCCCCAGCTGACCTGCTCGAAGCTGATCACGTTGTACACCGCCACCGGCAGGGTGCGGGTGGCACGCCCGGCCAGCACCACGCCGAAGATGAAGTTGTTCCAGCTGAAGATGAAGGCCAGGATCATCGCCACCACGATCCCCGGCCGGGCCAGCGGCAGGGCGATGTGGAAGAAGGCCTGGCGGATGGTGGCGCCATCCACCAGGGCGGCCTCCTCCAGGTCCGGCGGCAGCCCCTCGAAGAAGCCGATCATCACCCACACCACGATCGGCACGGTGATCACCAGATGCGTGATCACCAGCGGCGTGAGCGTGCCGGTGAGGCCGAGCCACTGGAACAGCAGGAACAGCGGGATCAGGTACGAAAGCCCCGGCGTAACCCGCGCGATCATGATCAGGGCTGCCACCCGGTGCGCCTTGGCCTTGGCGATGCCGAACCCGGCCGGCACGCCCAGCAGCAGGGCCAGCCCGGTGGCGCCGAAGCTGACGATGACGGAGTTGATCGTGTAGGTCAGGAAGTCGTTGCGCTCGAACACCTCGATGAAGTTGTTCAGCGTCGGCGGGTTCGGGATGAACACGGGAACGAAGGACATGTTGTCCACCTCGTTCTTCAACGACAGCGACAGCATCCACAGGAACACCAGGATCGCCGGCGAGATCAGCGCGAACACGCTGAGGCCGAAAAAGACGCGGCCGATGCCGCGCCGAATGCGATACGCCTTCATTGCCACTGCTCCCGCTGGCGCACGGTGAACAAGACCAGGCTGATCAGCAGGATGATGACGAAGAACACCACCGTCATCGCCGCGGCATAGCCCAGGTTATAGAAGGCAAACGCGGTCTGGTACAGGTAGAGGTTGATCGTTTCCGACGATGTGCCGGGCCCGCCGCCGGAGACCACGAAGATCAGGTCGAAGGCCTTCAGCGCGTCGATCGTGCGGATCACGGTGGCCACGATGATGTGCGGCCAGACCAGCGGCACGGTCAGGTGGCGGAACGTGTCCCATGCGCTGGCGCCGTCGATGCGGGCGGCCTCGAACGGGTCGGTCGGCAGGCTGGCCAGCCCGCCCAGCACGATCAGCATCACCAGCGGCGTCCATTGCCAGGTTTCCACCAGCACCAGCGTGGGGATCACGGTGTCCGACGCATAGCTCCACTGGCTCGGCGGCAGGCCGACGGAGGTGAGCAGGTAGTTCAGCACGCCGGCCTGGGGATGGAACATCATGGTCCACACCAGGGCGATGGCCACCGGGGTGGCCATCATCGGCAGGATGAACACGGTGCGGGCGAAGCCGCGCAACGGGAAGTTGCGGTGGAAGCACACCGCCGCGGCCACGCCGAGCACCACGGGGAAAAACACCGACAGGGCGGTGAAATACAGCGTGCGCACCACCGACCACACGAAGCGCTCATCGGTGGGCAGGCGCAGGTAGTTGGCGAAGCCGACATAGGTGAACGTGCCGCGCACGTCCCACTCATGCACCGACATGAACAGGGTGAAGAGCCACGGGAACACGATCACCGCGAACACCACCACCCCGGCCGGCACCACGAAGGGCCAGTATTTGCGCGCGTAGTTGCGCCCGCGCAGCCCGGTGGAGGGGGCGCGGGCCGCCGTGGTCTGTACGTCGGCGTTCATCGCGTGCGCCTGCGAATCATCATGGCGTCTCGGCTCACCGGACGTTCTCCCCGTATCCTGTCGGCCGGATTAGCCCCCGGACCGGGCGCTTGCAACCTTTCCCGCGCGGAGCGTGATCGTCGGAGGCGGAATCGCCGGAGGCGTGAATCACGCGACCACACCAGGCTCAGGGCACGGGCAGATCGGTGATGCGGCAGAGGTTGGCGCCCTTGCGTTCCAGCGCCCGCCCGCCCTCGAACACCACGCGCAGGTCGTAGCTGCATTCGCCGCCGCGCGGCAGGCGGAACAGCCGCGCCTCCTGCGGGGGCAGCTTCCCCTGGTCCAGCCGGTTGCGGCCCCAGGTGCCGGTCCCGGCCGGGGTGGCGAACAGCTCGGCGACCGCCACCTGGCCGCGATTGACCAGGCGGAAGCTCGGGTCGTCCGCCGGCTTGCCGCCCGGCGTGGCCGATGCGGTGGCCGGCGCCGGGCGGGCGCCGGTGCCGTAGCACTGGATGAACAGGGTGGAGGCATGCGCCACCTCGCCCACCGCCGCCGCCCGCATCTCCGGCCCCGTGCTCTGGGCCAATGTCGGCATGGTACCGGCATCGCGCAGGAACTGCCGCGCCTCCGCCCCCTTGATGGCGAAATTGACGTTCTGCGGGATGTCGCCGCCGGTCATCTGGGCGATGCGCATGGCGTTCAGCTTGCTCACCACCACGCCCACCACGTTGGCCTGGGCATCCAGCAGCGGTCCGCCGGAATTGCCCGGCTGCACCGGGGCGCTGATCTGGAAATGCACGGGGTTGTCGCGCAGCCCGGCCAGCGCGCTGATATCCCCGGTGGTGAGCGTGGGGCCGGAGGACAGCACGCCCGAGAGCGGGAAGCCGTAGGTCACCACCGCCTCCCCGCGCGCCACCGCCGGGCCTTCGCGGAAGCGCAGCGCCGGCCCGGCATCTCCCTCATAGCCCAGCAGGGCGAGGTCACGGCGCGGGTCCGAGGCCAGCACGCGCGCCTGCACCGTTTGCCCCTGCGGCGTGCGGAAGCTCACGCGCTGGCAGCCGTCGATCACGTGGTGGTTGGTCAGCGCCCGGCCGGGGGCGACCACGAAGCCGCTGCCGCTGCTGGTCGGGCGATCCTGCGCGATCGCAGGTGCGGCAGTGGCAAGAACGGCAACAAGGGCGATGGCGTGTCGCATGGATGGCCTCCGGCGGGGCCGCACCCTACTCTGGGGCAGGGCCGCGGGTGAAGGTGGGCGAATGGCGCAACGGCGGGCGGCGATTTCCTGGGTGCTGTACGTGTGGGCGGACCACGCCTTCGCCACCATCGTGGCAACCTTCGTGTTCGCCACCTACTTCACCCAGGCAGTGGCGGAAGACCCGATCAAGGGCGCTTCGCAATGGGTGCTGATGCAAACCGTCGCCGGGGCTGCCGTGGCGCTGCTCGCCGTGCCGCTCGGCGCCATCGCCGATAGCGGCGGGCGGCGCAATGCGCTGCTGGGGGTGAGCCTGGCGGTGATGGTGGCCGCCACGCTCGGCCTTTGGTTCGTGAAGCCGGAGCCCTCCTACGTGCTGCTGGCGCTGGTGCTGGCCGGCGTGGGCACCGTGGCCTACGAGATCGCCAGCATCTTCTACAACGCCATGCTGCCCGACCTCGCCCCGCGCGAACGCTTCGGCCGCCTGTCCAGCTTCGCCTGGGGCGCCGGCTATGGCGGCGGGCTGGCCGCGCTGGTGGTGGCCCTGGTGTTTCTGGTGCAGCCGGATCCGCCGCTGTTCGGCCTGGATGCCGCCACCTCGGAGCCGGTGCGCGCCTGCGTGATCCTGGCCGGACTCTGGGCGCTGGTCTTCGGCTGGCCCGCCCTGGTGTTCATCCCCAAGCCCGCCACGCAACGCCCCTGGGGCGAGGCGGTGCGCACGGCCATGGCCGAACTCCGCACCACCCTGCGCGCTGCGGTGGCCGATCCGGTGCTGCGCCGCTTCCTGATCGCGCGCATGCTGTTCATGGACGGGCTGGTGACGCTGTTCGCCTTCGGCGGCATTTTCGCCGCCGGCACCTTCGGCTTCACCGCCCGCGAGGTGCTGCTGTTCGGCATCGGCCTGAACATCACCGCCGGCCTGGGCGTGGTCGGCTTCGCCTTCATCGAGGACCGGATCGGCCCGAAGGCGGCGATCATCATCAGCCTGTGGGCCCTCGTGGCGCTGGGCACCCCGGCGCTGATCGTCACGGAGCCGCTGTGGTTCTGGGTGTTCGGCCTGGCGCTGGGCCTGTTCGTCGGCCCCGCCCAATCGGCCAGCCGCAGCCTGATGGCCCACATGGCCCCGCCCGAGGCGCGCTCCGCCTGGTTTGGCCTGTTCGCCCTCTCCGGCCGCGTGACGGCCTTCGTCGGCCCGGCCTTCCTGGCGCTGGCCACCAACCTGTTCCAGAGCCAGCGGGCCGGGATGGCGACGGTCCTGCTGTTCCTCGCTGCCGGTGCCCTGGCCCTGATCGGCGTCCGGGTGCCGCGCCGGTAGCTACCAGCGCCCCAGCCCGGCCGCCTTAGCCCGGGCCACCACAAACCCCAGCCAGGCCAGCTGCGGCACCACGAGAACCAGCAGCAATGGCAACTTCGCCCCCGACCCGGCATGGGTGAAGGCCAAGGCCACCACCCCACCCACGGCGGCAAAGCCCCAATGCACCGCCGCGATCACCCTGAAATCCACGCCAGACCGGTGCGCCACCTGGTACAGATGCGAGCGATGCGCCTGCGCCACGTTCTCGCCGGCCAGCGCGCGCCGCACCAGCGTGAACGCCACGTCGAACAGCACGCCGGCCAGCAGCATCGGCACCAGCAGGAAGCTCATCTCCACCGCCTGGAACCGCGCCGCCGCCACCCCCAGCATCGCCAGCACGAAGCCGCAGAACTGGCTGCCCACGTCGCCCATGAAAATCCGCGCGCGGGGGAAGTTGAACGGCAAGAACCCCGCCACCGCAGCCCCCAGCAGCAGGGCGGCGAAATACACGAACCACCCCTCCTGCCCCGCCGCGATCACCGCCAAAAACCCGCACGCCACCAGAACCGTGCCGCCCACCAGCCCGTTCAGCCCATCAATGAAATTCATCGCGTTGGTGGCGAACAAAATCCACCCCACCGTCACCACCGCGCCCCATACGCCAAGGTCAACCCGCCCCAGCAGCGGCAG
>JBIKOJ010000312.1:0-4399 GCA_044358135.1 Acetobacteraceae bacterium | reverse complement strand
GCCGATGAACTCCTTGGTCCCGCAGAGCACGGCGCCCACGCCGGTGCCGAGGCCCTTGGTGAAATCCAGCCACAGGCTGTCCATGCCGGCGACCATGTCCTTCGGTGCGATGCCGGCGGCAACGCAGGCGTTCATCAGCCGGGCGCCATCCATGTGGGTGCGCAGGCCGTTCTCATGCGCGATGGCGCAGAGCGCGTTGATGGTCTCCACCTTCCACACCGCGCCGCCGCCGGAATTGGCGGTCTGCTCGATTTCCAGCAGCGCCTGCGGGGGCGAGTAGCGGGTTTTCGGGCGGATGGCGGCGCGCAGGGTTTCTGCATCGAACTGGCCGCGGGCGCCCTTCAGGCCGGTGATCTGCGCGCCGGTGATGGCGCCGACGGCACCGCCCTCGCTGGTGAGGATATGGGCGGTTTCATGCGCCAGGATCTCGTCGCCGGGGCGGCAATGGGTGGCGATGGCGATCTGGTTGCACATGGTGCCGCTGGGCAGGAACAGGGCGGCTTCCTTGCCCATCAGCGCGGCCATGCGCTCCTGCAGCAGGTTCGTGGTGGGGTCCCAGCCGAACTGCTCGTCGCCCACCTCGGCTGCCAGCATCGCGGCCTTCATCGCCGGCGTGGGCTTGGTCTGCGTGTCGGAATAGAGGTTGACGCGCAGCGGGGGCAGCGAGGCATCCATGCGCAGCGGGGTGTAGTCCATGGCGGGGTCTTCTCCGAGATCTGTGGCCGAAGAGAAGCACCCCGCCACGGGTTGCGCCAGGGGGGCGGCTGTCGCGCTACTTCGCGACTGCGATCGACACGATCTCCTGGGCCGAGAGGCCGGCGATGCGGCCCATCGGGGCGAGCTGGCCGGTCTTGATGTCCAGCCCGTGCAGCATGCCGGCGGCGACGACGTAGCCGGCATTGCCGCCCTGCCCGTCTGCCAGGATGTCGAATCCGGCGCGGGCGGGCACCGGCACGTTGAGGCGGCCGCGCGGCTGCTGCACGCCGTCATTGGGCGGCATCTGCACGTTCATCAGCCCGAGCCTGGCATCGAGCGTGTAGAGCGCCGTCTCCGTCGCGCCGGCCATGTGGTTGGAATAGGCCCCGGCGGTGACCATCGGCGCGGCGTCGGCATAGGCCGACTCCGGCGCGTATTTCAGGCCGCCATCGACGGTGACGGCGCCGGTATCGGGGTGGATGCGCCAGTTGCCGCCGCTGCTGGAGACCACACGCAGGCGGTCCACCACCGGGTTGAAGTTGATGGTGGTGCGGGCGGCGCCATCCAGCGGCTTGTCGAGGCGGGCAACCTCGCGGGCCATGGCGGTGGCGGGGTCGACGCTGACGAGCTGGCCCTTGGCGGTGAGGGCGTAGAGCTTGCCGTCGGCCGGGCGCAGGGCGATGGCGAGCAGGGCGCCGTCGGCCCCCTGCACCTTGCGGGCGGGTATGGCCTTGCGCGTGTCGGTATCGATCCTGGCGAGGCCGCCGGCGGCATCCAGCGCCCAGATGGTGGCGGCACCGGCGGGGGCGGCGGTGGTGAGCAGGGTGGCGGCGAGGGCGAGCGTGGTGCGCATCATGGTGGGTCTCCTCCGTGCCGGGAGCCAGTGCGGCCCCGACAGCAGCGCTACGGAGGGGATGCGCGGGTGGATGCGCTCCGGTCAGATATGCGCCTCGGCCGGTGCGCGCAGCGGGGCCGGGGTGCAGGAGGCTGACACGACGGGCGAGGGTTGGGGGTGGGCGGCCAGGTATTCGGCGCGGGTGGCCACGCGCTCGGCCGGGGGTTCCGGCTGTGCCAGCAGCGCGGTGGCGCCGAGGGCGAGGGTGGCGGCGGAGGCGAGCATCAGGCGGAAGGCCATGGCAGTGCTCCTGGCAGGACGTGTCAGTTCGGCGGTGCCTCGATGAGGCGGCCGTAGAACAGGATGGGGCCGGTGGGCCGGCCGGTGGGCGAGCCGCCTTCGGGCTCCAGGCTGATCTCGATCAGCATGTTGTTCACCGGGCGCAGCGCGGGGGCGGGGATGGTGATGCGGCCCGGGGTGCGCGGCAGCAGGGCGAGGCTGGTGGGCGCGGTCTCGCCCGGGCGCAGGCCCCAGAGCTGCATCACGCGGCCATCCGGCGTGGTGGGCTGCGGCTCGCCGAAGGCGGGGCGGACGGCCGCCAGCGTGATGCCGCCGGTGCGGTCGGCCTGCGCGATCCAGGCCGGGGCGGCGCGGTCGCTGACCAGCACGGTCATGTAGGCGGGCTTTTCGGCGCGCGGGAGGAAGGCGAGGCCGGCGAACGCCGCGGCGGCGAGCGAGGCGCCGATCGCCCAGCCCTGCCAGAACCAGGAGCGGCGCGGGGCGGGGCGAGCGGTCGCAGGCAGCCGGGCCTCGATACGGTCCCACAGATCGGGCGGCGGGGCTTCCGGCGGGGCGAGGCGGGTGAGGGGGGCGAGGCGGTTCGTCCAGGCGGCGACCGCCTCGGCCAGGGCGGAGTCGGTGGCGAGCTGGGTTTCCACGCCGGCCGACGCGCGGGCATCGAGCGTGCCCAGCACGTATTCGGCGGCGAGCAGGTCGCGGTCGCCCGTGCCGCTCATGACAGGCACTCCCGCAGCGTGAGCAGGCCGCGGCGGATCCAGGATTTCACCGTGCCCAGCGGGGTGGCGAGGCGCTCGGCGACCTCGGGATGCGAGAGGCCGTGGACGAAGGCGAGCAGGATTCCCTCGCGCGGCTTGGCATCCAGCCTGGCGAGGCAATCGCGCAGGCGGGCGCCATCTTCCGCCTCGGCGAGGTCATCGAGCACGGAGGGTTCGAAGGCGCCGTCGCCCAGGGTGGGGTCGTCGGTCAGTATCTCGCGGCCGCGGGCGCGGGCGGCATCCAGCGCGGTGTTGCGCACGATCTGGCCGAGCCAGGCCGCGGCCGGGCCGCGGGCGGGATCGAACTGGCCGGCGCGCTGCCAGACCTTGAGGAAGGCGTCCTGGAGCGCGTCGGAGGCTGCGGCACGGTCGCGCAGGATGGCCATGGCAATTCCGAACAGTCGGGTGGACTGCCTGGCATAGACGGCCTTCAACGCAGCGCGGTCGCCCGTGGCGACGGATGCCAGCAGCCCTGCCAGGTCGGCCTGGTCTGACATCTACGTGCCGGCGCTCCCCTCGGATGCAGGGCGGGGCGCGAGGCCGGGAGCGGAGGCGGGCGGCGGCGGGCCGTAGACGGTGCGGGCGCGGGTGAGGAAGGCGGCGACCATGCGGCGCACCGCTTCATGGAACACGGCGCCGATGGCGATTTCCAACAGCTTGGAACGGAATTCGAAATCGACATGGAAATGCACGCGGCAGCCCGTGTCGGTCTGCTCGAAGCGCCACTGGTTGGTCAGGTAGCGGAAGGGGCCGTTTTCGTAGCGCACGCCGATCTTGTCCGGCCGGTGCAGCGCCACGCGGCTGGTGAAGCTCTCCCGGAACGGGCCGAAGCCGATGGTGAGGTCGGCCACCATCTCCGCCTCGGTGCGGGTGCGCACGCGCGCGCCGACGCACCAGGGCAGGAAGTCCGGGTAGCGGCCGACATCGGCCACGAGGTCGAACAGCTGCTCGGGCCGGTAGGGAACCTGGCGGGTTTCGCTGTGGCGGGGCATGGCCCTAGGCGGGAACGGACCGGGACGCCAGCTTCGCGCCGCGGGCCGCCTGCAGCTTCGCGAAATCGGCATCCGCATGGTACGAGCTGCGGGTGAGCGGGGTGGCGGAGACCAGCAGGAAGCCGCGGGCGCGGGCCAGGGAGGCGTATTCGTCGAACGCCTCGGGCGTGACGAACTCCGCCACCGCCGCATGCTTCACGGTGGGCTGGAGGTACTGGCCGATGGTGAGGAAATCGACCTCCGCCACGCGCAGGTCGTCCATCACCTGCAGAATCTCGGGCTTGGCCTCGCCGAGGCCGACCATCAGGCCGGACTTGGTGAAGATGGTGGGATCGAGCTGCTTCACGCGGTCCAGCAGCCGCAGGGACTGGTAGTAGCGCGCGCCCGGGCGGATGGTGGGGTAGAGGCGCGGCACGGTCTCCAGGTTGTGGTTGAACACATCCGGCCGGGCCTGCACGACGATTTCCAACGCGCCGTCCTTGCGCAGGAAATCCGGGGTCAGCACCTCGATGGTGGTGCCGGGCGCGGCTTCGCGGATGCCCTGGATGACGGCGGCGAAGTGCCCTGCCCCACCGTCGCGCAGATCGTCGCGGTCCACCGAGGTGATGACCACATGGCGCAGGCCGAGCTTGGCCACGGCATCGGCCACGCGGTTCGGCTCATCGGCGTCCAGCGCATCGGGCTGGCCGGTGCGGACGTTGCAGAAGCTGCAGGCGCGGGTGCAGGTGTCGCCCATGATCATCATGGTGGCGTGGCGCTGGGACCAGCACTCGCCCACGTTCGGGCAGGCGGCTTCCTCGCAGACCGTAGTGAGGCGGTTG
>JBIKOJ010000311.1:0-4404 GCA_044358135.1 Acetobacteraceae bacterium | reverse complement strand
GTGGCCACCGCCTTGTGGCGGCGGAGCGAGGCGCGGGCGGCGTCGTCCGGGTCCGGTGAACCAGGGGGCGAATCGGCAGGCGGCGCTGCGTGGGTCATGTGCCGAGATATCATGCCGGGCGGGTTTGCCGCCAAGGGTGCAGTGGCGTTATAGTATAACAATGCATTCCGGCCCCGCCCTGCTGACCGGCCTCTGCTCCGACCCGCTGGCGCTCACCGCGGGCCTCGGGCGCCGGTTGGCGACGGCCGGGGTGGCCGCACTTCTGGCCTGGGCCGTGGTGGCCTGGGCATGGTAACGCCGCCGATCACGATCGAGGGGCTCACCTGCCGGCACGGCGCGCGGGTGGCGGTGGAACAGCTTTCGGGCAGCTTCGCTCCGGGCAGCCTCACCGCCATTGTCGGGCCGAACGGGGCGGGCAAGAGCACGCTGCTGCGCACGCTGGCCGGGCTGCATCGCGGCCATGCCGGGCGGATCGACCTCGGCGGGCTGAAGCGGCGGGATATCGCGCTGCTGCCGCAAGCCAGCGCGCTGGACCGGAGCTTTCCGGTGAGCTGCGGGGAGGTGGTGGCGCTGGGCGCCTGGGCGCAGCTGGGCGCCTTCGGCCGCGCGCCGGCCGACCTGCCCGCCCGGGTAGCGGCGGCGCTAGACAAGGTCGGGCTTTCGGGCTTCGCCGCGCGGCCGGTGGGGGCGCTGTCGGCCGGGCAGTTCCAGCGCGTGATGTTCGCGCGGCTGATGCTGCAGGATGCCAGGCTGCTGCTGCTGGATGAGCCCACCGCCGCGGTGGATGCGCGCACAGAAGCCGACCTGGTGGCGCAGATCCGTGCCTGGCACGCCGAGGGCCGCACGGTGGTGGTGGTGCTGCACGATCTCGATCTCGTGCGCGCCTTGTGCCCGCAGGCGCTGCTGCTGGCCGGCAGCCCCGTGGCCTGGGGCCCGACCGAGCAGGTGCTCACGGCCGAGAACCGGCTGCGGGCGCGCCTGCTGGCGGAAGCCCAAACCGGGCCGGAGCGCCGGAAGGCCGCTTGATCCAGGACCTGCTCTTCGCCCCGTTCGATCTGGGCTTCATGCGCCGGGCGCTGGCGGGGTGCGTGGCACTCTCGCTCGCCGGGCCGCCGCTGGGCGTGCTGCTGGTGCTGCGGCGCATGAGCCTGACCAGCGACGGGCTGCAGCACGGCATCCTGCCCGGCATCGCGCTGGGCGCACTGCTGGGCGGCGTGACGGCGGGCGGCCTGCTGCCGCTGTGGCCGATGGCGCTGGGCGGCTTCGCGGCCGGGCTCGGCGTGGTGCTGCTGGCCGGCTGGCTGGCGCGCGCCACCGGCGGGCGGGAGGACAGCCAGCTCGCCGCGCTCTATCTGCTGGCGCTGGCAATTGGCGTGGCGGTGATCTCCACCACCCGCGGCATCGACCTCACCCACGTGCTGTTCGGCAACGTGCTGGCGGTGGACCGGGCGGGGCTGCTGCTGATGGCCGGGGCCGCCACCATCTCCCTGGCCGGGCTGGCCGTGCTGTGGCGCCCGCTGGTGGTAGAAAGCTTCGACCCCGATTTCCTGGCCGCGATGGGCGAGGCCGGCGCGGTGTGGCACCTGGGCTTCATGGCGCTGGTGGTGCTGTGCGTGGTGGCCGGGTTCGCGGCGCTGGGCACGCTGATGTCCGTCGGGCTGATGATGGTGCCGGCGGTGGCGGCGCGGCACCTTTCGCAGCGCCTGTCGGGCCAGGTGGCGGTGGCGGTGGCGATCGCGCTGCTGTCCAGCCTGCTCGGCCTGGTGCTGTCCTTCCATGCCGACGTGCCGGCCGGCCCCGCCATCGTGCTGGTGGCCGGGCTGCTCTGGCTCGGTGCGATGCTGCTGGGCCCGCATGCCAGCCTGCGCGCCCGGCTGGCGGCGTCGCGCGCGGCCTGATAGCACTCGGGCATCCCAGCAGGAGCCTGATGCCATGACCATCCGCCGCCTCGCGCCAGAGGCCCGGCTTGCCGGCGCCACCGTTCACGGCAACACCGTCTATCTCGCCGGCCAGGTGGCGGACGACGCCAGCCTGGATGCCGAGGGCCAGATGGCCGACATCCTGGCCCAGATCGATGCGCTGCTGGCCGAAGCCGGCACCGACAAGCGCCACCTGCTGCAGGTGCACATCTTCATCCAGGATTTCGCCGACTTTGCCGGCATGAACCGGGCCTGGGATGCCTGGATCGACCGCGACCACCTGCCGGCGCGCGCCACGGTGCAGGCGAAGCTGGCCAATGCCGACTGGCGCATTGAGGTCACCGGGGTGGCCGCCATTCCGTGAACGTTCCTCGGCCGCATCACGCCGGCAGGTTCGACCGGCACTGGCTGCACACGCTCGCCTTCACCCTGTCGCTGGTGGGGTTGGTCACGCTCGCCATGGGCGCTAACCTTCTCTTTGCCGCCACCACGCTGGCCACCTGCGCGGTGGGGTTCGGCTTTTTCTACCTGCTCTTCGCCACCGGGGCGTATTTCGGCCTGGTGATGGCCAATGGGCTGGCGGTGTATGTCAGCCTGTTCGCCTTCTTCCGCGATGCGAACTTCGCCGCGGCGTCGGATACCGCGGCGCTGGTGGCCTTCGCGCTGCCGGTGCTGGCCTTCCTGGGCGGATGCGCCATCAGCCAGGCGCCGATCGGCCGCGCCCTGGCCGCCCGGCACGATGAGCTGCCGCGCCACCTGCCGCCGATGGTGCGCTGGATGCCGATCTCCCTGCTGGTGGGCGCCTCCTCCTTCGCGGTGCACGAATGGGGGCTTTCTCCCTCGGAACAGGGCCAGGTGCTGATGGCCTCCATGGCGGTGATCGCGCTGTTCGTCGGCCTGGCCGCGCGCGACCTGGTGGTGCTGCTGATCGACGTGGCCACCGTGTTCGAGAACGTGGCCGAACGCGCCAACCGGCTTGCCATGCCGATGATGGCCTTCCTCACCTACTACGCGCTGGTGATCCTGGTGTTCACCTGCCTCTACCGCGTGGTGGAGATGATCTCCTCCGAGGGGCAGTTCCGCGTGCATGGCGAAGTGCGGTCGCTGTCGTTCGCGGAGGCGCTGTATTTCAGCGTGATCACCATGGCCACGGTGGGCTATGGCGACATCGTGCCGGAAGGCGCGCCGGTGCGCGCGCTGTCGGCGGCAGAGGTGGTGGCGGGCGTGCTGCTGCTGCTGTTCGGCTTCCGCGAGATCATGCAGGCGCGCGATTTTGGCGCCCGCCGGCCGCGGCGCCCGGCCGAGGACCACGCGGAGCGCCCGGATTGATCATCGTTGCGGCCAAGTTCCGCCACGATGGCGCAACATGATGGCGGCGGCCAAGGAGAGCGAGATGGATTTCAACGGGCAGCGGGTTCTGGTGACGGGCGGGGCAGGGTTCCTCGGCGCCAATCTGTGCCACGCGCTGGCCGCGCGCGGGGCGAAGGTGGTGGCGCTGGATGGCTTCCTTTTCGGCGGCGGCGCCAACCCGGCCAACCTCGAAGGTGCGGAGGTGGAGCTGGTGCGGGCGGATATCCGCGAAGTGGACCTGCGCCCGCTGTGCGAGGGCGTGAGCGTGATCTTCAACCTCGCCGCCCAGACCAGCCACATGGGCGGGCAGCGCGACCCGCTGGCCGATATCGCGGTGAACGCGGTGGCCCAGGTGCGGCTGATCCAGGCGGCGCGCGAGGCCGCGCCCGATGCCGTGGTGGTGCATGCCTCCACCCGCCAGTTCTACGGCCGGCCGCACTACCTGCCGGTGGACGAGAAGCACCCGGTATCGCCTCCCGATGCCAATGGCGTGTCGAAATTCGCCGGCGAGCAGTACTGGATGATCGAGCACCGCACCGCCGGCCGCCCCGTGGTTTCCCTGCGCCTGACCAACTGCTACGGCCCGCGCCTGCGCATCCGCGATGCGCGCCAGACCTTCCTGGGCATCTGGATCCGCTGCGTGCTGGAGGGCAAGCCGTTCGAGGTCTGGGGCGGCGAGCAGCTGCGCGACATGACCTATGTGGACGACGTGACCGATGCCTTCCTGCGCGCCGCCGCCACCCCCGCCTGCTACGGCGAGGTCTACAACATCGGCGGCCCGCCGCCGGCCTCCCTGCTGGAGATCGCCGAGCTGATGCGCAAGGTCGGTGGCCCCCAGGTGGAGTTCACCACGCGGGAATTCCCCGCCGACCGCAAGACCATCGACATCGGCAGCTACCACGCCGACGATGCCGCCTTCCGCGCCGCCACCGGCTGGGCGCCGGATACGTCGCTGGAGGAGGGCATCAGGCGGTCGCTGGAGTGGTATCGGCCGCGGCTGGCGGCTTATCTGTAGAAAGCAAGCATGTTCTTTTTTGAAAAAAAGAACCAAAAAACTTTTATCCGTTTGCGGATCGCCCTGGAGCGGGCGCAAACGGACAAAAGTATTTTTGCTTCTTTTTCTTCAGAAATAGAA
>JBIKOJ010000131.1:0-14996 GCA_044358135.1 Acetobacteraceae bacterium | reverse complement strand
ATCGGCGCGATCGCCACCGCGTCCCTGGCGGACCTGGGATACCCCCTGGCCGCCAGGCCGCCGCCGGATTCCTGCATCCTGGGCCGAACTTTCAGGTCGGCAGCGCGTCCAGCAGGGATTGGGCACGGGCCCGCTTTTCCGGGTCGGGATCGCGGGCGACGATGCGCTGCAGAACGGAGCGGGCGCGCGGGTCCTGCTGTTCCGCACTCGCAAAGGCAATCGCGTCGCGCTTGTCGAACCACTGGCGGTCGAACGCCTTCAGCGTCAGCGGAAGGCGGCGCCAGTAGTATTTCAGGTCGTCGGACTTCCAGCCCTGATACACCTGCTCCCAGGAGAGCGGCTGGCCGTCCGCGTTGGCGTTGTCGGGGTTGAAGGGTTCGCTCACCAGCTGGTAGCGCACGTCCATCGACATGCGCAGCCGGTCGCCGCGGTTGGGCACGCCCTTGTGGACGGTCATGGAATGGAAGAACAGCACGTCGCCCAGCGCGAAGGGGCCGGAATGCCAGCGGCCGTCGAGCGGATCGGTGATCTCGATGCCCCCTGCCCCGGCCGCGATGTTGAAATCATACACGCCTTCCACATGGGTCCCGGCGGCCACCTGCAGCGGGCCGGCTTCCATGGGAATGTCGATCATGGGGATCCAGGCGGTATAGACCTCCTCCGTGCCCTGCACGTTGGGAAAATCCTGGTGCGCCTTGGTGGTGAATTCCTCCCGGGCGGGGAAGATGTTGCGGCAGAGCACGCGCGGGTGGGCCAGGATGGGGCCGCCGAGCAGCGCCTCCAGGAAGCCGATCAGCGCAGGATGGTGCTTCAGCGCGTGGTAGTCCTCGATGCAGTTGATGCGGCGCAGGGTTTCGAGGTAGCGCGGCTCCGGATCGACGCAGAAGCCGGCGGGGTTGGCGCGGGCTTCGGCCACCGGGGCGTCGGCCTGAAGCCAACCGGCCTCGCGGGCGAGTTCGCCGACCTGGCGCTGCACAGTGGCGATGGCATCGCGCGGGAGGAGGTTGCGGATGAACAGGTAGCCATCACGCCGCATCCGCGCGCGCAAGGCTTCGGCATCGCCCAGCAGGGGCGTGGCGTCGTAGAACGGTTGCATGTGTTTCCTCCCCTGGGTGAATGCCTCAGCCGGTGGGCGGCGAGCCGTCGATGATGGCGGCGGTGCCGATGGTGCAGGTTTGGCGCAGCTTCACCAGCGCCTGGTATTCGGCGCTGAAGTAGAAGCGCTTCGCCGCCTCCATGCTCTCCCACTCGATGATCACCACGCGGCGGAGGCCGGGATCGCCTTCGAGATTGGTCACGGCGCCGCCGCGGACGATGTACTTGCCGCCATAGGAGAGGATCATCGGGCCGGCCTGCTTGCGGTAGGTGTCGAACACCTCCGGGTTGGTGACCGTCTCGTTGAAATACATGAAGACCGGCATTGCGGTTTCTCCTTCAGCGCGCGTTGGAGCGGACAGCCTCGGCCATGCGCTCCAGGATGCGGTCCAGGATCGGGGCGGAGGTGGCGAAGTTGAAGCGAACCGCCTTTTCGTTGGCGGGGTCGAAGGCCTGGCCGGGGCTGAAGGCGATCTTGGCGCGGTCGTGGAAGAAATCGAACGCCGTGCCGGCCAGGCCGAGGGCGGTGCAGTCGAGCCAGCCGAGATACGTCGCCTCGGGCGCGTGGAACTTGATCGCCGGCAGCTCGGCCTTGAGGAAGGCCGCCATGCGTTGGCGGTTGGCATCCAGGTACGGCAGCACTTCGTCCAGCCACGGCTGGCCGTGGTCCCAGGCGGCAATGGTGGCATCGATGCCAATGATCCCCGGCGAGCCGAGCACGCGGGTGGGCACGCGCGCGTGGAACCGCTCCTTCAATGCCTGGCTGCCGAAATGCATCAGGCCGCAGCGCAGGCCCGGGATGTTGAAGCTTTTCGTGGCGCTGTTGATCGTCACGGTGCGGGCGGCGATCTCGGGCGAGAGGGTCGCGATGGGGATGTGGGTGGCGCCGGGATAGACGAGGTCGCAATGGATTTCGTCGGCGATGATGACCCAATCGCGCTCGATGGCCATCTTTCCCATCGCCAGCAGCTCGTCGCGCGTGAACACGCGGCCGGTGGGGTTCTGCGGGTTGCACAGCATGAGGATCTTGGTGCGGCTGTCGCCGATCTTCGCCATCTCGTCGAGGTCGAGCACGTAGCCCTGGCCGTCGCTGCGCAGGTATTGCGCATCCAGGCGCCGCCCGGTGTCGTGGATGGAGCTGTGGAACGGCGGATAGGCCGGCAGGTGCAGCACGATGCCGTCGCCGGGGTCGCTGAACGCCCAGACGGCGGCGTAGGTGCCCTGCACGAGATCAGACAGCGGCTGCACCAGGCCGGGATCGACGGTCCAGCCGAAGCGGGACTGCATGCGCCGGGCGAAGGCGGCGGCGAGGCCCTCATCGCCATGGCCACCGGTGCTGCGGTGGGGGTAGCCGTATTCCTCCTCGCGGATCAGGTCGCTGATGGCGCGGCGGATCGGGTGGGCGATGGCGAAATCCATCTCCGCCACCCAGGCCGGCAGAACGTCGGGCGCATACTTGGCCCATTTCACGTTCTGGCGGGTGCGCAAGACATCCATGGGAAGTTCGAAGGAGGCTGGGCGCATCGGGAGCGTTCTCGCGAGAGTGGACGTGGGCGTTTGAGCAGCGCGGGGCGGTGCGGTCAATCGAGGCGGAAACCGATCTTCCTCACGAACGCGCCCCAGCCCTTGCGTTCCGGCTGGGCGTATTGGCGGGCCTTGTCCTCCGACCAGGTGTAGGGCTGGTGGCTGCCGAACAGGTCGTCCCGCCGACGGGCGCGGACCGGTTTTTCCGCGTCGCGGCGGGCATCGTATTCGGCGATGTGGCTGTCCAGCGCCGCGTCGTCGTGGCGGTCCGTGTGCACCGTGGCGGCGAGCGGCAGGCGCGGCGTGAGCGCGGTGAAGCCGCTGGGCCAGCCGACGCACAGGCCGGCCACGGGAAAGACATGCGGCGGCAGCGTCAGCACCTCGGCCACCTGCTCCGGGTGGTTGCGGATCGCCGAGATCGGGCAGGTGGCGAGGCCCAGGGATTCGGCCGCGGCGATGAACGTGCCGAGCACGATGCCGGCCTCCACCGCCGGGTTGAAGAACGCATCCAGGTGGTCGTTGGCGAGCTCATGGCCACGCAACTTGTGCAGGCGGCGATGGCGGCGGTTGTTGCCACAGAACACCAGGAAGGCCGGCGCGGCGCGGGCCCAGGGATTGTCCGGCAAAAGGGCGGCCAGCGCCTCGCGCTGGGTGTGGGCCTCGACAATGACGATGTCGGCCTGCTGCAGGTCGCTCTTGCTCGGCGCTGCGAGCGCGGTGGCGCAAAGGGTGCGGATCAGGGCGGGTTCGACGGGCTTGTCGGTGTAGTGCCGCATGGTGCGGTGGCGGGCCATGCTGCGCAGGGTGGGCGTGTCGGCCTCCGCGGGCACGTCCGGGATCGCATCGCCGTAGCGGGCGCGCAGCCAGTCGGCGAGGGGGGCGTTCGGGTCCTTCGGTTCGCTCATGCCACGTGCTCCGGCAGTGCCAGCAGGTTGTGTTGCAGCACCAGTTCGGCGGCATGCAGCACGGTGTTGAACTGGGTGGTGTGGGCCAGGCGGAAGGCGTTGCCGTAGATGGTCTCGTCCGGATACTCGGTGATCAGCTGGAAGGGCGGGATCTGGCGGGTGTTCTCGCCGATCTCGCAGATGATGCCATTGTACACCGGGCTCGGGATCGGGCCGAGATGCGCGGTATAGGCGGCGATCTGCTCTTCGTTCAGCTTGGCCAGCGCGGGGTCGGCGATCAGGCGCGCAGTGAGCGCCTGCATGAAGGCGTGGGCCTGCTCCTCTAGCCCCGCATGGTGGCGCAGGATCAGGAAGAAGCCGCGCGGCAGGGCATAGGGCGAGTAGCCGCCGCCGGGCAGGTAGCCGGTCAGCGGGCGCGTCCATTCATGTGCAGGGTAGCCGTGCAGGTTGATGTGCAGGCGCGCCCCGGTGCGCTGGAACGCCTCCAGCCGGGCGGCGCGCTCCAGGGGCGCCACATCGGCGCGGAACTCCAGGTCGTCGCCCAGCGCGGTGAAGCGGGCGGCGTGGTGCATGTGGCGCGGGTTCCCGGCCCGCAGGCGGTGGTGCAGCGCGTAGCCGTCGGCATTCTCCTGCGGCAGCAGCGCGAAATGGGCGCGCATGCGCTTCAGCGCCGGCGCCGCCCGCAGCGCGCCAATCGGCCCGGAGGTCTCGTTGGCATGCTGGCCGGAGGTGATCACCATGCCCGCCCCATTGCCCGCGAAATGCTGGCCACGCACCGGCCGCCCCTGCACGGAGGTGGTGCCGAAGGCCTCGCCACCGAGGCGGGCAAGATGACCGGCGATCTCCAGCTCCGTCAGCGGCTTGCTGGCGAGGTCCAGCCGCTCCGGCTCCTGCACGCGCTGCGGCTGCGGCGTGTGCGGCACGATCGAGACGTGCACGGTGGTGTCGCCGCCGGTGGCGTCGATCAGCGGCACGATCTGGCCGGGCTGGAAATCCCGCGTGCCGATCGGGCGCCCGCCGATCTGCTGGAACAGCTCCAGCAGCGAGAAATACAAATCCTCATGCAGCGCCTCGCGCGTGGAGAGGCATTCGTCGTGCCAGGGCAGCTTGCGCTCGATGCCGCCGATGCCGACCGCGATTTCCAGTGTCTCGAAGAACGGCGTCGCCGTCGGCCAGCGATGAGCGCGCACGGAGGCGATCACCGCATCGAACGCGTCCTCGTAATCGGTGCGCAGCGCGGCGTTGAGGTTGGGCACCGGGCAGCCCGGCGGAAAGGTGCGCAGCCAGCCGGTGGGGGGAAGTGCATCGCGTCCCACCGGATCGGGCCGGCGCCGGTTGGGGGCATAGACGTAGAGGTATTCCGGCTGGCCGTGGCGCACCAGCGTTACCTCGTAGTGCTCCGCGGTGCGGCCCTCGACATACTCCACCGGGATCGGCGCGATCAGTCCAGGCAGCGGGAACGCCTCCACCTGGAAGCGCTGGGCATTCTCCGGCGGCAGTCCGATGGTGACGGCGGTCACGCCCGCCAGGTCGATCTCCTCCAGGAAGGCGTGCACCAGCGGCTTGTAGGCGCTGCGAATGCTGGCCTGGAACCCGCGGGCGCGCAGCGTGGCCTCGGCAGCGCGGCGGGCCTCGCGATCCTCGAACACCCAGGCCTCCACCAGCATCCCGGGCCATTCCGGTTCCTGGAAGCGCTCCACAAGCGTGTTGAGGGTGCGCGGCAGGCGCACGTCCAGCAGGGTGGTCATATGGCGTTGGCTCCCGTCGTCTCCGCGCATGATGGCCCTGTTTGGGGCGGGCGGGAATGGGTACAAGATGCGGGCAAACCGGAGGATACGACATGGACGAGGCCCAGGCCCGCGCGGCGTTCGAGGAAGCGATCCGCACCCATTCCCCGGGCTTCGGCACGTTCTTCCTGGCCCGGCTGCTGGGGCTGGAGATCAGCTATGGCGAGGCGGATTGCACGGTGCGGTTCGACGTGAAGGACTTCATGTTCAACCCCCAGGGCTCCCTGCATGGCGGGCTGATCGCCACCGTGCTCGACATCTCCATGGGCCATCTGCTCACCAACAAGGCCGGCATCGGCATGACGCTGCAAATGAACACGCAGTACATCAAGCCGGCCCGCGCGGGCGTGGTGCAGGCGCACGCCACCTTCCTGCGGCGCGGCCGCAGCATCAACTATCTGGAGTCGCGCATGACGGACGCGGACGGCGACCTGATGGCCTTCGCCACCTCCACCTGGCGCCTGCTGGAAGCTAAGTAGCCTTCCCAAACCGCGCGGATTGTCTAGGCTCCCGAGGAACGAACAGGAGCCTGCCGCGATGAACGACCATGTGACATCAGTTGGGGTTTTGGTGGACGAGCTGGACACCCCTGCCCTGCTGGTCGACCTCGACATCATGGAGGCGAATATCGCCCGTGCGGCGGCGGAATGCCGCGCCAACGGCATCCAGTGGCGCCCGCACTTCAAGGGCCAGAAAACGCCAGAGATCGTGCGCAAGGAAATGGAAGCCGGCGCCATCGGCTCCACCTGCGCCAAGCTGGGCGAGGCCGAGGTGCTGGTGGAGGCGGGGATCACCGACCTGCTGGTGGCCAACCAGATCGTCGGCCCGCAGAAGATCGCCCGCCTGATCGCGCTGATCGGCAAGGGCGACGTGAAGGTGGCCGTGGACAGCCGCGCCGTCTCCGACCCGATCGGCGCCGCCGCGGCCGCCGCCGGCAAGGTGCAGGGCGTGCTGATCGAGGTGAACACCGGCATGAACCGCGCCGGCACCGAACCCGGCGCCGATACCGTGGCGCTCGCCAAACACATCGCCGCCACGCCGGGCCTCAAGCTGCGCGGCATCATGGGCTGGGAGGCCCACGCGGTCGCCATCGCCGACGGCAACGAGAAATCCGCCGTGGTGGCCGATGCCATCGGCAAGCTGGTGGAAACCGCGAAGGCCATCCGCGCCGCCGGCATCGAATGCGAGATCGTCTCCTGCGGCGGCACCGGCACCTACCCGTATTGCGCGCGCCAGCCGGGCGTGACGGAAATCCAGGCCGGCGGCCTGATCTTCTCCGATGAGCTCTACCGCACCAAGTTCGGCCTCGGCTTCCCGCAGGCGCTGACGGTGCTGGCCACGGTGGTCGCCCGCCCCACGCCCACCCGCGTGATCCTGGATGCCGGCAAGAAGACCATGAGCAACGATGCCGCCGCGCCGCGCCCGCTGGGCGTTGCCTCCAGCAAGCCGGTGGGCCTCTCGGCGGAGCACACCACGGTGCATCTCGATGCGCCGAGCGATACGCCGAAGGTGGGCGACAAGATGCAGTTCGTGGTGGGGTATTCCGACACCACCGTGCACCTGCACGAGAAGATCCACGCCACGCGCGGCGGCCGGGTGGAGGAAACCTGGGTGGTGAAGGCCCGGGGCAAGCTCTCCTGAAGCAAGCAAGAGTCGTTCTTTTTTGAAAAAAAGAACCAAAAAACTTTTGTTCGTTTGCTGGCCTCGGCGCCGTGGGGCGCAAACGAACAAAAGTCTTTTTGCTTCTTTTTCTTCAGAAAAAGAAGAGTCTTACTTCACTTGAATGAAAGACTGACCCCAATGCCCCGCCGCCTCACCCCCGCCGACACCTTCGCCTTCCGCAGCGCCATGGATGTGCAGATCTCCCCCACTGGCGGGGCGCTCTGCTACCTGCTGACCACCCGCCCCAGCGCCACGGACACCAGGCACACCGTGCTGATGCTCACCACAGACCGGGCGAGCTGGGCCGAGGTGCCGCACAGCACCGGGGCGATGATGGCGCGCTGGTCGCCGGATGGGCGTCGGCTGGCCTTCCTCACCGGCGGGGCCACGCCCGCGCTGCACGTGCACACGCTGGGCGGCGAGACGCGCACGCTGCTGACCTCGGCCACGGCGCTGCGCGAGATCGCCTGGTCGCCGGACGGGTCGCGCATCGCCTTCCAGCAGCGCGAAATCGCGGCGGCACCCACATGGCTGGGCCTGGGCGGCGCGGCGGAGGGCGAAAGCTGGGCCGCGGCGCCGAAATTCACCGACCGGATGCTGTTCCGGCACGACACGGTGGGCGAGTGGCCGGAGGGCAGCTTCCAAACCCTGGTGATCGCCGCCGACGGCGCCGGCGGGGCGAAGCCGGTCACCAAGGGTCCGTGGTGGCACGGCATGCCGCACTACACCACGCCAGGCCTGACCTGGAGCGCCGATGGGCGCTGGCTGCTGATGACCGGCTCGCGTCGGGCGGATTGGGACCGGGCGCCGAATGACGTCACGATCCATGCCGTGTCGGCCGATGGCGGCACGGTGCGGCGGCTGACCGACCAGCCCGGCATGGCCACCGCGCCGCATGTCTCGCCCGATGGCAAGTGGATCGCCTTCCTGCTGTCGGATACTCGCCCGGTGAGCCACCGGCCCAAGCGCGTCTGGGTGATGCCCGCCGCGGGCGGCCCGGCGCGGCCGGTGACGGCAGCGTTCGACCGCAGCATCGACAGCCTGGCCTGGGCCGACAACGATAACCTCCTGGTCTGCCACGACGACCCCGGCTGCCGCTCCGTGGGGCGGGTGGCCGTCGCCGATGGACGCTACACGCCGCTGCTGCGCGACATGGCCGGGCAATCCATCGAGATGCCCTATTCCGGCGGCGGGTTCTCCGTGGCCGCCGATGGCTCCATCGCCTATGTGCGCGGCGCCTCCGACCTGCCGGGTGAGGTGACGGTGCTCGCCCCCTCCGGCCAGGCCGCGACGCTCACCGACCTCAACGGCGCGTTGGCCGCGGAGGTCGGCGGGTTCCGCCCGGCGGAGATGCTGTGGCTGGCTGGCGGCGAGGGGCGGCAGGTGCAGGCCTGGCTGACCGTGCCGGACCGGCCGGGCCCGCACCCGATGGCGCTGGAAATCCATGGCGGCCCCTATGCCGCCTATGGCGACCGCTTCGCGATGAAGCACCAGATGCTGGTGGCCGCCGGCTACGCGGTGCTGGCGGTGAACCCCTGCGGCTCCACCGGCTATGGCGAGGCCTTCGCCAACGCCCTGCACGACCGCTTTCCCGGCCCGGACCATGACGACCTGATGGCCGTGGTGGACAGCGTGGCGGCACGGCCGGAGATCGATGCCGGCAACCTGTTCATCACCGGCGTGTCCGGCGGCGGGGTGCTGACACTGTGGGGCATCTCGCATTCCTCGCGCTTCCGCGCCGCGGTTTCCATCAAGCCAGTGGTGAACTGGGAAAGCTGGCTGCTGACCGCGGATATGGGGCCGACGGGCGGGCTGGTGTGGATGGGCGATGTGCTGCCGTGGGAAGACCCGGCGAAGTACCGCGCCCGCTCGCCGCTGGCGCGCGCCGGGCGCATCCGCACGCCCACGCTGCTGATGGCCGGCGAGGCGGATAGCCGCACGCCGCCCACCGAGGCGCTGCAGATGTATTCGGCGCTGAAGCTGGCCGGGGTGGAAACCGCGTTCCTGCGCTTCCCCGCCACCAGCCACAGCAGCGGGGCGATGCGGCCCAGCCTGTTCGCGGCGGAAGTGTCGGCGACGATCGGCTGGTTCGAGCGGTTCCGTGCGCTGACCCCGGCGGTGTGATGCGCGTGCATTCCGGCGGCGGCTGATGTAAACGCCGTTCACATGCGCTTCGGCTCCGATCCACCGCGTGGCCCGCGCCCGGAAGGGCGCGAGAGCTACCACCACGGCAACCTGCGCGAGGCGTTGATCGCCTCGGCGCTGGCGTTGATTGCCGAGCGCGGTCCGGCGGGATTCAGCTTCGCCGAAGTGGCGCGCGCGGCCGGAGTCAGCGCCGCCGCTCCCTACCGCCATTTCCGCGACCGCAATGCCCTGGTGGCGGAAATCGCACGCCAGGGCTTCGAACGCTTCGCGGTGGCGCTGGAAGCCGCATGGAACCTGGGCCGGCCAGACCCGGTGGCGGCGATCGAGAATTGCGGCCGGGCCTACCTCGCCTTTGCCCGGCAGGAACCGGCCGCCTATGCCGCGATGTTCGAAACCGGCTTCCCCCTGGAAGAGGATGCGGCGTTGCACCGTGCCTCCGACCATGCCTTCGCCGTGATCCGGCGTGCGGCAGAGGCAGCCTGCGCCGACTGGCGCGGTCCGGGTGCACGGCCGCCGGCGATGATGGTGGCGCTGCATATCTGGGCGATGTCCCACGGCATCGCCTCCCTGTTCGTCGGCCGGTCGGACGCCACGCGGCGCAAGCTGCCGATGGCGCCGGAGCAGCTGCTGGAGGCCGGGCTGCTGATCTACCTGCAGTCGCTGGGGCTGTCCGCGCCGGGTTGATCGTTTTTCATCTGCATCCGCCTTGACTCCAGCCAAGGGTGCGCGCATCTATGTAAATGTGATAAACATTCACATGGCCGGAGCCAAACCCCCGGCCAGTTCCTCACGGAGAGGGCCATGCACGCCACCGCCTTCCTGCAAGACATCCCCAAGCCGATCTGGATCGCGGCGATGGTGATGGGTTTCATCTGGTTCTGGCCGGTTGGCCTGGCGATCCTGGCCTACACCATCGGCAGCCGCCGCTGGGGCCGCCGCAATGGCGGGCCAGGCCAGTGGTACAACACCGAGGCGCAGCCGCAGGGCCGCGCCTGTGGCTGGGCCAAGTGGGGCGACTTCGCCACGCCCTGGAACCAGCCTCAAAAGCCCGAGGTTCGTCCGAGCGGCAATGCGGCGTTCGACGAGTACCGGATGGAGACGATCCGCCGGCTTGAGGACGAGCAGCGCGAGTTCGTCGACTACCTGGAGCGGCTGCGCAAGGCAAAGGACAAGGCCGAGTTCGACCAGTTCATGGCCGATCGCCGCCGCCCGATGACGCCGCCGGAGCCCAACCAGGGCGCCTGACGGAGCGAGATCCTCCCGCAGCCTCCCCCGGCGCGGGAGGGCCCCGGGTGGGGCACCCCCTGCCCCACCCCGACAGCCCGCCTGCCGCCCCGCAGGCGGGCTGTCCATGTACGGGTTTCCCTGCGGCGCCGGCGGGGGCAGGATGCACAACGAGCCCGTGCAGGAGACCCCGCCATGCCGACCTACGACCCTCGCAGCTTCCGTGCGCTGACCTTCCATGATGCCGTGCCCCGGTTCCGCGACGGCAGCGATACGCCGCGCGCCTATCTGGAGCGGTGCATCGCCACGGTGGAAGAACGCGAGCCGGTTGTGAAGGCGTTTGCCTCGCTCAATCTGGAGTCGGCACGGGCGGCGGCGGATGCCAGCACGGCGCGGTGGAAGGCCGGTGCGCCGCTCTCGGCGATCGATGGCATGCCGGTGGGGATCAAGGACCTGCTGGAGACGGTGGACCACCCGACCGAGATGGGGTGCGAGGCGTTTCGCGGGAACTTCCCCAAGCGCGACAACGCGGCGGTGTGGGCGCTGCGGCTGGCCGGGGCGGTGATTTTCGGCAAGACCGTGACGGCGGAGATTGGCGGGGCGCATCCGGGCCCGACGACCAATCCGTTCGATTCGTCGCGCACGCCGGGCGGGTCTTCCTCTGGGTCCGCCGCGGCGGTGGGCGCACGGATGATGCCGGCGGCGATCGGGACGCAGGTGGGTGGCTCGATCATCCGGCCGGCGGCCTATTGCGGGAACTTCGCGCTGAAGCCGACCCAGGGAGGGATCAATCGCGGCGAGCGCCAGGCGACCAGCATGAGCACGCATGGGCCGCATGCCGGCTCGATCGAGGACATGTGGCAGGTGGCGATCGAGATCACCAAGCGGGCGGGCGGTGATCGCGGCTGCCTCGGGCTGATCGGGCCTGATGCGCCACCGGAAGCGGTGAAGCCCGGCCGGTTGATCGTGCTGGAGACGGAGGGTTGGCCGGATCTGGATGCGGCGAGCAAGGCGGCGTTCGAGACGTTGCTGGAGCAGTTGCGGGCGGCGGGGATCGGGCTGCTGCGGCGGGGGGATCATGGGTTCATCGAGGCGCTGGAGCGGTCGGTGGCCAATGGGCGGAGCGTGTGCGGCAGCATCACCGCATGGGAGAATCGCTGGTATCAGCGGCCTCTGGTGGATGCGAACCCCGGCAAGGTGAGCGAGCGGGCGCAGAATGCGCTGCGGCGGGCGGAGGCGATGTCGCCGGACGATTATCGCGCGGCACTGCTGGCGCGGGACAGTGCGCAGCTGGTGCACAAGGCGGCCGCACCCTTGGCAGATGCGGTGATCACGCTGGCCTGCCCGGGGCCGGCGACGCCGTGGAGCGGCGATGTGCCGGGTCAGCCGCTGCACCCGCGACCGACCGGGGATTTCGTGTTCAATGCGCCCAGCTCGATGCTGTTCGCGCCGGCGGTGACGATGCCGCTGATGGCGGTGGGCGGGATGCCCGTGGGCGTGCAGGTGATGGGGCAGCAGAACGAGGATGCGCGCATGACGGCGGTCGCGCGGTGGATCTCCGGCAACATCGCGCCGGTGGTGGCCTAGGGCTTTCGGGCGAACCAAGGCTGGAGCTGACCGTAGAGGCTGCGGAAGCTTGTGTAGGCTTGGTCGTGGGCGGCGGCGGTGCTGGGATTGGGTTCCAGCACCCTGCCCTCGCCGACGAAGTTGGTGACGCCGTGCCAGTTGGTGCTGGCGCCGGTGCCGATCATGGCGAGCCAGGCGGCGCCGAGGCAGGAGCCGGGGTGGTCGGTGAGGACGCGGACCGGCATCTGGAAGATGTCGGCCATGATCTGCATCCAGATCAGGCTTTTGGAGCCGCCATCGCTGGCGCGCAGGCGGTGGATCGGGTGGCCGATTTCGCGGAACACCTCGGCGTGGTGGCGCAGGGCGTAGCCGATGGATTCCAGCGTCGCGCGCCAGAGGTGGCCGGTGGTGTGATTGAGGCTGAGGCCAGTGAAGGTGGCGCGGGCGAGTGGGTCGTGCAGCGGGGATTTCTCGCCGAGGGGATAGGGCAGGATGGAGAGGCCCTCGCTGCCGGGTGGGATGGCGGCGGCGAGTTGGTCGAGGCGGGCGTGGGGTTTTGCCTCGCCGGGGGCGAGGATTGTGGCGAGCCAGTTGAGCATCGAGCCGCCGCTGGCCATGCAGCCATTGGGGACATAGAGGCCGGGGATCGAGTGGTAGTCGAGGTAGAGGCGGTCGTCCGGTTTCGCCTGGCCGCTGGCCATGAGGATGTCGGCGGAGCCGCCGAACTTCAGGAGTACGTCGCCTTCTTCGGTGAGGCCGGCGGCGTAGGCGCTGGCGATGTGGTCGGCGCTGCCGGCGATGACCTGGGTCCCCAGGGGGAGGCCGGTGGCTGCGGCGGCTTCGGCCGTGATTTCGCCGAGGATGGTGTGGCCTTGCCGGACTGGGGGGAGGAGGACGGGGTCGATGCCGGCCAGGGCGATGAGGGCTGGGTCGGGTTTGGCGGTTTGCAGGTTGAGGAAGCCGGCTTCGAGCGCCCAGTTGCGTTCGGCGGTGCGGTGGCCGGTGAGGCGCCAGGAGATGTAGTCGTAGGAGCCGGTGAGCGTTTTGGCGGCGGCGAGCGTTTGGGGTTCGTGGCGGGCGAGCCAGCGCAGCTTGGGGGCGGCGACTTGCTGGTTGAGGCCGTTGCCGGTGGTGGCGAGGAAGGCGGCTGGGTCGGTGGTGGCGAGGAGTTCGGTGAGTTCGGCGTCGCATCGGGCATCCGATTGCTGGATGCTGGGGCGCAGCGGTTGGCCGTTGGCATCGAGCAGGACGAGGGCGGGGAGCATGCCGGCGACGCCGATGCCGGCGAGGAGGTCTCGGGCGCGGGGTTCGGCGGCGAGGAGTTCCTGGCAGATTTCGCAGACATTGGCCCACCACTGGAGCGGGTCGGCCTCGGCCCAGCCGGGGTGTGGGGCGCTGAGGGTGGCGGGACGGGTGGCAAGTGCTGCGACGCGGTTCGGCAGCTCGATCAGGATGCCGATGGTGGAGGTGGTGCCGATATCCAGGCCGATGGTGAACATCGGCGCTACCGGAGCGTGCCGACCTTGTCCATGAAGCGCTTCACGCGGGTGGGGTCGACGGCGTTCCAGGTGTTGCCGGCGATCTTGAAGTGGGTGCCGACGACGGCGCCGTCGGCCAGGGACAGCATGGCCTGCACGTTGTCGAGGTTGACGCCGGTGTTGACGAAGACGGGGACGTCCGTGACCGCCTCTCGCACCTGGCGGAGGTCGGACTGGTCGACGGGTTGGCCGGTGAGGGGGCCGGAGACCATGATGGCGTCGGCGAGAGAGGAGAAGACGGCGGATTTGGCGCGCAGGCCGATCGGGCGGGTGTCCATGGGCGTGGCGAATTCGGCGTTGATGTTGAAGCAGAGCTTTAGGTTGGGGACGCCGAGGTCGCGCCTTGTGCGGAGAGCGGTTTCGCAATCGGGGGCCCAGAGGCCCATGTCTGACGCGTAGACGCCGGTGAAGATCTCGCGGACGAACTGGGCGCCGGTGGCGGCGGCGATGCAGATGCTGGCGGTGGGGTCCCAGAGATAGTTGACGCCGAAGGGGATCCTGAGCTCCGGCTTCACGGCGGTGACGATGGCGGCCATGGCGGCGATGCTGGCGGGCGGGGCCTTCAGCGAATAGGGGCGGTCGTTTTCGTTGCCGAACATCAGCGCATCGACGCCGCCCTGTTGCAGGGCTTCGATGTCGGCCAGCGCGCCTTCGATCAGTTTCGGGATGCCGCCGGCGGCATCGTAGAGCGGGGTGCCGGGCAGCGCGCCGAGATGGACCATGCCGATGATCGCCTTCTTGCGGTCGGCGAGGAAATCGAAGGGCATGGCGTGGTCCTTTTCGCTTGGGCGTGCGGCAGGTTTGCCGCCCCCTGCCCTCTCCCGCAAGGGGGCGCGGGCGGTTAGGGTGCGGGGAACGCGAGGGAGAGAACGAGATGGCGCAGAACATGCCGGCGGTGGGGTTGGTGGCGACGCCGGGGCGGCGGCGGCGGGTGTTGGAGCTGGCGCAGGAGATCGAGCGGCGCGGGTATGCCGGGCTGTTCCTCCCCAGCCTGGGGGCGAACATGTCGCTGTGCGAGGCGCTGGCTTGGAATACCTCGACCATCCCGTTCTGCACCGCGATCGCGCCGATCTATGCGCGGACGGTGAGCGATTTCGCGGCTTCCTCCGCGTTCATGCATGAGGTTTCCGGGGGGCGGTTCTCCTTGGGCATCGGCATTGCGCATGGGCCGAGCCATGTGCGGATGGGGGTGACGCCGGGCAAGCCGCTGGGGGATACGCGCGGGTTCGTGGAGCGCTACCTGGCGCAGGAAGGCGTGGGGCCGCTCGCGCCGGTGGTGCTGGCGGCGATGCGCAAGAAGATGGTGGCGCTGGCCGGGGAGATCGGCCAGGGGGTGATCTTCGCCAATGCCTGCCTGAGCCATATGCGGGCTTCATTGGCGGCCTTGCCGGAGGGGAAGCGGGCGGACCCCGGCTTCATGATCGCGGACATGATCCCGACCTGCATCAGCGACGACCTGGAGGCAGCGAAGGCGGTGAACCGGCGGACGCTGACCGGATACGCGTTCCTGCCGAACTACCGGAACTACTGGAAGGAAGCGGGGTACGAGC
>JBIKOJ010000310.1:0-4445 GCA_044358135.1 Acetobacteraceae bacterium | reverse complement strand
ACCGCCGGCCTCACCCTCCGCCCGCTCAGCGAAACCGCCCAGGACACCCTGGCCTGGGCCCAGGCCACCAACGCCCAGCCCACCGGCCTCACGGCAGAGGAGGAAGCCGCCATCCTCGCCGCCTGGCACGCCCGCCCTGCGCCAAAAGCCGTGCCGCTTCCTTGACAAACCGCCGCCCCTGCGGTTGATCCCCTCCCACCCCCCAAGCGCGCCTCAGCGTCCGGAACACCTCATCTCCATGCCCCAACGCGCCGCCGGCACGCTCGTCGAGAACATCAAGACCATCGTCTATGCCGGCCTCATCGCCATCGGCATCCGCACGGTCGCGTTCGAGCCGTTCAACATCCCCTCCGGCTCCATGATCCCCACCCTGCTGATCGGGGACTACCTCTTCGTCTCCAAATACAGCTACGGCTACTCGCGCTATTCCCTCCCCTTCGCCCCCAACCTCTGGTCCGGCCGCGTCTTCGCCGCCACCCCGCGCCGCGGCGACGTCGCCGTCTTCAAGGTCCCGCGCGACAACAGCACCGACTACATCAAGCGCATCGTCGGCCTCCCCGGCGACCGCGTGCAGGTCAAGGCCGGCCAGCTCTACATCAACGGCGACCAGGTGCCCCGCCGCCTGCTGGGCGACTACGTGGAGCGCGACGGCTTCGTCCGCGTCCAGATGCGCCGCTTCGTCGAAACCCTGCCCGACAGCACCGGCAAGGGCGGCCGCAGCCACGACATCGCCAAGATGACCGACAGCGGCGGCTTCAACGACACCCCGGAATTCAAGGTCCCCGCCGACCACGTCTTCGCCATGGGCGACAACCGCGACAACTCGTCCGACAGCCGCGACCCCAATGGCGGCGTCGGCTTCATCCCGCTGGAAAACCTCGTCGGCCGCGCCGAGTTCATCTTCTTCTCCGTCGATGCCCAGTCGCCCTGGTGGCAGGTCTGGAACTGGCCCGCCCAGATCCGCTGGTCCCGCCTCTTCTCGGGCATCACTTGACCCCCCCGCGCCCAAGCAAGCGCCGCCGCCCGGCTCCGCCTCCCTCCGGCCTCGACCCTTCGCACCTGGCCCAGGCCGAGACGCTGCTCGGCCACCGCTTCGCCCGCCCGGAACTCCTGCGCGAAGCCCTCACCCACCGCTCCGCCAATGCCGGCCTCGGCTCCAACGAACGCCTGGAATTCGTCGGCGACCGCGTGCTCGGCCTCCTCGTCGCGGAATGGCTGATCGAGCGCTTCCCGTCGGAAAACGAGGGCGCACTGGGCAAGCGCCTCGCCCAGCTCGTCTCCCAGCCCGTCCTGGCCGAAATCGCCGAAACCCTCGGCCTGCCCGCCCTGCTCGATGTCGCCACGCCCGAGGCCCGCGCCGGCGTCCGCCGCCGCGCCACCGTACTGGCGGACGCGATCGAGGCCTCCATCGGCGCCCTCTTCCTCGATGCCGGCCTCGATCCCGCCCGCACCTTCATCCGCCGCGCCTGGCAAACCGTCACCCAATCCCAGATCCGCCCGCCGCAGGATGCCAAGAGCGCCCTGCAGGAATGGGCCCACGCCCGCGGCCTGCCCGCGCCGGCCTACAAGGTGGTCTCGGCCACCGGCCCCTCCCACGCCCCCATCTTCGTCATCGCGGTCACCGTCGCCGGCACCTCCGCCAGCGCCTCGGCCCCCGCGAAGAAAGCCGCCGAACAAGCCGCCGCGGAGACCCTGCTCGGGATGCTGAAATCATGACCACAAAATGCGGCTTCGTCGCCATCGTCGGCGCCCCCAACGCCGGCAAGTCCACCCTGCTCAACCGGATGACCGGCGCCAAGCTCTCCATCGTCTCGCCCAAGGCGCAAACCACCCGCTTCCGCGTCCTCGGCATCCTCATGCGCGGCCCGAGCCAGGTCCTCCTCGTCGACACCCCCGGCATCTTCAAGCCCAAGCGCCGGCTCGACCGCGCCATGGTCGCCGCCGCCTGGACCGGCGCGCAGGACGCCGACACCATCATCCTCCTCGTCGACGCCAAGGCCGGCCTCACCGACTCCGTCCGAGAAATCGCCGAACGCCTCAAATCCCGCCAGGAAACCCAATCCGTCTGGCTCGTCCTCAACAAGGCCGACCTCGTCTCCCCCGCCACCCTCCTCCCCCTGGTCGCCGGCCTCAACGCCATCGTCCCCTTCTCCGAGACCTACATGGTGTCAGCCGCCACCGGCGACGGCGTGGACGAACTCATGGAAGCCCTCGCCCAGGCCGTCCCCGAAAGCCCCTGGCTCTACCCCGAGGACGACCTCACCGACCTCCCCGACCGCCTCCTGGCCGCCGAGATCGTCCGCGAGCAGATCTTCCTGCAAACCCACGAGGAAGTCCCCTACGCCGCCACGGTCGAAACCGAGAGCTTCCAGGAACGCAAGGACGGCTCCGTCCGCATCGAGGCCACCGTCTATGTCGCCCGCGCCAACCACAAGGCCATCCTCATCGGCGCCAAGGGTTCCCGCATCAAGGACATCGGCGCCAAGGCCCGCGCCCAGCTCGCCCACCTCCTCGAACGCCCCGTCCACCTCTTCCTCAACGTCAAGGAACGCGCCGGCTGGGACGAAGAAGGCGCCCGCCTCCGCGCCATCGGCCTCGAAGACCCCCCAACCTGACGCACCCCCGCAGAACCCTCTCCCCTTGGGGGCTTGAGCCGCGAAGCGGATCAAGAGTTGGGTGAGGGGTAGAAGCCACCAACCCAGGAGGCCCATCTTGCAAGACCCAAAATGGCTCCTCTGGGCCCGAGAACTCCAGGCCATGGCCCAAACCGGCCTCGCCTTCCCCACCTCCCACTGGGACCAGGCCCGCTACGAACGCCTCCGCGCCCTGGCCGCCGAGATCATGGCCACCCACACCACCACCCCCGCCCCCACCCTCGAAGCCGCCTTCGCGCAGGAATGGGGCTACCCCACCCCGAAGCTGGACGTCCGCGCCGCCATCTTCCGCAACAACCAACTCCTCCTCGTCCGCGAAACCGCCGACCACCACCGCTGGACCCTCCCCGGCGGCTGGGCCGACATCAACCTCACCCCCGCCGAAAACGCCGCCAAGGAAGCCCAGGAGGAAACCGGCTTCACCGTCCGCCCCACCAAACTCGCCGCAGCACTCGACCGCACCCGCCAGGGCCACACCCCCCAGCCCTTCAGCGCCGCCAAGCTCTTCTTCCTCTGCGAAATCACCGGCGGCGAAGCCAAAACCTCCGCCGAGACCAGCGAAATCGCCTTCTTCCCCGAACACGCCCTGCCGGAAGACCTCTCGATCGACCGCACCACCCCGGCCCAGCTCCACCGCATGTTCGAGCACCACCGCACCCCCGGTCTGCCCACCGATTTCGACTGAAGCGCGCGCCGCGCCGATCCCTGTTCCCGCCGACCAGCTTCGCGCTACCCTGCGCCCCACGGGGAACATCCCCTTCAAGGAGCGCGCCATGGCCCAGGCACCGATCGTGGCTTTCCTCGTCCTCCTGGCGGCCCCGGCCCTGGCGCAGGAGCCACCACGCTGCGCCGCCTCGGGCTGGGACACGCTGCGCACCTCCGACCAGGTGATCGCCGACGTCGCCCGCCACCGCTGCCCCGCCGGCAGCCGGCTCGATGTCGCGATGACCGTCGCGGGCCAGGCGATCGTCCTGCAGCGCAGCGGCCTCTGTCAGCCCGACACCGTGAACACCCGCACCGTGCGCCCCACCCCCGACACCAGAGCGCTCGGCTTCCTCTGCGACCTCGCTTCCCGCTGAGGCAGCCTCTCGCGCGCGATCTCGTCCAGGGCAATCCGGTCCACAATTCCGGCGGTACCGTCGATATCCGTAACCGGCCCGCCACCGGCTCACGGGCCACGGCACACACGGCAGCCCCAGGCCCGGAACCTCGCCTCCCTCCTGCCCTTCGCCCTCGAAATCGACGACCATTCCACCAACGAAAAACTCACCTGCCGCCCCCGCAAGCTCACCGAGGAATCCCCCGCCCCATCCTCACCCGCGGCAAATTCCCACGGCGCGTCGAGCGCCTGGCCCGAGCCCGGCCCGATTGCCAATCCGCCACCGCCCCCGTTACGCTCGCATCACGCCCGCCCCGACAGCAGGAGCCCGCGCCATGCCGAAACGCATCATCGCCACCCTCGGTGCCGCCCTCGCCCTCGCCGCCGCGCAACCCGCCACGGCGGCCATCCTCTCGGTCGGCTACGGCACCGCCACCCTCGCCAATCCCACCGCCAACCTCATCACCAACGGCAGCTTCGAAACCGGCGCCGCGGGCAACCAGAACTGGACCGGCCCCGGCCCCCACACCGGCCCCTCCCCGCCTGGCTCACCCGTCACCATCCCGTCCTGGAACGCCGCCTACCCCACCGGCGCCTATGGCTGGTGGGGCCCCATCACCTTCGCCGGCGCCCCCTGCGGCGAGGCCACCAACTGCGTCTATTTCGGCAACTGGACGATGTCCGCCTCCGCC
>JBIKOJ010000130.1:0-15244 GCA_044358135.1 Acetobacteraceae bacterium | reverse complement strand
CCCTGGTCGAATCCCCTCCGCGCCTCCCGCGCGGCCGCGGCTGGATCATCCGTCGCATCCCGGACTCCGGCCCCAGCGCCGGCGCGCTCCACGACCTCCTGCAACAGGCGGATATCCGAACCTTCATCGAAGCGGCCCCCCAGGCCGCCCGCCTCCTGCGCCCGCTCTGCCACGCCCTCGCCGTCGACCAGCCCGCCTGGCTCCAGCTTCCCCCGCGCCCGAGAAAGCCCCGCAAGCCCCGGCCCCCCAAGCCGCGTCGCCTGAAACTCACCGACCCGCTCCTCAAGCTGCGCCCCTACGAGATCGCCGCCGCCCGCTACTTCCTCAAAAAATACGGCCGCGACTGATCCGGGAAACCCGCACCCTAGTTATTGCAATATCGTAATAAATACCGACCTTGCCCCAGTCCGGCACTTCCAGTATCAAGGCAAGCGCGTTTTTTTTTGAAAAAAAGAACCAAAAAACTTTTATAATTTTGGCCCCGATGGTCCTCACCACTGCGAACCAAATGTATGAAGTCTTTTTGCTTCTTTTTCTTCAGAAAAAGAAGGCCTTCCTTTGATCCCCGTCCTCCTAGGCGCCCTGTTCCTCGCCTGGCCCGCATTATTAAACGGCTATCCGCTGGTCTTCAGCGACACCCACGCCTTTCTCGTCCAGGGCGGCGAGCCGCAGATGGTCTGGGACAAGCCCTTCATCTACGGCCCCCTGCTCACCCTCTTCCATCTCCGCCAAACCCTCTGGCTCCCCTTGGCCGCGCAATGCCTGCTGGTCTCCCACCTGCTCTGGCTCACCCGCGCCACGGTCGCCCCGCCCACGCTGCGCTTTCACCTCGCCCTCTGCGCCACCCTGGCCACGCTCTCCGCCGCCCCCTGGTTCACCAGCCTGCTGATGCCGGACATCCTCGCCCCCGCCCTCGTCCTGGCCCTCTTCCTCCTCGGCTTCGCCAAACTCTCCACCCCCCTCCGCCTCTGGCTCCTCCTCTTGGCCACCATCGCCATCGCCAGCCACCTCTCCTACCTCCCCCTCGCTTTGGCCCTCACCCTGCTCGCCCTCCTGCTGCGCGCCCACCGCAGCATCCTCGTCCCGCTGCCTGCCGCCCTGGCCCTGCTGCTCGCCACCAACGTGATCGGCCACGGCAAATGGGCGATCTCCCCCTACGGCGCCGTCTTCGCCCTCGCCCGCCTCACCACCGACGGCCCCGCCCAAGCCGTCCTCGCCCGCGAATGCCCCAGGCCTGATTGGAAACTTTGCGACTGGCAAGGCCGCTTCCCCGCTGACAGCGACGACTTCCTCTGGAAGGAATGGGCCCCCGTCTGGTCCACCGGCGGCCCCATCCCCCTGGCCCCGGAAGCCAGCGCCATCGTCCGTGCCACCCTCCTCCAGGAACCCACCGCCGTCCTGAAAACGGCCATCGCCAACACCGCCCACCAGCTCACCCGCGTCGCCCTGGGCGACACGCTGGGCAACGACTGGCTGGAATCCTCCATCACCGGCAGCCTGCGCGCCTATTTCCCCGCAGCCGAGATGGCCCGCTTCCGCGCCGGCCTGCAGATGAACGAACGCCTGCGCCCCTGGGCCGAACCGCTCAACCCGCTCCACCTCGCCGCCCTGCTGGCCGGCGGCATCGCCACCGCCATCCTCGCCTGGCGCCGCAATCGCCTGGCCGCGATGATTCTCCTGGCCCTGCTCGCCAACGCCGCCGCCGCCGGCGCCCTCTCGCGCCCACACGACCGCTACCAGGCCCGCATTGCCTGGCTCGTCCTCGTGCCCGCCCTGCTTACAATTGGATCTCGCGCCGCCGCAGATACCGCAACGCCACCGCGCACGTCGTCGCAATGAACAGGAACATCAGCACCGCCAGCGCGCTGCCCCGCCCGAAATCCTGCAGCCCCGACGTCGTGTTGCCGAACGCCGTCCGGTAGAAATACAGCCCGAGCACATCCGTCGCCCCGCCCGGCGAGCCGTTCAGCCCCGTCATCACATAGGGCAGCTCGAACCAGTTGAAGCTGCCGATGAAGGTCAGCGTGAAGATGATCGTCGTCGCCGGCGCCACCAACGGCCAGATGATCTTCGTCAGCAGCACCCGGTCATTCGCCCCATCGATCCGCCCCGCCTCCAGCGTCTCCTTCTGGATGCGCTGCATCCCCGCCAGGAAGATCAGTGCCGGAAACCCCACCCAGTGCCACGCATTGGTGAAGATCAGCGAGCCCAAGGCCGTCGCCTCATCCCCCAGCCACGGCCGCGCCGGTATCCCCACCAGCCCCAGCACCGCGTTCACCAGGCCGAACAGCGGATGCAGGAACAGCTTCCACAGGAAGCCCACGATCACTGCGGAGAGCACCACCGGCAGGAACACGATCACCTGGTGCACCCGATGCCCCGGCAATCCCTTCAGCAGCGCGAACGCGATGAGGTACGCCAGCCCGTTCTGCACCACCATCAAGGATGTAAACACGATCACGTTGTGCCACAGCGCCCGCCACGTCCAGCTCGCATAAGGCTCGCTGGTCAGCACATCCCGGAAATTGGCCAGCCCCACGAAGGCATCGGGCGCCACGCCCTTGAAGCTGTAGAACGCATAGCGCAGCGCCGACAAAAGCGGCCATGCCACGAACAGCGACATGATCGCCAGCGCCGGCGCCAGCAGCAGCAGGATCCAAAGCCCAAGCCGCGCCCGAGACCGGGCGCGGCCTGCCGTCACGCTCACTTCTGGAACGGCTTGAAGTAGCGGGCGATGCCCTGCGTCATGGAGGCACCCACCTCGGCCGGCGTCATGCTGCCGGCCATCATCTTCTGGATGCCCGCCTGCAGCAGCTCCGAGCCGGTCGGGCTGTCATAGCGGAAATACACCGCCGTGATGTACGGCGCCGACATCTCGTTCAGCTTCGCCACCTCGGCCAGCATCGGGTCGGCGATGGTCACGCCCTTGATCGGCGAGATGTTGCCCAGCAGCGCCGAGAACTTGTCGCCGAACTGCTTCGTGCCCATCCACCGCACCAGCTTGATCGCATCGGCCTGGTTGGTGCTCTTGGCATTCACCGCATAGCCGCCGTCAAAGAACTTGGAAACCAGCCGCGGCGCGCCAGCGGCCGGCGCGGGCGGTGCGATGAAGCTCATGTCCAGCTTCGGGTTCTGCTTGCGGAAGTTGGCGATCTCGAAGCTGCCGCCCGCAAACATCGCCGCCCGGCCCGAAAGGAACAGCTGCTGGGCCGTCGGGTAGTCGATGCCGGTGAAGCCCGGCGGCATGTAGTCGCGCAGCTCCAGCAGCTTGCCGAGCGCACCCACGTAGCGCGCGTCAGAGAAGGTCGCCTTGCCCGACAGCAGGTCCGCCGAGAACTCCGGCCCCACCAGCGGGTTGGTGAAGACCGAGGTGAACACCTCCGCCATCCACGCGGTGGCCATGCCATTGGCCAGCGGCACCACGCCCTTGTCCTTCAGCGTCTTGGAAACCGCGATCAGCTCGGCCCAGGTGGTCGGCGGCGTCACGCCGGCGCGCTTGAACACCTCGTTGTTCACGAACAGCCCCAGCGTCTGGCTGGCGAAGGCATAGGAGTACACCTTGCCATCCGCCCGCAGCGTCAGGCTCGCCTTGGCATCGTCCGGCAGGTTGGCCAGCTCCGGCACATTGGCGTTGTCCAGCGGCAGCAGGTAGCCGGCCTTGGCGAACTGCTCCAGCCCGCCATAGGCACGGGTATGGATCACATCCCCGCCCTTGCCGGCGGCCAGTGCGGTGGAGAGCACGGTGGCGTACTGCTCCACGGCGAAGGACTCGAACTTCACCGTGATGCCCGGATTGGCCTTCATGAACTCGGCGAACAGCTCGGCATAGGCGGCGCGGTCTTCCTGGCGCCACGTCCAGAACGTGACCTCGCCGGCCTGCGCCAGGGCCGGGGCGAACAGGGCGCCCGCCGCAATGGTGGCCGCCAGCATGCGCCGGCCGATGCGCTTCAACATGGTCCCGTCTCCCGGTGAGATTATGCGGCGAAGCTACGTACCGCGTGATTTCGAAGTCAAGCGCGCCAGCGCCCCCCGCGCCTCGGAGGCATGGCCCGACAGCGCGATCAACGCCGGTATCTGGCCCGGCCGGCGCATCACGGAGCGCAGCACGCGCCAGGCGCCGATCCGCCCGCCGGCATCCAGCGCCTCCAGCGCCAGCGGCGGCAGCGCGAACCCGGCGGGATCGCACACCGCCCGCACCGCGGCAAACGGCAGCCCATGCCGCGCCGCCACCCGCGCCACGGCCCCGGATTCCATGTCCACGATCACCGCATAGGTATCGTAATGCGCCCGCACCTTCGATTCCGGCGTGGCCAGGATGCTGTCGGTGGCCAAGGCCCGCACCGGCATCTGCCCGCCGAACCGGGCGCACAAAGCATAGGTGGTGCGGTAGCGCTGGCCATGCTCCATCACCTCTGCCGGGATCACGATGGCGCCCGCGATCAGCCCGGGATCAAGCCCGCCGGCCAGCCCGAAGCTGACCAGCGCAGTGGCCCCCTGCGCCACCAGCCGCTCCGCCGCCGCTTCCGCCCCTGCGGGCGTGCCGCCGCCGGCCTCCGCCATGCCGAGCCGGCGGGCAAGCTTGGCCTCAGCGGTGAGGCCTGTGACGAAGCCGAGAATCAGAACCCCCAGGCAACGCGCCGGTTGTTGCTGCGCTGGAGGTTGCGGTAGCGCGCCAGGGCGAGCAGCGGGAAGAACAGCTTGTAGCCGTGGTAGCGCAGGTAGAACACGCGCGGGAAACCCACGGCGGTATAGGGCGCCTCCTCCCACCCGCCATCCCCGGTCTGGGTGGCGGCGAGATAGGCGATGCCACGCGCCACCGCCGGATGCTCCGCCTCCCCGGCCGCCATCAGCCCCAGCAGCGCCCAGGCAGTCTGTGATGGCGTGGACACGCTGTGCCGGCCATGCGGGGCATCGGCATAGCTCTCATTGTCCTCCCCCCAGCCGCCATCCTCGCGCTGGACCGCGACCAGGAAATCCACCGCGCGGCGGAAGCTGGGATCGCTGTGCGGCAACTGCGCGGCATTCAGCGCACAGAGCACAGACCAGGTGCCGTAGATGTAGTTGGTGCCCCAGCGCCCGAACCAGGCGCCATCCGCCTCCTGCTCGCTCTTCAGCCACGCCACCGCACGGGCGACCACGGGGCTATCCAGCGGTTCGCCGATCTGGGCCAGGAACGACACGCAGCGGGCGGTGACGTCCGCCGTGGGCGGATCGAGCAGCGCGCCGTGATCGGCGAAGGGGATGTGGTTCAGGTAGTGGTGCGTGTTGTCGGCATCGAAGGCGCCCCAGCCGCCATCCTTGCTCTGCATGCCGATGATCCAGTCCCGCGCGCGGCGGATGGCCTCGGCATGGCGCTCCGGGTCCTCCCGGTGCAGCAGCATGCCCACCACGGCGGTGTCGTCGACATCGGGGTAGTGGGCGTTCTCGTACTGGAAGGCCCAGCCGCCCGGGGGCACGCCGGGGCGTGCGGCGGCCCAGTCTCCCACCAGGTCGTTCACCTGCTTGCCGCGCAGCCAAGTGTTGGCGGCGGACACGCCCGGCGCATCGTTGCCCTCAGCCTCCGCGATGGCATGGCCGGCCAGGCTGGTGTCCCACACCGGGGAGAGGCAGGGCTGGCAATAGGCCTCGTCGTTCCTGATCACCAGCAGCTTGCGCAGGGCCTGCCAGCAGATGGCGGGGTCCTTGTGGTCTGGCGCGTAGCCCAGCGTGTCGAACATCATCATGGCGTTGGCCATGGCGGGGTAGATGCCGCCGAGCCCGTCCTCGCCATTCAGGCGGGGCACCACGAAGTCCACCGCCTTCCGGATCGCGCGCTGGCGGGTGGCGTTGGGGAAGAGCGGCGTGACGACCTGCAGCACGCGGTCCAGATGCTTGAATACGTGGCCCCAGCCGGAGCGGAACGGGCCGCGGATCCAGTCCTTCACCTGCGCCGGTGGGGTGCGGAACAGTTCCGGCACATGCACGCCACGCGGGTTGCGGGCCCGCGGGCGCAGCGCCATCAGCACCAGCAGCGGCACGATCACCGTGCGCGACCAGTAGCTGACCTTGTCCAGATGGAACGGGAACCAGCGCGGCAGCAGCATGATCTCCACCGGCATGGCCGGCACGGCATGCCATGGCACCTCGCCGTACAGCGCCAGCTGGGCGCGGGTGAAGACGTTGCTGCGCTCCGCCCCGCCGGCGGCGAGGATCGCCTCGCGGGCGCGGGCCATGTGAGGGGCGGCGGGGTCGTCGCCGATCATCTTGAGGGCGAAATAGGCCTTCACGCTGGCCGAGATGTCGAACGCGCCATCGTGGAACAGCGGCCAGCCGCCGTGCGCGCCCTGGATGCGGCGGAGATAGACCGCGATGGCCTGTTCCAGCTCCGGGTCGGGCCGGGCGAGGAAATGGGTGAGCAGGACGAATTCGGCCGGGATGGTGGCGTCCGCCTCCAGCTCGAAGACGAAATGGCCGTCCGGCTTCTGCTCGCGCAGCAGGCGGGCCTGGGCGTGGGCGACGCGGTCGTCCAGGGCGGTGGGGGCCAGGGTGTCCATGGTGGGCGGTGATTAAGGGAAGTTAGGGGAAGGGGCAAGAAAGCGGTTCTTTTTTGAAAAAAAGAACCAAAAAACTTTTATTCGCTTTGCGCGGGTCTCTCCTGGTCAGCCTGGGTGCAAATTCATGAAGTCTTTTTGCTTCTTTTTCTTCAGAAAAAGAAGGCTTCCTTACTTCCCTTGCTTCAGGATCACTGCCGCCGCCGTGCCCCCCGATCTTATCGCCCCTTCGATGGTGGCGGGCAGCCCCGTGGCGGTCCAGTCGCCGGCCAGGGCGAGGTTGGCGAGCGCGGTGCGTGCCGGGGGGCGGCGGCGTTCCTGTTGGGCGGTGGCGGCGAAGGTGGCGCGTTTTTCCTTCACCACGCGCCAGGGCGGCATGGGGCCGGGGAGGGCAAGGGCGCGGGTGATTTCGGACCAGGCCTGGGTGGCGAGGGTCTCGGCAGGCTGGTCCACCACGCGGTTGGCGGCGGAGGTGGTGGTGGAGACGATGCCCGGCTTGGTGAAGATCCATTCCACCAGGCCGCCAACCAGGCCGATGAAGCCCGGGGGCGCTTCGGCGCGGAAATGGATGTTGACGATGGACTCGAAGGCGTCCGGCGCGGTGAGGCCGGGCAGCAGGGTGGCAGCGACCCAGGGCGGGGTGGCGAGCACCACGAAGTCATCGGCGGCGACGGGGGCGGGGCCGTCGGTGGTGAGGAGTTCCTGCACGCGGCCGGCATCCTGGCGCAGGGCGGCGACGCGGCGGTTGGTGTGCAGCGTGGCGCCGCGGGCGGTGAGCCAGGCCAGGGCGGGGTCGATGAAGGATTCGGAGAGGCCTTCCTTCGGCACCAGCGGCCGGCAGGCGGCGCCGCCCTGGGCCAGGGTTTCATCGACCACGGCGCCCAGGAGGCGGGCCAGCGCCACATCCGGCATGGTGTTGAGTGCTGCGATGGCGAGCGGTTCCAGCAGGCGGCGGTAGAGCGTGCCACTGCCGGCGAGTGTTTCGGATACGGTTTGGTCGCCGCGGGCGAATTTCAGCCGGAGCAGGCCGGCGAATTCGGACAGGCGGGCGCCGGGGACAGACCGCGCCGGTGAGAAGATCCACCAGGGGATGCGGCCGGCATTGGGGGCGACGGTCCAGGCTTCGCCGGTGGTGAGGTCGTAGAAGGGGAATTGCGGCGTGGCGGGGCCGGTGAGCGTATCGGCGGCGCCGATAGTGTCGAGGAAGGCCAGGGCGGCGCGGTTGCCGGAGAGGAGGAGGTGGTTGCCGTTGTCGATGCGGCAGCCGAGTTCGCGATCGAAATAAGAGCGGCAGCGGCCGCCGGCGGCGGGGCCGGATTCGTAGAGCGTGACACGATGGCCGGCCTGGGTGAGGGAGATGGCCGCAGACAGGCTGGCGAGGCCGGCGCCGATGATGTGGATCATGAGGAAGAGTCTTCTTTTTCTGAAGAAAAAGAAGCAAAAAGACTTTTCCGAATTTGCGCCGGGGCTCCCGGGTGCAAAGTCATAAAAGTTTTTTGGTTCTTTTTTTCAAAAAAGAACATTCTTGCTTACCCCAGCAGATGCCGCAGTGCGATACGGATCTTCGCCCACTTCGACAGCTTCACCGGCTGATCGAGCTTGTGCCAGCCGCGCGCTTCAAGCTTCGACAGGATGGCCCCGTAGGTGGCGCCCATCAGGCGGGCGGGCTTCATCGCCGTGCGGTCGCAGCGTTCCATGGCGGCGGTGGCGCTGGCGTAGTGGGCGTGGGCGCGGGCGGCCAGGGTGGCGCAGATTTGGGGCAGGGCGGGGTGGGTGAGGGCTTTCTGGGCGTCGGGGGGGATGCCGTGTGGGGCAAGAAGATCGCGCGGGAGGTAGAGGCGGTTGCGCTGCGCGTCTTCGTGGATGTCGCGCAGGATGTTGGTGAGTTGCAGGGCGCGGCCGAGGTGGTGGGCGACGTCGTCGGCGGCGGGGGAGGCATCGCCGAAGGCGCGGACGGAGAGGCGGCCCACGGCGGCGGCGACGCGGTCGCAGTAGAGGTCGAGCGTGGCTTCATCGGGGGCGACGATGGGGGCATCGGCGTCCATTTCCATGCCGTCGATCACGGCGGCGAAGTCTTCCTGGCGCAGGGCGTAGGATTGGATGGCGCGCAGGAGTTCGCGGGTGACGGGGTCGGAGGCTTGCCCGCGGTAGAGGGCGGCGAGGTGGGCGCGCCATTCCTCCAGGCGGGGCTTGCGGGTTTCGAAGGGGGAGTCTTCGTCGGCGATGTCGTCGACGATGCGGCAGAAGGCGTAGATGGCGTACATGGCCTGGCGCCGCGGTGGCGGCAGGATGGCCATGCCGCGGTGGAAGCTGGTGCCGGCGGCGCGGACGATGGCTTCGACGTGTTCGATGTCGGACGGCATGGCTACCAGTGACGAAGCGCGCCGAGCAGGGCGGCCAGCGCGTTGGGGCGGGTGAGCTTCACGCGGCGGGCGATCGGGTCGCGCCGGCGCAGGCGGGCGGCGAGGCGTTCGGCGAGGCCGACGATGACGGCGGTTTCCAGCCGCAGGCGGCGGTTGCGCACGCGGGCGGGCAGGGCGCGGGCGGTGCGGTTGAGGGTGTCGCACTCGTCCAGCAGTTCGTCGATCACCGCGCGCAGGCCCGGGGTGGCGGCGGGGCGGGAGAGGTCGTCGATGCCGGCGCCGTGGCGGTCGAGCAGGGTTTGCGGCAGGTAGCAGCGATCGAGCGCCAGCAGGTCCTTCTGCAAATCCTGCAGGTGGTTGAGCACCTGGAGCGAGGCGCAGAGGGCGTCCGACGGCGGGAAGGTGTCCTCGGATTCGCCGTGCAGGCACAGCACGTGGCGGCCGACGGGCATGGCGGAGTAGCGGCAATAGTCGAGCAGTTCGGCCCAGTTGGCGTAGCGCAGCTTGATGGCGTCCTGCCGGAAGGCGACCAGGAGGTCGGTGCTGTGGTGCGGGTCGATGCCGGTTTCGGCGAGGCTGGCGCGCAGGGCCAGCGCGCTGGGGCTGCCGGTTTCGCGTTGGCCGAGGAGCACGGCTTCCATGATGTTCAGCCGGCGGATCTTGTCGGCGGCGGGCAGTTCGGCGCTGTCGGCGATGTCGTCGGCGTTGCGGGCGAAGGCGTAGTAGGCGTGGACGTGCGGGCGCAGCTGGGCGCTGATGAGGGCGGAGCCCACGGGGAAGTTCTCGTCGCCGCGCGTCTTGCCGGACCAGGATTCGACGTTGTCGTCCTGGGCGGGGGCCGGGGCGGTGGGGGGCTTGTTGTCGTTCATGCCTGGCCGGCCTGGTAGGCGCGGCCCTTCCAGGCGACGCCGCGGCCGGAATGGTGTCGCCAGGCGGCGCCCAGGGTGGCGGCCATGTAGAACAGGGCGATCAGCGGCAGGAACGGGGCCCAGGCGCGGCTGCGGCCGTAGCGGCGCAGGGTGGGCAGGAAGCTGGCGGCCATGGCGGCCCAGGCGAGGAGGCCGGCCGCACGTTCGTTGCCGGTGCCGAGGATCGCGTAGGCCGGCGGGGCGAGGAAGATGAGGCCGAGGCCCAGCGTGGTGCCGGCGAGAAGGATCGGCGAGTGGCGCAGCTGCACATAGGCGGAGCGGGCGATCATCGCCCAGATGCTGGCGGGGCCGGGATAGGGCCGGATGGAGCGGGCGAGGTCGCTGTGGCCGAGCCAGATGCGGCCGCCTTGCTTGATCTTGGCGGCCAGGGCGCAGTCGTCGATCAGGCGGTCGGCGATGGCGGGGATGCCGCCGATGCGATCGAGGGCCTCGCGGGTGACGAGCATGGTGCCGCCGGCGGCCGCCGCGGTGGCATTCAGCGGGTCGTTGGCGCGGGCGAAGGGGTAGAGCAGCTGGAAAAAATAGACGAAGGCGGGGATGAGGGCGCGCTCGGCGGCGGTTTCGGTGTTGAGGCGGACCATCTCGCTGACCAAGTCGCAGCCGGTGCGCTGCTGCTGGGCGACGAGGGTGGCGAGGTGGGTGGGGGCGTGCTCGATGTCCGCGTCGGTGAGCAGGACGAGGGGTTCGGTGGTGGCGGTGACGCCCTGGTGCACGGCCCAGAGCTTGCCGGCCCAGCCGGCGGGGCGGGGGGCGCCGCGGAGAATGGTGAGACGGTTGGCGCCGGGCAGGGCGCGAGCGATGGCGGCGGTGTTGTCCTGGGAGGTGTCGTCCACCAGGACCACGTGGAAATCTCCGGGATAATCCTGGGCGAGGAGGCTGCCGATGGAGCGGGCGATGACCTCGGCCTCGTCGCGGGCAGGGACGACGATGGCGACCGGGGGGGCGTGATCCGGGCGCATGGGGGCGAGCGCGGGGCCGGACTGCCAGAAGCGGCCGTGCAGCGCCAACAAATAGAACCAGGCCAGAAGGGCGAGGGCCGCGATCATGCCGGGACCATACCATTCGCCCGGAACCACGCCACGGCATCCGCAATGGCGGCCTGGGCGGGGCGGGGGGCGTAGCCGAGCTCGGCGATGGCCTTGGCGGAGGAGAAGTACATCTTCTTGCGCGCCATGCGCAGGTGGTCGCGGGTGACCAGGGGCTCGATGCCCAGGCGGGCGAGGCCTTCGCAGGCGAGCGCCACGGGCCAAAGCAGCCCGGCGGGGAGGCGAATGGAGGGCGGGCGGCGGCCGGCTTGGGCGGCGACCAAAGCGAGGATGTCGCGCAGGGAGAGGTTCTCGGCGCCCAGGATGTAGCGTTCGCCGATGCGGCCGCGTTCCAGGGCGAGCAGGTGGCCTTCGGCCACGTCGTCCACGTGCACCACGCAGAGGCCGGTATCGACATAGGCGGGCATGCGGCCGGCGGCGGCGTCGGCGATCATGCGGCCGGTGGGGGTGGGCTTGATGTCGCGTGGGCCGATCGGGGCGGCGGGGTTGACGATGACGGCCGGGATGGCTTCGTCGCGCACCAGCGCCAGCACCGCCTGTTCGGCGCGGTATTTGGATTTCTTGTAGATGCCGGCGATGGCGGATTCGGTGACGGGGGTGTCTTCCGTGGCCGGCGTGCCATCCGGCATCAGGCCGAGGGCGGCCACGCTGCTGCAATGGACGATGCGTTCCACCCCGGCGGCATGGGCGGCGCGCAGCAGGGCGATGGTGCCGTCGACATTGGCGCGCAGCATCGCCTCGGGATCCGGGACCCAGATGCGGTAATCGGCGGCGACGTGGAGCACGAAGCGGCAGCCCTGCACGGCGCGGGTCAGAGAGGCGGGGTCGGAGAGATCGCCCTCGGTGATCTCCAGCTCGAGGCCCTGGAGGTTGCGGCGGTCTGACTTCGGGCGGGCGAGGGCGCGCACGCGGTGGCCGCGGGCGAGCAGGGCGCGCGCGACAGCGGAGCCGACGAAGCCGGTGGCGCCGGTCAGCAGGGTGGGGGGCGTGGTCACCGCAGCCTTATAGCCGTGCGGGGTGGTGCCAGCCTAGTTGCGCGGTGGCAGGGCGGCGATGAAGCCGGCGGCATCCTCGAGCGCCGGGGAGGCGCCGCGGGTGGCGCGGGCGAAGCCGAGCACGATGCCGACATGGCCGACGCCCTCATACAGCCGCAGCGTGGCGGGCACGCCGGCCGCGCTGAGCCGGGCGGCGAGGTTCTGGCTGTTGCGTGGCAGCACGGTGGTGTCCGTGGTGCCGTGCAGCAGCAGGGCGGGCGGGGCGTGGCTGTCGGCGAAGGTGATCGGCTGGGTGTCGCGCAAATCGGCCGCCGGGGCGAAGACACGGATGATGTCCGGGCGATCGAGGGGCAGGAAATCATAGGGGCCGGCGAGGCCGACCAGGCCGGCAATGCGCCGTCGGTCCTCTCCGGCCTCGGCCAGCCAGCGCGGGTCCAGCGCCAGCATGGCGGCGATGTGGGCGCCGGCGGAATGTCCCATCAGCACCAGGCGGGTGGGGTCGCCGCCATGGCTGGGGGCGAGGCGGCGGGCGGTGGCGATGGCGGCGGCGCCGTCCTGCAGGAAGGCGGGATAGGGGGCCTGGGGGGCCACGCGGTAATCCGGCACCACCACCACGTGGCCGCGGCGGGCGAGGCCGGCGGCGACAAAGGCGTAGTCCTGCCGCGCGCCCTCCTGCCAGGCACCGCCGTAGAAGAAGACCACCACGGGCAGCGTGGCGGCGGTGTCGGCCGGGCGCCAGATGTCCAGCGCCTGGCGCGGCTGGGCGCCGTAGGGGATGGCCCGCTCCACCGTGAGGCCGCGCTGGCTGACGGTGGCGTTCAGCAGGTCCACCGGCGCGCAGCCGGGGATGGCACCGAGCAGGGCAAGGGCGGTGCGGCGGAGGAAGAGACGGAGGCTCATGGGTGCGCTACGTGGGGGCGGGCGGCGCGGATGCCAGGGGGAAGCAAGCGCGTTCTTTTTTGAAAAAAAGAACCAAAAAACTTTCATTCCTTCGCAACGGGTGGTTTCGTCGCAATTGAAAAAAGTCTCTTTGCTTCTTTTTCTTCAGAAAAAGAAGACTCCTTCCTTAGAGACGCTGCCCAAAATCGATGTAGGTCTGTCGCCCGAACCGGGTGCGATGCAGGCGCTGGCGGTAGGGGCCGTCGGCGGGTTCCCAGGTTTCCGGCGCGGGGGCGGCTTCGGGGCGCACGGTTTCGTCCAGCGCCTCGACCAGCACGCGGCCATCCATGTCCGCCCCGCCGGGCAGGCCCAGCAGGGAGAGCGCGGTGGGGGCGATGTCCGCGAGGCCCGCGGGCCATTCGCTGAGATGGCCGCGCCGGGTGCGGGCGCCGGCCAGGATCATCACGATCGACATCTCGGCGGCCGTGAGCCCGCCATGGGTGCCGCCGCCGATCGGCAGCGCGCCGTCGTTGAGCGTGACGCCGGGCAGGCCGGAGGGGGCGCGCTCCCCGCCGGCGCGCAGGGTGAAGAGCACTTCGGCGGTGCGCGGATGGTCCACCAGCACGGCGCTGCGCGGCAGCACGCCGGGGGGGAGATCGGCGCCGTCGGCAGCGAAGACATGGCCGACCCAGTCCTGCCGGGTGAGCCAGGCGGAGACATCGGCGATCAGCCCGGCATCTCCGCCCGGCACGACAACGCCGCCGCTGGCGCCGGGGATGAGGCGGCAGGGGGCGAAGCGCTGTTCCTCGATGAAGCGCGGGGTGGCGTGGACGGTGCCGGTGATGGTGGCGTGGCCGTGGTCGGAGGCGGCCATGATGTGGAGTTGCTCGGCCATCGGGCCGGCCTGCCAATCGTCCAGGATGCGGCCGAAGGCGGCGTCGGCGCGCTTCAGGGCGGCGAGATTGGCCTCGCTGCCCAGGCCCAGGTAGTGGCCAGAGGTGTCGGGCTCGCACAGCCACAGGATGCTGGCGGCGGGCGGGTTGGGAAGGAACTGGGTGCGGAACACCTCGGCGATCCATTCGGCGCGGCCGACGGGGTCTTTCGGCGGGGGGTCCAGCGTGGCGAGCAGCGCGGCGCCGCGCGGCGAGCAGGCCTCGGCGCCATGGGCGGAGAGGGTGAGCTGGCCGAGGGCGGCGGCGGTGGGGTTCAGCACGTGGCTCTGCCCGGTGGTGCCGCTGGAGAGCACCACCAGCTCCTGCCCGGCGGTGGCGAGCAGGGCGCCGAGGGTGGGGCGCTGCAGCAGCGGGGCGCCGAGATCCTGCTCCAGCTCCAGCAGGGCCTTCATCTGGCCGGTATCGACGGTGCGGCCGGCGGGGCCTTGGCGGGCGGAATCCTGCGGGTGGGCCAAACGGTTGGCGACCAGGCCGTGGCGGCGCGGCATGCAGCCGGTGGCCACGGTGGCGGAGCAGACGCGGGTTTCCGAGGGGAAGACGGAGCGCGCCTTGGCGAAGCGCGTGCCCATGGCGGCCAGGCGCAGCAGGTTCGGGGTGGTATCGGGGCGCACGAGGTCGGGGCGCAGCCCGTCGAACACCACCAGCAGGAACCGTTCGCCCATCGCCGACCTCGCCGAAACGTCGGGGGTGCTTTAGCGGCTGCGGGGCGTGCCGTCATCCCATGCCGCACGGATGGGCCGGGCTGCTTCCGGCGCGGGGGCGGGTTCCTGTAGGGTCGGCCCGTGTCGCATGACCTGATCCCGGAGGACCGCCGATGAGCGCCCCGGCCGGCCACGCCGTGCTGGCGGTGCTGGCGGCGGCTGGCGTGGCCCTGCTGGCGCTTGCGCTGGCGGCGGGCGTTGTGCGTGCGCGCCTGCTGCGCGGGGTGGCGATGGTGCTGGCCGTGGCGGCGGCGCTGGCGGCGCTGGGCTATCTGGCGCTGGGGGCGCCGGGGGCGCGGCTGGTGGTGCCGGTGCATCTGGCCGGGTTGGCGCCGGGGTTGGCGCTGGATGGGTTGGCCGCGTTCGTCTTGCTGGTGTTGTTGCCGGGGGTGGCCGGGTGGCTGGCGGTGGCGCCGCGTCCGGCGCTGCCGCTGGCGGTGTCCGGGGCGTCGGTGCTGGCGGTGCTGGCGGCCGATGCGGGCACGCTGGGGCTGGCGCTGCTGGCGGCGGGATTGGGCGCGGCGGTGGTGGCCGGGCGCGGCGTGGCCTGGGCCGCCGGCGGGGCGGTGGCGGCGCTGTCGGTGGCGCTGGCGCTGGCGGCGGGGGATGGGGGGTTCGCCTCGGCGCGTGCGCACCCGGCGGAAGGGGCGGCGCTGTGGCTGATGGTCGGGCTTGTGCTGGGGGCCGGGGCCTGGCTGGCCGTTCGGGCCGAATGGGGGCAGGGGCGCGAGGGCGGGCCGGCCGGGTCGGTGCTGGCGACGCTGGGGCTGTATCTGCTGGTGCGGCTGGGGCTGGATGTCGCGGGGCCGGTGGCCGGGGTTTGGGCGGGGGTGCTGGTGCTGGCGGGT
>JBIKOJ010000150.1:0-13498 GCA_044358135.1 Acetobacteraceae bacterium | reverse complement strand
GTGGGGGGCATTCTAGCTGGGATGCGGGGGGTTTCCAGGGGGAAGGAAGGCGCCGTTGTTCCGTGTGTAGCCCATGCGGTTGGGGTGAGGGGCTCGCATGGGGGTGGCATCCCTGGATTGCTTCCCTGCGGTCGCAATGACGGGTGGTGGTTTGGCGGGGCGGTGGCGCTGCGAACGTATGAAAGTTTTTTGGTTCTTTTTTTCAAAAAAGAACATGCTTTCTGCTACTTGGCTGGCTTGATCAGCATGGCCTGGGTGAAGCCGAGCACGTTCGGTTCGATCACCACGCGGTCCTTGCGGGTGGCCCAGTTGTAGCCGGCGAAGACGACGGGGATGGTGGCGAGGTCTTGGATGCCTAGGCGCATGGCTTGGGCCAGTTCCTTGGCGCGCAGGGCGTCGTCCATGCGGGTGACGCCGGAGAGGAAGGCCTGGTCGAGGGCGGGGTTGCTGTAGTTCATGCGGTTGGCGACGCCGTTGCCGGGGCCGCTGCCTTTGCTGACCCAGACGGAGCGCAGGACTGTGACGGAGGTGGAGGAGAGGTAGCTCATCATGAACATCGGGTGTTCGCGGGCGTTGATCTTGGGGATGAACATGGCGTTCACCATGGTTTCCAGCCGCGTTTCGATGCCGATTCGGGTGAGCATCTGGGCGATTGCCTGGGCGATCTTGGCGTCGCCGGAGAAGAGGCCGTTGGGGGCGACGATGGTCCAGCGCCAGCCATCGGGGTAGCCGGCTTCGGCCAGGAGGGCGCGGGCGCGGGCGGGGTCGAAGGGGAGTTCGGGCAGGGTGTCGTCGCGGCCGATGGCGCCGGGGGCGACCATCTGGTCGGCGGGGAAGGAGCCGCCGTTCATGATGGTTTCGGAGATGGCGCGGCGGTTGATGGCCAGCGAGAGGGCTTCGCGCACGCGGCGGTCGCGCAGCGGGTTGGTGGCGAGGGGCTGGTTGGTTTTCTTGTCGACGGTCTGGGGCAGGGGGCCGTCGCGGGTGGAATCGGGGAAGAGGTAGGCGACCTGGTGGCCGCGGATGGAGAAGAGGGAGAGGGCGGCGTTGCCGCGGATGGCGGGCAGGTCGTCGGGCGGGACGCGGTCGGCGAGGTCGATTTCGCCGGCCAGCAGGGCGGCCATGCGTGAGGCGTCGGACGAGATGACGCGGAGGGTGACGTCGGTCCAGGGCTGGGCGGTTTTCGGGTCGCGGTTGCCCCACCAGGCGTCGTTGCGCTTGAGGGTGAGGCGGTCGCCGCGGGCGTAGCTGGCGAAGCGGTAGGGGCCGGTGCCGATGGCCAGCTTGCCCGAGTTGAAATCGGGGGCCTGGCCGTCGGCGTGGAGGGTGCGGCTGAGGATCTTGGCGCCGGCGAGGTTGAAGGGCAGGAACGGATCCGGCGTGCGGGTTTTGAGGCGGAAGGTGGTGGCGGAGAGGCGTTCCATGCCGACCACGGATTCGATGAAGTGGGTGTAGGAGCTGGGGCCTTTCACCTGCGGGATGCGGGCGATGGTGAAGGCGACGTCTTCCGGGTCGAGCGGGGTGCCGTCGTGGAAGGCGACGTTGGGGTGCAGCTCGAACTCCCAGGTCTGGTCGTCGATCAGCTTGAAGCTGCGGGCGAGGTTGGGGATGACCTGGCCCTGGGCGTCCTGGAAGGTGAGGGGTTCGTAGATGTGGTCGCCGGTGGCGTGGTTGATGGCGGTGTTGTGGAAATGCGGGTCGAGCGAGGTGACGTCGCTGCCGACGGCGATGACGAGGGGGCGTGCGGTGACGGTTGTGCCGCCCCCTGCTGCCACAGCCCAGGCCGCGATGGTGGCGGCGAGCAGGCGCACGGCACGGCGAGACAGGTTCCGCATGCGGACCATCGCGTTTCCCCCTGGATTTTGCGGCGAGAATGGCCCCGGCCCCGGCCGGGAGGCAATGGAATTCTGTGCCGTGCCGCGCGTCCCTCGCTAGGGGCGACTACGTATTTTCACGGGCCGGTTTCTCCCCAGGCGGACGCGCAAGGGACGCCGCCGTATGCAGCGCCTGGTTGCAGGATGAGGGCAAGGACGTGTTGCAGGTTTCCTTGTGCGTGATGGAAGACCATGCGGCGGCGGCGGCCACCTGGCCCCCGCAGACGCTGGTGGACCGGCTGATCGCCGCGCGTTCGCCGCTGTCCTGCTACCGGACGGGATCGGAGCGGTGCCGCGCCTGCCATTTTGCGATGGAATTGCCGCTGGCCCTGGCCCGGGCCTCTGACGCGGCGGTGCTGGAGGGGGACAGCGCGGCGGGGCTGCATCTGCTGGAGTCTGCGGTGCGGGCGGCCGGCTCCCTGGCACCGACCGGGTGCGGGGCGGCGGCTTCGTTGCGGCAGTGCCTCTAGCGCGGGGCGGTGGGGCCCGTGCGATCCGGCGCTGATTGTTCCAGCCGTGACATGGCCTCCCTTGAAACTGTGCACTAAGCTTGTGGGATCGCCAGCCGTCCCGGGCGAAACCCGAGCCCAGGGTGCCGGCGCAGATGCCAATGCAGCCACAACGGATGACAAAATTGCCCTTCGTCGGCGTGGATGGGTTCATGCTGTACATCATTGACGACGAGCCGGATCTTCGGCTGGCCGTGGCGGACTATTTGTCTGTCGCGGGCTACAAGTGCGAGACCTTTCCCGGCGTTGAGGCATTCCTGGCGCAGGACAACATCGCCAAGCAAGGCTGCCTGATCCTGGATGTGATGCTGGGGCCGGCGACCGACGGGATCGATGCGATCCCGGAATTGCGGGCCCGCGCGCCCGGCCTGCCGATCGTGATCATGACCGCGCATGGCGACATCAGCATGGCGATCCGGGCCATGCGCATGGGGGCGGTGGATTTCCTGGAGAAGCCGTTCACCATGGAGCGGCTGACCGAGGCGCTGGAGCGGGTGCTGGAGCGGCAGCGCGCGGTGCTGGAGGCGCAGCAGCGCGTGGCGCGGCTGACCGGGCGCGAGCAGGAGGTGATGCAGGCGCTGGCCCGCGGGCTTTCGAACAAGGAAGTGGCGGCCGAGATCGGCATCAGCCCGCGCACGGTGGAAGTGTATCGCGCCGCGATCATGATGAAGCTGCAGCTGCAATCCTTTGCCGACCTGGTCCGCCTGGCGATCCTGCTGGGTGACGATCCACCCGCGCCGATGGGCTGACCGACCCGCCGGGCTGCATGCCGAGGCGGCGCCGCGGGCGGGGCGCCGCGAGACAGGATGGTGGCGGATGTTGGCCTGGATGCGCGGCCCCTGGTGTGGGGATTGGTCGGTTTCGCTGCGGAGCTATGTGACCGCGGCGATGCTCGTGGTGCTGCTGCCGCTGCTCGGCCATGCGGTGCTGGTGACGTGGTATTCCTACGGTGCCTCGCGCGACTGGGCGGAACGGGACCTGCTGGGCGATGCGGAGCACCTGGCCGAGGATGTGGATTCGCGGCTGGATGTCGCGCGGGCGGTGATGCAGGTGATCTCCGTGTCTCCAGCTTTGCGCCGAGGCGACCTGGTGTCGCTGCGCGAGCATTTCGAGACGGCGCGCGCGTCTGGCCTGATCCGGGCGGCGGTGGTGGTGGACGCCCAGGGCGCGGTGCTGATGGCCAGCGGCTTTCGCGACGGCACGGCCCAGGCGATCGCCCCGGGCGGATCCGCCGAGCAGGTGCTGGCCGGGCGCGTGGAGGGGGAGCCGGTGCTGACGGGCAGCCTGCCCATCCGCTCGGCAGACCCGCGGCTGGCGCGGCTGGAGTTCGCCATCTCCGTGTCTGTGCTGCGCACGATGCGTGGGGGGAATGGGAACTGGCCGTGGCACGTGACGGTGGTGACCGACCAGCGCGGCGAGATGGTCTGGTCGGCGCAATCCACCATGGGCCCGGCCCTGCTGCGCCAGATCCACGATCCCGCGGCAACCGGCGGCGTGGTGCATGACTGGGCGGCGCCGGACGGGGCGCTGCACACCATCGGCTATGCCCGCGCGCCGCGCAGCGGGCTGACGGTGGTGGTGGCCCAGCCAAGCCCCGGACTGTACGAGCGCGTGCCGTTCGGGCCGGCGGGGGCCGTGGCGATCGCGATCGGGGTGACGCTGCTGTCCGTCGCGATGGCGCGGCTGGGCGCGTTGCAGCTCAGCGCCGCCTACCAGGCGGCGATCCGCGGCACGCGCGCGGGCCCGGTGCGCATCGAGGAGGCGGTGCGGCTGGGGGAGGAGCTGCGCCGCAACCGCGACCGGCTGTTCCAGGCCGCCGGCGGAATCGCGGTTGTGGAGTTGACCCGGCCGCCGGGGCGCGGCTGGGAGGAGGCGGAGATCGTGGCCTCCGAGAACCTGCGCGTGCTGGCGGAGCTGGCACCCGGGGAGGCGCTGACGTTCGAGCGCCTGACGCGCAACCTGCTGCGCGAGGATCACGAGGCGCTGGCCGCCACGCTGGCCCGTGCGGATGCGCAGGCGAGCGTGTTCACGCGCCTCGTCTGCACCCAACGCGAGGGCGAGGCGCCGCGCTACTTCAACCTGGTGGGAATGCTGCACGAGGGCGGCCCGGACGGGCGCGCGCAGCTGATGCTGACGCTGCAGGACGTGACCGCGCAGAAGGAGACGGAGCTGGAACTGCAGGCCCAGGCCTCGCGCCTGCTGCTGGCCACCGACATTGCCGGGCTGGGGGTGTGGGAGCGTGATCCCATGCGCGGCATCGGCCATGCCTCGGAGCGGCTGTGGGAGATCATGGGCCGCGTGCCGCGCAAGGAACTCGAGGTCGGGGCGTTCGTCGAATCCGTGCACCCGGACGATCGCCTGCGGGTGACCCAGGCCTTCAGGGCACGCCAGCCGGAAGAGACCGGCCTGCCGGGCGTGCCGGCGACGCAGTTGCGCTACCGGATCGTGCGCCCCGATGGGAGCGTGCGCCATGTGCGCTCCAGTCGCGTGTTCGTGGAGGATGCCGCCGGCCGCGGGACGCGCGTGGTGGGCGTGCTGATCGACGAGACCGAGGCGGTGATGGCGCAGCGCGTGCTGGCGGCCAGCGAGGCGCGCTTCCGGCTGGCGGTGGACGTGGCGGAGCTGGGCGTGTTCGAGCGCTACACCGACCCGCACCGCAACGTGGGGGTGTGGAACGAGCGGATGTGGCGCATCCGCGGGATGGAGCCGCGGGCGGAGCCGATGGGCTACGAAGAGCTGGTGGCGATGATCCACCCGGACGACCGTGCGCGCATCGTCGACGAGATGCGCAACCGGCGCCAGCATACGGAAGGTGCCAGTGACTATGAATTCCGCATCCTCCGCCCGGATGGCGAGGAGCGCATCATCCAGTCGCGCAGCGTGCGCACCTACCTGCCCGAGGACAAGGCGGTGTCCATCGTGGCGATCAACCTGGATGTGACGGAACGCCGCCGCGCCGAGCAGGCACTGGCGGAAAGTGCCGCGCGGTTCAAGCTGGCGGTGGAGACGGCGGAGCTGGGGTTCGCCCAGCTGGACCCCGCCACCGGCAAGGGGATGTGGAACGACCGCCTGTTCCGGATCTACGGCCTGCTGCCGCGGGCCGAGCGCCTGGGTGTTGAGGAGATGCTGGCGCTGGTGCATCCGGACGACCGGGCCATGGTGATGGATGCCATGGCGCGCCAGCGTGCCGGCCAGGGCGAAGACGTGATGGAGACGGAATTCCGCATCCTGCGCGCGGACGGGCAGGAACGGATCGTGCACGTGCGCAGCGTGCGGCTGCTGCGCGCGGACGGTTCCGAAACGTTGTCCACCGTTACCCAGGATGTGACGGAGCGGCGCCGGGCGGAACAGGTTCTGGCGGAAAGCGAGGCGCGGCTGCGGCTGGCGGTGGAGACCGCGGAGCTGGGGGTTGCCGAATTGAACATGGCCACCGGCGAGGGGCTGTGGAACGACCGCCAGTACCGCATTTGCGGCCTGGACCCCGCCACGCCGCGGCCCGGGATGGAACAGCTGGTCGCCCTGGTGCATCCCGAGGACCGCCCCCTGTTCCGGGAGGCGGCGATGGCGCTGCGCGACGGGGCGGACGGGTTCAGCACCCGGTTCCATGTGCGCATCATCCGCCCCGACGGGGCGGAGCGGGTGCTGCACGTGCACAGCATCACCGTGCGCCCGGTTGGCTGCGCCCCGACACTGCTGTCGGTGACGCAGGACGTGACCGAGCGGCGCGCGGCCGAGCGGGCCCTGGCCGAAAGCGAGATGCGCCTGCGGCTGGCCACCGAGGCCACCGGCGTTGGCATCTGGGACCACGACCCGCTCACGGGCGCCTCCGTCTGGACCGACCAGATGTTCCGGCTGCGTGGGCTGGACGTGCAGGACAGCCCGCCATCGCGCGCGTTCCTGCTGGATCTCGTGGTCGAAAAGGACCGGCCGAACCTGCAGGATGCCTGGGACCGGCTCCGGCAGGGCGAGACGGAGGTGGGCTACGACTATTGCGTTCTGTGGCCCGACGGCTCCCTGCACTGCCTGCATGCTGAGGGCCGCAGCCTGCGCGACGCGGAGGGCCGGGTGATCCGCATGGTGGGCATGGTGATGGATGTCACGGCCCAGCGCGAGGCGGAGATCGTGCTGCTCGACCGGAATACGACCCTGGAACTCGCGATCGAGGCCGCCGATCTCGGCATCTGGACCCGCGATCCCGCCGGGACCACGCGGGAGGCCTCGGCGCGGCTCTGGGCGATGCTGGGGCACCCCGGGCGCGAGGGGGCGATGACCAGGGAGGAACTGCTGGCCTGCCTGCACCCCGACGACCGGGCGGGCATGCTGCACGACTGGGTGCCGCAGGACGGCGTGCCTGCGGTTCGGCAACGCGAGTTCCGCGCCATCTGGCCGGATGGCACGGTGCACCATTTCCAGGGGCGCCGGGCGGTGATGCGCGATCCGGCCGGGCACACGCTGCGCGTGATCGGGCTGGTGGCCGACGTGACGGAGGCGCGCCGGTCTGCCGCGGCGCTGGCCGCCAGCGAGACGCGGCTGCGGCTGGCGGTGGAGGCGGCGGAGCTGGGCGTGTTCGACTACGACCCCGACACGCGGGAGGGGACCTGGTCGGAGACGACCTGGCGCATGCGCGGGTTGGAGCCCCGGGCCGGCCTGCCCACGCCGGCGGAAGTGATGGCCTGCGTGCATCCGGATGACCGCGAAGCCAGCATGGCAACCGGGCAGGTGCACCCCGGCGCACCCGACGGCACGCGCATTGCCACCGAGTTCCGCGTGGTATGGCCGGATGGCACGGTGCGCCACCTGATGCTGCGCGCCGTGCTGCATCGCGGCGAGGACGGCAGGGCGCGGGTGTTCGGCATCAACATCGATGTCACCGAACGTCGCCTGGCCGCGCAGGCCCTGGAGGAGAGCGAGGCGCGGCTGCGCGTGGCCAGCGAGGCGGCGGCGCTGGGCGTGTTCCAGGTGAACATGCCGGATGGCAGCGGATACTGGTCGGACCGCATGTGGCGCATCCGCGGGCTGGCGCCGCGGCCGGGCCTGCCGGGTTCGGAGCTTGCGGTGGCGACGGTGCATCCCGAAGACCGCGACGTGGTGCGCGGCCTGCGCAAGGCGGCCGCCACCTGGCCGCACGGCGAGGCGGTGCGGCAGCAGTTCCGCGTGGTGTGGCCCGATGGCGCGCTGCGCCATGTTGTATCCTATTCGGTGGCGCTGCATGGGCGGGAGGAAGGCGCCTTCAGCCTGATCGGCGTGAACCTCGACATCACCGAGCAGGTGGAGCGCGAGCAGGCCCTGCGCGAAACCGCCGCGCGGTTCGAACTGGCGATCGATGCGGCCGGGCTGGCCGTGTGGGACTGGGACCCCGCCACGGACCGGATGGCGTGGTCGCCGCGGATCTGGACGATGGCCGGCATGGCGCCGCGCGCCGAGGTGCCGGACGCCGAGGAGCGGCTGCAGGCCGTGCACCCCGACGATCGCGCGAAGGTGCCCGCGGTGTGGATCCGCACCGCCGGCGGCGGGGACGGCCAGCACGGCGAGGACGAGTTCCGCGTGATCCGCCCGGATGGCGCGATCCGCTACTTCCGCTGGCAGGGCATCCCGCTGCGCGACGCGACGGGGCGGATCGTGCGCTTCGCCGGCGTCGTGGCCGACGTGACGGAGGCGCGCGTGGCGGACCTCGCCCTGCGCACCAGCGAGGAGCTGTTCCGCATGGCGGCGGAGGCGGCCGAGCAGGGGGTGTGGAACCACGACCTCGCCACCGGTGCCATCACCTGGTCGGCACGGCTGTGGCGCATCCATGGGCTGCCGGCGCAGGCGGGCGCGCCCACGCGCGAGGAACGCATCGCCCTCATCCACCCCGAGGACCGCGCGGAGGTGCTGGGGCTGGCGGATGATCTGCGGGCGGTGGCGCCGAACACCGTGGTGCGGCGGGTCTATCGCATCCTGCGGGCGGATGGCGCCGTGCGCACGGTGGACCGGCAGGCCATGCAGGTGGCCGGCGCCGATGGGCGGCCGGCGCGGATTGTCGGCGTGGTGCACGACGTGACCGAGGCGCGCGAGCTGGCGGCGCAGACCATGGTGGCGGACAAGCTGGCCACGCTGGGCGAGATGGCCGGGGCCATCGCCCACGAGCTGGCCCAGCCGCTGCAGGCGGTGATGGCCACCGCCGCCACCGCGCGCATGCGCCTGGCCCAGGGCATCGACGAGGCGACGGTGGAGCGGGTCAGTGACCGGCTGGCCTGGATCGAGCGGCAGACCTCGCGCGCCGGCAAGACGATCCAGCACCTGCTGGCGTTCAGCCGCGGCGAAAGCTCCGAGGGGCTGTGCCGGCTGGCGGATGCGCTGGAAGGGGCGATGGAGCTGGCCGGCCACGGCCTGCGGCGCGATGGGGTGGAGGTGTCGGTGGAGGTGCCGGCCGACCTGCCGCCGGTGCGCGGCGGGCAGGTGGAGATCGAGCAGGTCCTGGTGAACCTGCTGAACAACGCACGCGACGCGATGGCCGAAAGCCCGGCCCGGCGCATCCGGATCGAGGCGCACCACGATGGCGACTCGATCCGGCTGGACGTGGCGGATACCGGCACCGGCGTGCCGGCGGACAAGCTGGAACGCATCTTCGAGCCGTTCTACACGACCAAGCCGGTGGGGCGCGGCACAGGCATTGGCCTGTCCGTGGCACGGCGGACGATGCAGGCCCTGGGCGGCGGCATCGCCGTGGCCAACACGGGCAGGGGGGCGTGCTTCTCCCTGACGTTCCGCAACGCCGCCACGGGCGGCTGAGGCCTGGGGCGGCTGAAGCCAGGGGCGCGGCCGCTGTGGCGCCGCGCCCCCTGGCCTCGGGGCTGCAGCGTGCCGGCGGTTCGCCCGCATGCGTTCGACCCTGGAACTGTTTACCGGCTGTCAACCATTTTGCATCCGGCGCCGGCGGCGCTGGGGAAAATACTTAAGCATTCCAGACAAGTTTTTGTGTGCGAATGGTTGGGGTATACGAAATGCAGATCGAAGGTTCATCGATCATTCAGCAGAAAGAAACGGATTTTTTGAGTTCATTCCGCCCATGATGGTCGGATGGTCCAAGATTGAAGGTTTCCATCTGATGAGCAAACTTCAAAAGACAGAGGATCACGATGAAGGTTCTTCTCGGCGGATTGACGCAGGATGCAGCAGCCACCGTTCAGGCCATTCTGCAAGGTGCCGGTTTCTCTGCCGAGGAGGCGGATTCTGTTGCCGAAGTGGAGTCTATCGTCCGGCATGGGGATTTCGACCTGATCGTGCTGAGCGCCCCGGCCGGCGCCGTGGACATGACGCAGTCGATCCGCACCATTCGCAACACCAAGACCAAGGCGCCGATCCTGGTGCTGATCGCCTCCCCGGTGTTCGCCACCGCGGCGGCGCTGGGGGCCGGGGCGGATGATGTGATGCAGCTTTCCGTGGCCCGGACCGAGCTGGCCGCGCGCAGCCGCGCCCTGGTGCGCCGCAGCCACGGCATGTGCAACCAGTTGCTGACGGTCGGGCCGCTGACGCTGGACCTGGACAGCCGCGACGCCACCATCGACGGCCGCCACGTGAACCTGACCGGCCGCGAATTCGCCGTGCTGGAGATACTGGCGGTGCGCCGCAACCGCGCCGTGCGCAAGGATGCGATCGTGGCCGGCATCTACGCCCTGGAAGGCGACGAGCCGGACAGCAAGATCATCGACGTGTTCATCTGCAAGGTGCGCCGCAAGCTGGCCAAGGCGGGGGCCCCCAACCTGATCACCACGGTCTGGGGCGTCGGCTACCGCCTGCAGGACCCCGCGGTGGCGGAAGAGGGCCTGGGCCTGCCGGGGCGTGGCCTGCCGGGCATCCCGGTGGCCGAACATCCGGCGCTGCTGGGTGCGGCCTTGCAGGTGTCGATGTAAGGGTGGCGCCGAACAGGGGGCTGGCGCTGCCTGCCTCCTGCCTTGGCATCCCGTACGAGATTCGAACTCGTGTTACCGCCGTGAAAGGGCGGTGTCCTAGGCCTCTAGACGAACGGGACACTTGAGGCGAGGCGCGCTCGGTAGCCTACCGCATGGGGGCGGTCAAGCGGGGCGGCCTCAAGTTTCTGCCAGATCGGTGATGATGAAGCTGGTGGAGACCCTTCCGTTCCATTCCTCGGCCCGCAGATGCCCCGCCACATGCAGCGGGGCGCTGCCGCGCTCCAGCAGGGCCGGGGGCAGCTTGCCGTCCTTGGCGCGGAACATCACCGCCTTCAGCCGCGGGCCGCCGCCCTCGCCCTCCAGGAAGGCGCGGATGGTGTTCAGCTCCTTGCCGATCCGTTCGACGCGCAGGATGCGGCAGCGTGGCAGGACGAGAATCGGTTCCTCGTTGCCGTTGCCGAAGGGGGCGAGGCGGGTGAGGCTCTCGGCCATCTCCAGCGTGCAGCCGGCCACCGTGGCGCTGCCTTCCACCACCAGGTCCGCCGCCTGCGGCAGGGCACGGGCGGCGGCCAGGCGCTCGTCCAGGAAGGCGTGGAAGGCCTGTACGCGCTCCTGCGGCAGGGAGAAGCCGGCCGCCATCGGGTGGCCGCCGCCGGTGGCCAGCAGGCCCATCTGGCGGGCGGCGATCACGGCGCTGCCGAGGTCGATGCCGGGCACCGAGCGGCCGGAGCCCTTGGCCAGCCCATCGGCCACGCCGGCCACCAGGGCGGGGCGGTTGAAACGCTCCTTGATCCGGCCGGCGACGATGCCCACCACGCCCGGATGCCAATCCGCGCCGGCCACCAGCAGGGCGGCATGGCCGGCCGCCATCTGCTGCTCGGCGGCATCGAGGGCTGCCGTGAGCATGCTGGCTTCCACGGTCTGGCGCTGCCGGTTCACGCCATCCAGCGTGGCGGCCATGGCGCGGGCATCCAGCGCATCCTCGCAGAGCAGCAGGCGCAGGCCGAGATCGGCCTCGCCGATTCGCCCGCCGGCGTTGATGCGCGGGCCGAGCGCGAAGCCCAGTGTCATTGCGCTGACCTTGTCCTTCACCGCGGCGACTTCGAGCAGGGCAGCGATGCCCGGGCGGTCGCGCCGCTGCAGCACGCGCACGCCCTGGGCGACCAGCGCGCGGTTCACGCCCACCAGCGGCATCACGTCGCACACCGTGGCCAGGGCCACGAGGTCCAGGTACTCCATCAGGTTCGGCTCGGCGCGGCCCTGGTAATGGCCGGCGCGGCGCAGGCAGCGCACGGTGGCAATCGCGGTCAGGAAGGCCACGGCGGTGGCGCAGAGCATCTTCTGGCCGGAGGTGCAGTCCAGCCGATTCGGGTTCACCGTGGCGACCACGCGCGGCGGCGGGCCCTCGGCGGTGTGGTGATCGAGCACGACGATGTCGGCCCCGGTCAGCGCCTCCAGCACCGCGGCGGCGGCGGTGCCGCAATCGACGCAGATGATGAGGGTGGCGCCCTTGGCAGCCAGGCCCTGCAGCGCCGGCAGGTTGGGGCCGTAGCCCTCGGCCATGCGATCCGGCACGTAGGGGTGCACGGTGCAACCTTCCTCGCGCAGGAAGCCCGACATCAGGGCGGCGGAGCAGGCGCCGTCCACGTCGTAGTCGCCGAACACCGCCACCGTTTCGCCGGCGCGGATGGCGCGGGCGATGCGGTCGGCGGCGGTGTCCATGTCGATCAGGCGGGAGGGGTCGGGCAGCAGGGCGCGCAGCGTGGGTTCCAGGAAGTGCTGCGCCTCCTCGATTCCCACGCCACGGGCGGCCAGCAGGCGGGCGACCACCTCGTCCAGCCCCAGGCGCTGGGCGATGGCGAGGCCGGTGCGGGCCTCGCCCTCGCGCCAGATCCAACGGCGGCCGGAGATGCTGTGGGAGACGCCGAGGGCGAGTGTCATGGAAGCAAGTACCTTCTTTTTCTGAAGAAAAAGAAGCAAAAAGACTTCATCCGTTTGCGCCCAGCGACGCCGTCGCTAGCAAACGAACAAAAGTTTTTTGGTTCTTTTTTTCAAAAAAGAACATGCTTGCTTTCCCGCCTTCAGCGCGCCGTCCAGGTCTTGGTGGCGAAGTTGTGGTGCGCCTCGATGTAGCGAACGGTGCCGGACTTGCTGCGCATCACCACGGAATGCGTCATCGCGCCATGGCCGAAGCGGCGCACGCCCTTCAGCATGGCGCCGGTGGTGACGCCGGAGGCCGCGAACATCACGTCGCCCTTGGCCATGTCCAGGATCGACAGCACCTTGTGCGGGTCGGTCATGCCCATTTCCCGGGCGCGGGCGATCTGGCTGTCGTCCTCGAACATCAGCCGGCCCTGCATCTGGCCGCCGATGCAGCGCAGGGCGGCGGCGGCCAGCACGCCTTCCGGCGCGCCGCCGGAGCCCATGTAGATGTCGATCTCGCTATCCAGCTGCGCGGTGGCCACCACGCCGGCCACGTCGCCGTCGGAGATCAGCATGATGCGCGCGCCGGCCTCGCGCACCTTGGCGATCAGTTCCTTGTGGCGGTCGCGATCGAGGATGCAGGCGACCAGGTCGCTGACCTCGCGGTTCTTGGCGCGGGCGAGGTTCTTGAGGTTCACGTGCACCGGGGATTCCAGGTCCACCACACCATCCGGCAGGCCGCCGCCGACGGCGAGCTTTTCCATGTAGATGTCGGGCGCATGCAGGAAGTTGCCGTGCTCGGCCAGGGCCACCACGGCCATGGCGTTCGGGCCGCCCTTGGCGGTGAGGGTGGTGCCTTCCAGCGGATCGACGGCGATATCCATCTTCGGGCCGCCGGCGCCGACCTTTTCGCCGATGAACAGCATCGGCGCCTCATCCATCTCGCCCTCGCCGATCACCACGGTGCCGTCGATGGCCACCGTGTCGAACGCGGCGCGCATGGCGGTGACGGCGGCGCCGTCGGCGTCGTTCTTCTTGCCCAGGCCCATCCAGTGGCTGGCGGCCAGGGCGGCGGCCTCCGTGACGCGCACGAGCTCAAGCGCCAGGTTGCGGTCGGTCACGGTTTCCGGCTTGTCGGCCATGGCGGTTCTCCCTCGGTTTCTTCTGATTTCAGGCGTTTTCGATACGGATCAGCGCGGGCGGCTCCAGCACCGCGCCCAGGGCGGAGATGCGGGCGATGGCGCTGCGCATCGCGGCCTCGTTGGTTTCGTGCGTGGTGAGGACCACGGGCACGGCTTCG
>JBIKOJ010000128.1:0-15455 GCA_044358135.1 Acetobacteraceae bacterium | reverse complement strand
CATGGCGGGCAGGGGGGGCTCTATTGATGTGGGTCCAGGGACCTCAGGTCCCTGGCGGGTGCAGGGCAGAGCCCTGCCCTTCCTTGCTTTCGGCCCCTGGGCTATGGAGTGCGCCTTGCTCGGAGGCACGCTGCTTTGAACGCACCCAACCCGCGCTTCGGCGCGAATTCGCTGCGGAATGGTCCGGACGCCCGTGGTCGCTTTGGCGAGTTCGGTGGGCGGTTTGTGGCCGAGACGTTGATGCCGCTGATCCTGGAGGTGGAGGCGGCGTATAACGCGGCCAAGGCCGATCCGATGTTTCAGCCGGAGCTGGACCGCTACCTGAAGGACTACGTGGGCCGGCCGAGCCCGCTGTGGTTCGCCGAGCGGCTGACGTCCCGGCTGGGCGGGGCGAAGGTTTACTTCAAGCGCGACGAGCTGAACCACACGGGCGCGCACAAGATCAACTCGTGCATGGGGCAGATTTTGCTCGCCAAGCGCATGGGCAAGACGCGGATCATCGCCGAGACCGGTGCGGGGCAGCATGGCGTGGCGACGGCCACGGTGTGCGCGTTGTTCGGGCTGCCGTGCACCGTGTACATGGGCGCGGTGGACGTGGCGCGGCAAGCGCCGAACGTGTTCCGGATGAAGCTGCTGGGGGCGGAGGTGGTGCCGGTGACCTCCGGCGCTTCCACGCTGAAGGATGCGATGAACGAGGCGCTGCGCGACTGGGTCGCGAATGTGCGGGACACGTTCTACATCATCGGCACCGTGGCCGGGCCGCACCCGTATCCGATGATGGTGCGCGATTTCCAGAGCGTGATCGGCGAGGAGGCCAAGGCGCAGCTGCAGCAGGCCGAGGGGCGGCTGCCGGATGCGTGCGTGGCGGCGATCGGCGGCGGGTCCAACGCGATGGGGCTGTTCCATCCGTTCCTGGATGATCCCTCCGTGCGGCTGATCGGGGTGGAGGCGGCGGGGCATGGGCTGGATACGTTCCAGCATGCGGCTTCGCTGAGCCGCGGGCGGCCTGGCGTGCTGCACGGCAACCGGACCTACCTGCTGCAGGACGAGGACGGGCAGATCCAGGAGGCGCATTCGATCTCGGCCGGGCTGGATTATCCCGGCATCGGGCCGGAGCATTCCTGGCTGCATGAGATCAAGCGCGTGGAATACGTGGCCGCCACCGACCAGGAGGCGCTGGATGCGTTCCAGCTGTGCACGCGCACCGAGGGCATCATTCCGGCGCTGGAGCCGGCGCATGCGCTGGCACACGTGGCCAAGATGGCGCCGACGATGGACAAGGATGCGATCATCCTGATGAATCTGTGCGGGCGGGGAGACAAGGACATCTTCACCGTGGCCGAAGCCTTGGGAGTCAAGTTGTGAGCCGTATTGCCGCACGATTTGCCAAGCTGAAGGCTGAGGGCCGGGGCGCGCTGATTCCGTTCGTGGAGGCGTGGGACCCGGACCGCGAGACCTCGCTGGCGCTGCTGAAGGGCATGCCGGGGGCCGGGGCGGACCTGATCGAGATCGGCTGCCCGTTCACCGACCCGATGGCGGATGGGCCGACCATCCAGCTGGCCGGGCGGCGCGCGCTGGATGCGGGTGCCACGATGAAGCACACGCTGGCGATGGTGCAGGAGTTCCGGAAGGACGACGCGGAGACGCCGATCATCCTGATGGGCTACCTGAACCCGATCCTGTCCTATGGCGTGGCGCCGTTCTGCCGCGATTGCGCGGTGTTCGGGGTGGATGGGCTGATCATCGTGGATCTGCCGAGCGAGGAGGCCGACCTGGTGCTGCCGGATGCGGCGGCGCACGGGCTGGACATCATTCGTCTGGTGGCGCCGACGACGGATGAGGACCGGCTGCCGCTGGTGCTCGATGGGTCCTCCGGCTTCGTGTACTACGTGTCGATCACCGGCATTACCGGCACGCGCACGGCGAGCGGGGATGAGCTGGCGGAGGCGATTCCGCGCATTCGCAAGGTAACCGACCTGCCGATCGCGATCGGCTTCGGCGTGCGCTCCCCGGAGCAGGCGGCCAATGCGGTGAAGCATGCCGATGGCGCGGTGGTGGCCTCCGCGCTGATCGACACGATGAAGGCGGACCTGGAAGCCAATGGCGGCAAGCCGAAGCCGGATACGGTGGCCCGCATCCTGGCGCAGGTGAAGGCGCTGGCAGAGGGCGTTCGCGGGGCCCGCGTTCCCGCCTGACGGAGGGCTTGCCATGAACTGGTTGACGGAATTCGTCCGGCCCAAGATCCGCACCCTGCTGGGGCAGCGGGATGTGCCGCAGAACCTGTGGGTGCAGTGCGCCAGCTGCCAGCACATGATGTTCCACGCCGAGTTCGAGAAGAACCAGCGCGTGTGCGGGCAGTGCGGGCACCATGCGCGCGCCAATGCGCCGCAGCGCCTGGCCTGGACCTTCGACGAAGGGCAGTTCACGCGCATCGAGCTGCCGAAGGTGCCGGTGGACCCGCTGCGGTTCCGCGCCTCCAAGCGCTATTCCGACCAGTTGAAGGAAGCGCGCGAGAAGACCGGGCTTGAGGACGCCATCCTGGTGGCGCACGGCAGGATCGGCGGCCACAAGGCAGTGGTGGCGGTGATGGCGTTCGAGTTCATCGGCGGGTCCATGGGGGCCGCGGTGGGCGAGGGCATCGTGGCGGCGGCGAAGCTGGCCGTGCTGCAGGATGCGCCGCTGATCGTGTTCACCGCATCCGGCGGCGCGCGGATGATGGAAGGCTCGGTGAGCCTGATGCAGATGCCGCGCACCGTGATCGCGACGCAGATCGTGAAGGAGGCGGGGCTGCCGTTCATCACGGTGCTGACCGACCCGACGACGGGCGGCGTGACGGCGAGCTTCACCATGCTGGGGGATATCCAGATCGCGGAGCCCGGGGCGGAGATCGGCTTCGCCGGCGCGCGGGTGATCGAACAGACGGTGCGGGAGAAGCTGCCGGAGGGGTTCCAGCGCAGCGAATACCTGCTGGCGCACGGCATCCTGGACATGGTGGTGAAGCGGCCGGACATGAATGCCACGCTCGGCCGGCTGATCTCCCTGCTGCGGGTGAAGGAACTGGTGCCGGCGGCCGCGCCCCCTGCCCTTCCGGCACCTGCCGCCTGAGCCCCATGGCCGTGGGCAGGATCGAGGCCGTGATCGAGCGCCTGCATGGGCTCTACCCGCGGCTGATCGATTTGAGCCTGGAGCGGCTGGAACGGCTGCTGGGGCAGCTGGACCATCCGGAGCGCCGCCTGCCGCCGGTGATCCATGTGGCCGGTACCAACGGCAAGGGCAGCACCTGCGCCTTCCTGCGCGCCATCGGCGAGGCGGCGGGGATGCGGGTGCATGTGGCGACCTCTCCGCATCTGGTGCGGTTCAACGAGCGCATCCGGCTGGCCGGCACGCTGGTGACGGATGCGCAGCTGCTGGAGGTGCTGGACGAGATCGAGCGGGTGAATGCGGGGCAGCCGATCACCGTGTTCGAGGTCTTGCAGGCCGCGACCTTCCTGCTTTTTGCGCGGGTGCCGGCGGAGCTGGTGGTGCTGGAGGTGGGCCTGGGCGGGCGGTTCGATGCCACCAACGTGGTGGAGCGGCCGGCGGCCTGCGCGATCACGTCGATCTCGATGGATCATCGGGAGATGCTGGGCGAGACGCTCGGCAAGATCGCGTTCGAGAAGGCGGGGATCATCAAGCCGGGTGTGCCCGTGGCGACCGGGCGGCAGGAGGCGGAGGCATTCGCGGTGATCGCGGCGCGGGCGGCGGAAGTGGGGGCGCCGTTGCTGGCGCGCGGGGAGGCCTGGGAGGTGGCGCCGGGCGCCGACGGGTTCACGTTCCGGGATGCGGGCGGGGTGCTGCAGTTGCCGCGGCCTTCGCTGCTGGGGGCGCATCAGCTGGACAATGCCGGGATCGCGGTGGCGGCGGCGCGGGCGAGCGGGCTGGGGTTCTCCGAGGAGGCGATTGCGCGGGGCATCGCCTCGGCAACCTGGCCGGCGCGGATGCAGCGCTAGACGGGGCGGCTCGCGGCGCTTGTGCCGGCGGGGTGGGAGCTGTGGCTGGATGGCGGGCACAATCCCGGGGGCGGCGTGGCGATCGCCGGGCAGTTGCGCGGGGCCTGGGCGGATCGGCCAGTGCATCTGGTTGTGGGCATGAAGAAGGCGAAGGACACGCGGGAGTTCCTGACGCCGTTGCTGGACCTGGCGGCCAGCGTGTGGGCGGTTTCGGAGCCCGGGCAGTATTCGGCCTTGCCGGTGGAGGCGATCGTGGAGGCGTCGGGCGGTCGGGCGCGGCCGGGACCGACGGTGGCGGATGCGCTGGCTGCGTTGCCCGAGGGGCCGCCGGCGCGGGTGCTGATCTGCGGCAGCCTTTACCTGGCGGGTGAAATCCTCAAGGCCGATGGCTGGCCGTATGACGGGAAGGAATGACGATGAAGCGGATTCTGGTGCTGCATGGCGCGGGCATGGACATGCGCGGCAAGACGATGATCGAGACCTTCGGGCCGATGCTGCTGCCGGAATACGACGAGAAGATCCGCGGCTTCGCGGCCGAGCTGGGCGTGGCGGTGGAGATTTTCCACTCCAACGCCGAGGGCGCGATCATCGACAAGCTGTATGCGGCACATGACGCCGGGTTCGATGGCGCGATCATCAACCCGGCCGGGTTCACGCGCGGCTATCCGGCGCTGAACGCGGCGATCTCGCAGGTGAAGTTCCCGGTGGTGGAGGTGCACATCTCCAACCCCGCGCGGCGCGGGACGGTGAGCGAGGTGGGTGCGGTGTGCGTGATGACGATGGCGGGGTTCGGCATCCAGGGCTATGCGCTGGCGTTGCGGGGATTGCGGGACAGGTAGTGGCCCTCTTGTTCTGACGAAACACAAGCAACAAGACGACGGTTTCGAACTCCGGGTGCAACGGCTTCGATGTTTGCGTTGTCCTGGAGGTTGGGATGGCCGGGTATCATGTGTTGCGCCCTTCCGAGGGGGTCTCGATCCAGCTTGGACGCGAGCGCGGTGACCGCGTTCGTGCGATAGCTGCGCAGCTCGGCCGGCCAGCACGATCAGCCGGGCGTTGAACCGCGGCATGGTGTAGGGTTTGTAGTGTGCGATGCCTGCGCAGGCCGGTGGTGCGCAAGATTTTCGACCGGACGGGTGAACCGAAGACACAGTAGACCTGAAGTGGGTGCACCCGCCGTTGGAAACCGGCGTCCTTTTGCCGCGCTTTCTTCAAAAAAAAGAAGAATCCTTACGCCTTCCTCAGCTGAAACAACGCCTGTTCCCCGAACAGGTTCGCCAGCCCCGGGAACCGCCGCCACGGCGAGCGTTGCCCCCCTTCATCCACCGCCAGCCATTTCTCCACCTCGTAGCCTTCCTGGGCGGCGAGGTCGAAGAAGTCCTGGATGGTGCAGGGGTGGATGTTCGGCGTTTCGTACCACGGCCGGCCCCAGACCGTGGTGTTGGGCATCCGCCCGGTCCAGAGCAGCTTCCAGCGCAGTTCCCAATGGCCGAAATTGGGGAAGCTCACCAGCGCGTGCCGGCCGATGCGCAGCATCTGGCGCAGCACCTCGCGCGGGCGTTCCACCGCCTGCAGCGTGCGGCTGAGCACCACGTAGTCGAACGAGCCATCCGGGTATTGCGACAGGTCGTTGTCGGCATCGCCGTGCATCACCGGCAGGCCGTGGGCCACGGCGCGGGTGACTTCCGCCATGTCGATCTCGATGCCGCGGGCGTCGCAGCCATGGGTGCGGTAGAGGTATTCAATCAGCGTGCCGTCGCCGCAGCCGATATCCAGCACGCGGGCACCGGGCGCCACCATTTCCGCGATCAGCCGCAGGTCGAGGCGCATGTTCTTGGCGACGTAGCGGACGGGTTCGCCGCTCTTGTTCGCAGCGGCCACGCGGGAGACCTGGTTCATGGTGCAAGCCCCGCGTGGTCGGCGCAGCCATTGAGGAAGCCACCCAGGGTGCGGTGGAAATCCGGCTCATCGAGCAGGAAGGCGTCGTGCCCCTTGTCCGACGCGATTTCGACGAAGCTTACGTTTGCCCCGGCGCCGTTCAGCGCGCGCGCGACGGCGCGGTTGCCGGAGGTGGGGTAGAGCCAGTCGCTGGTGAAGCTGATCACGCAGAAGCGCGTGCGCGTGCCGGCGAAGGCGCCGGAGAGGTTGCCGTCGTAGTCGCTGGCCAGGTCGAACCAGTCGCAGGCGCGGGTGATGGTGAGGTAGGAATTGGCATCGAACCGGCGCACGAAGGTGCTGCCCTGGTGGCGCAGGTAGCTTTCCACCTCGAAGATGTCGTTGAACACGGCCAGCGAGGCGCCGCGCATGCGCCGGCCGAACTTGCGGGTGAGCGCTTCCTCCGAGAGGTAGGTGATGTGCGCCACCATCCGCGCCACCGAAAGCCCGCGGGCGGGGATCTTGCCGCTTTGCCAGTAGCGGCCGTGCTCCCAATCCGCATCGGCGAAGATCGACTGCCGGCCGACCTCGTTGAAGGCGATGTTCTGCGCGGAATGATAGGGGGCGGTGGCGATCGGCACGGCGGCGAACACCGCTTCCGGGTAGCTCGCCGCCCACTGCAGCACCTGCATCCCGCCCATCGATCCGCCGATCACCGCGAACAGGCGCGCGATGCCCAGCTGCTCCACCATGCGCTTCTGCGCGCGCACCATGTCGCGGATCGTCACCGGCGGGAAATCGGTGCCCCACATCTCTGCCGGGTCGTCCGCTTTCGGCGTGCGCGGGCCGGTGGAGCCCATGCAGCCGCCCAGCACGTTGCTGCAGATCACGAAATAGCGGTCGGTATCGATCGGCAGGCCGGGCCCGACAACCATGTCCCACCAGCCGCCCTTGCCGGTGACGGGATGGGTTTCCGCCACGTACTGGTCGCCGGTGAGGGCATGGCAGATCAGGATGGCATTGCTGCGCGCCGCGTTCAGCGTGCCGTAGGTGCGGTAGGCAATCCGCACCCGCGCCAGCTCCGTGCCGCAGTCGAGCATCAACGGCCCGTCGAGGACGAGGTGCTGGTGATCGACAACGGGGAGGTCTGGCTGATCCATTTCGGCCAAGCATATGCGGAGTGTGCGCCCCCCATGCAACCGCGGCGCTTTCGGTGGTGCGGCTTTGCAGCGCCGCGGGCATCCGCTAGGACTGGCCGCCATCCCCTTGCCACCCCTGTTCGCCTGGCGCCCATGACCTCCGCCGCCTCTGCCTCCCCGCAGCCCACCTCCTCCGCGCCCCCCCAGGCGCCGGTGCTCGCGGAACTGCGCGCCGAGCTGGATCGCATCGACGATGCCATCCACGACCTGCTGCAACGCCGTGCAGAGGTGGTGGAGAAGGTGGCGAGCCAGGGCGGCAAGGGTCGCGTGCCGATCCGCCCGGGGCGGGAGGCGAGCATCCTGCGCCGCCTGCTGGCGCGGCACGAGAGCAAGCTGCCCAAGCGCCTGCTGGTGCGATGGTGGCGCGAACTGTTTGCGGCCACGACCAGCATGCAGGGCAGCTATGTGGTTGCCGTGTGCGAAACCGAGGCGGGCAGCCCGCATGTGCAGGCTGCCCGCGAGCATTTCGGGGCGCTGACTCCGCTGCGCGCCCACCGCTCCCCCGCCCAGGCCATCGCCGAAGTCAGCGCCGGCAGCGCCATCTGCGCCGTGCTGCCCATGCCGGCCGATGGCGAGCAGACCGGCTGGTGGACCGCCCTGCTGCACCGCCACAGCTCCTCGCGCGATGAGCCGCGCATCCATGTGATCGCCCGCCTGCCGTTCTGGGCCCCGCGGCCGGAGGGCGCGCCGCAGGTGCAGGCCCTGGTGGTGGCCGCCGTGGCGCCGGATGCCAGCGGGCGCGACCGCAGCCTGATTGGCCTGGAACTGACCAGCGAGAGCAGCCGCGCCCGCCTCACCGCCGCGCTGACCGCCGCCGACCTGCCGCCGCTCTCCACCATCCTGCGCCGTGACCCCGCGGCCACCACCGCGCTGGTGGAAGTGGAGGGCCTGGTGGCCGAAGACGATCCGCGCCTGGCCCGCCTGGGCGAGGTCGCCCGCCGCCCGGTGGTGCTGGGCGCCTATGCCGTGCCCGTTGAGGGAGAAAGCTGATGACCGACGCACCGACACGCCCGCAGCCACGGGACGCCGTGATGCAGATCCACGCCTATGTCGCCGGCGAGGCGAAGATCCCCGGCGTGAACCGCATCATCAAGCTCTCCTCCAACGAGGGCGCCTTCGGCCCGCCGCCCGCCGCCCAGGCCGCCTATGCCAAGGTGGCCGCCGACCTGCATCGCTACCCCGATGGCGGCTCCGTCGGCCTGCGCAAGGCCTTGGGTGCCCGCTGGGGCCTGGACCCCGAGCGCATCGTGTGCGGCACCGGCTCCGACGAGCTGATCAGCCTGATCTGCCATGTCTATGGCGGCCCCGGGGCGGACATCCTGATGAGCGCGCATGGATTCACCATGTACGACATCGCCGGCACCTTCTCCGGCGCGCGCGTGATCAAGGTGCCGGAGCAGAACGTCACCACCGATGTCTCGGCGATGCTCGCGGCCGTCACGCCGGAAACGCGCATCGTCTTCGTCGCCCACCCCAACAACCCCACCGGCACGCTGCTGCCGCAAAGCGAGGTGGAGCGCCTGCGCGCCGGGCTGCGGCCCGATATCCTGCTGGTGCTGGACTCCGCGTACGCCGAATACGTGGAAGCCGCCGATTACGACGCCGGGCAGAAGCTGGTGGATGCGGCCGAGAACACCGTGATGCTGCGCACCTTCAGCAAGGTGTTCGGCCTCGGCGGCATGCGCGTGGGCTGGGGCTACATGCCCGCCTCCGTCGCTGATGCGCTCAACCGCGTGCGCGGCGTGTTCAACGTGAACCTCGCCGCCCAGGCCGCCGCCGTGGCCGCGCTGGAAGAGCCGGGCTGGGTGGAGAAGTGCCGCGCCCACAACACCGAATGGCGCGCCAAGCTGGCTGCCTCGCTGGAAGCTGTCGGCATCAAGGTGTGGCCCACCGAGGGCAACTTCCTGCTCACCGACTTCGCCACGGCGGAGACGGCCAAGGGGGCGGACGCGTTCCTGAAATCCCGCGGCATCATCGTGCGCGGCATGGCCGCCTACAGCCTGCCGCACTGCCTGCGCATTACCGTCGGCACCGCCGAGGAATGCGGCCTGGTGACGGATGCGCTTACCGCCTTCATGAAGGGCTGATGATGCCTTCGATTCCTGGGGCTGAGCCTCTCTTCAAGCGCCTGGTGCTGGTCGGCATCGGCCTGATCGGCAGTTCCGTGGCGCGCATCGCCATGGAAAAGCGCGAGATCGCCGGCGAGATCGTTGCCAACGCCCGCACCCAGGCGACGCTGGACCGCGTGATGCAGCTCGGCATCGCCGACCGCGTGGAACTCGATCCCGCGAAGGCCGTGGCCGGCGCCGATTGCGTGATGCTCTGCGCCCCCGTCGGCGCCTATGCCGCCCTGGCCGAGGCGATCGCGCCCCACCTGGCACCCGGCTGCATCGTGACGGATGTCGGCTCCACCAAGCAATCCGTCATCCGCGATGTCGGCCCGCTGATCCCCGCCGGCGTGCACTTCGTGCCGGCGCATCCCGTTGCGGGCACGGAATACTCGGGCCCCGATGCCGGCTTCACCACCCTGTTCCAGGGCCGCTGGTGCCTGCTCACCCCGCCGCCCGGCACCGACGAAACCGCGGTGGAAAAGGTCTCGGAGCTCTGGCGCCGCTGCGGCTCCATGGTGGAAAGCATGGAAGCCGGCCACCACGACCGGGTGCTCGCCATCGTCTCCCACTTGCCGCACCTCATCGCCTTCACCATCTGCAACACCGCCGAAGGCCTGGAAGACGAAAGCCGGCAGGAAGTGCTGAAATTCTCCGCCTCCGGCTTCCGGGATTTCACCCGCATTGCGGCCTCCGACCCCGTGATGTGGCGCGACATCTTCCTCAACAACCGCGAGGCGCTGCTGGAAATGCTCGCCCGCTTCATGGAAGACGCCCAGGCGATGGCGCGCGCAGTGCGCTGGGGCGATCCGTCGTTCATCGAGGACAGTATTGAGCGTGGACGGAAGATCCGGCGGAGCCTGATTGAGCTGAAGCAAGCTTAAGGCCAGGGCTCTGCCCTGGACCCGCTGGGGCCTTAGGCCCCAGACCCCGAGACTTGGTCGTAGTCGACCACGACCCGCCCAGACAACGGGCGGGACTGGCAGGTCAATACGAACCCGGCGGAGACCTCCCAGGGCTCCAGGGAGAAGTTCACCGCCATCTCCACCGCGCCTTCCGTCACCCTGGCGCGGCACGTGCTGCACATGCCGCCATGGCAGGACCACGGCAAATCCATCCCGGCCCGCAGCGCGGCATCCAGCACCGTCTCGCCCTCGGCCACCGGAACCTCGCGCCGCGCGCCATCGTGGATGATCGTGGCCACGGCCACGCCCGGTGCATCCTCCGCCACCACCACCGCACGCCTGGGCCCGGAGGGCGTGAACCGCTCCATCTGGATGCGATCCTCCGCGACCCCCAACGCCGCCAGCACCCCCGGCAACTCGTCCAGCATCGCCTCCGGCCCGCACAGGAAGGCCTGGTCGATCGCGGCTGGGTCCACCAGCCCCGGCAGCAGCGCCCGCAGCTTCGCCCCATCCAGCCGCCCGTTCAGCGCCGGAACATCCTGGGCCTCGCGCGACAGCGTATGAACCACCGTCAGCCGCTCCAGATACCGGTCCTTCAAATCCTCCAGTTCGCCGCGGAACAGCACCTGCGCCGTGCTGCGGCAGCCATAGAGCAGGATGAACCGGCTGCCCGGCTCGCGCGCCAGCACGCTCTTCAGGATCGACAGGATCGGCGTGATGCCCGACCCCGCCGCCAGCCCCAGATACAGCCGCCCCTCGCCCCCCGGCACATGCCCGAACCGCCCCTCCGGCGGCATCACCTCCAGCATGTCGCCTACGCGCAGCGCCGTGTTGGCATGGGCGGAGAACACCCCGCCCGGCACGTGCTTCACCGCCACGCGCAACTCGCCATCATCGAGCCCGGCACAGATGGAGTAAGCCCGCCGCACCTCCTCGCCCCCGACCATGGCGCGCAGCGTGACGTACTGCCCCGGCCGGAACGCGAAATCCCCGCGCAACGCCTCGGGAATTGCGAACGCCAGCGACACCGCCTCGTCCGTCTCCTGCCGCCGGTCGGCGATGCGCAACGTATGGAACATCAGTGGCACTTGAACGCGTCGAACGGCTCGCGGCACGCCTGGCACTGGCGCAGCGATTTGCATGCGGTGGAGCCGAACTCCGCCAACCGCACCGTATCCCCGCTGCCGCAGCGCGGGCACGAAACCGCCTCGTCCCCGAACAGCGCCCGCCGCCCGGCCCGCCCCGGTGGCGCGATGCCATAGGCGCGCAGCTTCTCCCGCCCCGCCTCGCTCAGCCAATCCGTGGTCCAGGCCGGCGACAGCACTGTCACCACGCGTGCCGGCGCAATCCCTTCGCGCGCCAGCGCCGCCTCCACCTCCCAGGCGATCACCCCCATGGCCGGGCAGCCCGTGTAGGTCGGCGTGATCCGCACCTCGACGCCCGCTTCGCCTTCGACCACCTCGCGCAGCACGCCGAGATCCTCAATGGTCAGCACCGGAATCTCCGGGTCCACCACCGCCGCCGCCGCCGCCCAGGCGCGCTCGCGCAGGCTCACCACTTCGCTCCCGGATGTGCCCGCGCGACGGACTGCATCACCGCCAGCATGTGGCCGAGATGCTCCGTGTGCCGCCCGGCGCGCCCGCCGCTCTGCATCCAGCCTTCCGCCGGCCGCGCCAGCGTGGCCTCCGCCAGCACCGCATCCACCGTGCGGTTCCACGCCTCGCGCAGCCCGGCGGGTTCTGGCGTGATGTCGGCGGCCACCAGCACCTCGTCCTCCGCCTCGAACATCTCGCCGGTATAGGGCCACAGCCGCTCCAGCGCCGCCTGCGCGCGGCGGTGCGACTCCTCGGTGCCGTCGCCCAGCCGGATCAGCCATTCCGCGGCATGGCGCAGGTGATACGCCGCCTCCTTCTCCGCCTTGGCCGCGATCGCCGCCAGGTCCCGGTCGCGCGAGGCCGCTGCCGCGCGCCAGAACTTGTCCATGAACGCCGCGTACAGGAACAGCCGCGCGATGGTCACCGCGAAATCCCCATTCGGCAATTCCAGCAGCAGCAGGTTGGTGTACTCCCGGTCGCCGCGCAGATAGGCCAGCGAATCCTCGTCCTCCCCCGCGCCCTTCTCGGCGGCCAGCGCATACAGCGCCCGCGCCTGGCCGATCAGGTCCAGCGCCAGGTTCGCCAGCGCCAGCTCCTCCTCCAGGCTGGGCGCATGGCCCGTCCATTCCGACAGGCGGTGCCCGAGCACCAGCGCATCGTCGGCCCGCCGCAGCAGCATTCCCGAAAAACGGTCCGACACGTCACATATGCCCCACCTCGTCCGGCACCTCATAGAAGGTCGGGTGCCGGTAGATCTTCGAAGCGGCGGGCTCAAACAGCATCCCCTTCTCCGCGGGATCGCTGGCCGTGATCGCGGCGGACGGCACCACCCAGATCGACAAGCCCTCGCCGCGCCGCGTGTAGGTATCGCGCGCCGCCTGCAGCGCCATCACCGCATCGGCGGCGTGCACGGAGCCGACATGCCGGTGCGACAGCCCGGTGCGGCTGCGCAGGAACACCTCCCACAACGGGGTGCGTGCTTCGGTCATGCCGCCTTCCTCCGCCGCTTGGCGGCGAACGCCAAGGCCGCCTCCCGCACCCAGGCGCCCTCTTCATGCGCCTGTTTGCGCGCCGCCAGCCGTTCCCGGTTCAACGGCCCGTCCCCGGCGATCACGCGTTTGAACTCATCCCAGTCGATCGCCCCGAAGTGCCAATGCCCATCCTGTAGCCGCAATTCCGGGTCCGGAAAGGTCAGGCCGAGATGCAGCCCCTGCGGCACCGTGGCATCGACGAATTTCTGCCGCAGGTCGTCGTTGGTGAAGCGCTTGATCTTCCACTTCATGGAGGCGTCGGAGTGCTGCGATGCCGTGTCCGGCGGCCCGAACATCATCAGGCACGGCCACCACCACCGGTTCAGCGCATCCTGCGCCATCGCCTTCTGCGCTTCGGTGCCACGGCACAGCGTCAGCATGATCTCGTAGCCCTGGCGCTGGTGGAAACTCTCCTCCTTGCACACGCGGATCATGGCGCGGGCATACGGCCCGTAGGAGCACCGGCACAGCGGGATCTGGTTCATGATCGCCGCGCCATCCACCAGCCACCCGATCGCACCAATGTCGGCCCAGCTCAGCGTCGGGTAGTTGAAGATCGAGGAATACTTCGCCCGCCCGCTCAGCAGCTGCTCCACCAGCTCCTCGCGCGCCGTGCCCAGCGTCTCGGCCGCGGCATACAGGTAGAGCCCGTGCCCGCCCTCGTCCTGCACCTTGGCCAGCAGCGCCGCCTTGCGCCGCAGACTTGGCGCGCGGGTGATCCAGTTGCCCTCCGGCAGCATGCCGACGATCTCGGAATGCGCGTGCTGGCTGATCTGCCGCGTCAGCGTGCGGCGATAGGCTTCCGGCATCCAGTCATTCGGCTCGATCTTCTCCTCGGCATCGATCCTGGCCTGGAAACGCGCCAAGGCATCGGCGTCCTCTGCCGACGGCCCCGCATCCCGTGTGTTGAGCGCCTGCGAATACACGCCATTGCCTCCCGTTCTCGCCCGATCATATCCCGTCGCCGCGCCCTGTGCCACGATGGGCTGACGACGACGAGGAAACGCATGTCCCGCCTAACCACCGGAGACGCCACGGTCGAGGCCCTGCTCGCCCACGGGATCACCACGCTCTACGCCCTGCCCGGCGTGAACAACGACTTCCTGTTCGATGCCGTGGCCCAGTCCGGCAAGATGCGCCTGCTCCATCCCCGCCACGAGCAGGCCGCCGGCTACATGGCTCTGGGCGCCGCCCTTGCCACCGGCCAGCCGCAGGCCTTCGCCGTGGTGCCAGGCCCCGGCCTGCTGAACGCGGGCGCGGCCTTGCTCACCGCCTACGGCACCGGCGCCCCGGTGCTCGCCCTGGTCGGCCAGATCCCGTCCGACGCCATCGACCGCGCCTGGGGCCATCTGCACGAAATCCCGGACCAGCTCGGCCTGTTGCGCCACATCACCAAGCATGCGGCCCGCATCCCCGGCCCCGCCGACGCCCCGCGCCTGATCGCCGAGGCCATCCGCGCCACCCTCTCCGGCCGCCGCCGCCCCGCCGCCCTGGAATGCGGCATCGACACCTGGGGCCGCCCCGGCATGGCCACCCCCGTGGCCCCGCTGCCCATCGAACGCCCCGCCATCGACCAGGTCGCCATTGACCAGGCCGTCGCCCTGCTGGCCAAGGCCGAGCGCCCCCTCATCCTCGCCGGCGGCGGCGCGCTGGATGCCGCGCCCGAGATCCTCGCCTTGGCCGAGCGCCTCGGTGCCCCCGTCGGCACCTACCGCCGCGGCCGCGGCGTGATCCCCACCACGCATCCTCTCGCCACCTCGCTCCCCGTCAGCCACCGCCTGTGGAAGAACGCCGACGTGGTGCTGGGCATCGGCACCCGCATGCACTTCGCCCAGTCCGGCTGGGGCACCGACGAGGCGATGAAGATCATCCGCCTGGACATCGACGCCGAGGAGCATTTCCGCTTCCGCCGCCCCGATGTCGCCATTCACGCCGACGCCGCCGACGGCATCCGCGCCCTGCTGGCCGCCCTCCCCACCACGCCTCGCGCCCCCCGCGCCGAGATCGCCGCCCACCAGGCTTGGTTCGCCGAACGCCTCGCCAGCCAGGAACCCCAGATGGGCTACCTCCGCGCCCTGCGCGAAGCCCTGCCGGAAGACGGCATCGTGGTGGAGGACGTGACCCAGCTCGGCTTCATGGGCCGCCTCGCCTTCGAAGTCGCCGCCCCACGCCGCTACATCTCGCCGGGCTACCAGGACAATCTCGGCTGGGCCTACGGCACCGCGCTGGGCGTGCAGGCCGCCCTGCCGGACCGCGCCGTGGTGGCGATCTGTGGCGATGGCGGCTTCATGTACCAGGCCCAGGAACTCGCCACCGCCATGCACCACCGCCTGCCGCTGGTGGTGGTGGTGTTCGACGACGGCGCCTTCGGCAACGTGAAGCGCATCCAGGCCGAGCGCTTCGGCAACCGCCAGATCGCCTCAGACCTCACCAACCCCGACTTCACCGCCTTCGCCAAAAGCTTCGGCATGAACACCTGGCGCGCCGATACGCCCGAAGCCTTCGGCCCCGCCCTGCGCGCGGCCCTGGCCCGCCGCGAGCCCGCCCTGATCCACGCCCGCGTCGGCGAGATGCCGAGCCCGTGGGACATGCTTGCGCTGCCCCGCGTTCGCGGCTTCCATGACGCTTGGCGGCCGAGCTTGCCATAAGAAAGCACGTTCTTTTTTGAAAAAAAGAACCAAAAAACTTTTATCCGTTTGCTGGTCGCCTGGCGCGAGCCCAATGGATGAAGTTTTTTTGCTTCTTTTTGTTCA
>JBIKOJ010000309.1:0-4588 GCA_044358135.1 Acetobacteraceae bacterium | reverse complement strand
GCCTACGCCTTCAGATTCAGTTCCTGCTTCACCAGCTCCACCCAGTAGGCGACGCCGATGGGGGTGGTTTCGTCGTTGAAGTTGAACAGGGGCGTGTGCAGGCCCGGGGTCTTGCCGTTTTCGGCCACGCCATTGCCGACGAAGATGAAGGCGCCGGGCTTCTTCTCCAGCATGAAGCAGAAATCCTCGCCGCCGGTGATGGGCGGCGTGTTGGATTGCACGGCACCGGCGCCGACGATGGCGCTGGCGGCGGCGATGGCGGTGTCGGTGTTCTCGTCGTGGTTCACCAGGGCGGTGGTGCCCCATTTCAGCTTCACCTCGGCGGTGCAGCCATTGGCGGCGGCGAGCGCGTGGGCGAGGCTTTCCATCTTGCTGTCGATGATCGCCTGCACCTTGCCGTTGAAGCAGCGCATGGTGCCGGTGATCTCGATCTCCGCCGGCATCACGTTGCTGGATTGGTTGGAGCCGCCGTGGATGGAGCCGACCGAGACGACGGCCGCTTCGAGCGGGGCGACGTTGCGGCTGACGATGGTCTGGATCGCCTGGATGTACTGGGCGAGCACGATGGTGACGTCGGTGGAGAGGTGGGGCGTGGCGCCGCCATGGCCGCCGGTGCCCTTGAAGACCACGTTCCAGCGGCCGGAGGCGGCGAGCAGCGGGCCCTTGCGCAGGGCGAACTGGCCCACGGGCAGGCCGGGCATGGTGTGCATGCCGTAGACGGCGTCGCACGGGAAACGCTCGAACAGCCCGTCATCCAGCATCGCCACGGCGCCGCCGCGGCCTTCCTCGGCGGGCTGGAAGATGAGCTGCACGGTGCCGGCGAAGTCGCGGTGTTCGGCCAGGTAGCGGGCGGCGCCGAGCAGCATGGTGGTGTGGCCGTCATGCCCGCAGGCGTGCATGACGCCCTCGTGGGTGGAGGCATAGGGCAGGCCGGTGGCCTCGGGGATGGCGAGCGCATCCATGTCCGCGCGCAGGCCGATGCTGCGCTGGCCCGGCAGCTTGCCGCGGATGGTGCCGACGACGCCGGTCTTGCCGACGCCTTCCACGGTGGTGATGCCCCATTCGCGCAGCTTGGCGGCGACGAGGGCGGCGGTGCGGACTTCCTCCAGCCCCATCTCGGGGTGGGCATGGATGTCGCGGCGGATGGCGGTGAGTTCGGGGTGGTAGGCGGCGATGGTGTCGCGCATCTGGTCGGTCATGGGAGCCTCCGTGTTTGGCGCGGAGGCTAGCCGGGATGCGGATGGCGTCAACCGGGGATGGCTAGGTGCCCAGGGTGGGGCAGGCGCGGATGGTGGCGCGGTGGCTGGGGCTGGCCGTGTTGGTGGCGGCGGCACCGGCCACGGCGGCGACCAGGGCCACGAAGGCCAGGGCGAGGGTGGCGAGCATGGGGGAACTCCAGGGCTAGAGACGCAAACAGCAGGCTGGCGGGGGCCAGCCTGCTGCCTGCGGAGGCAGGAAGGGGCGGTGGGTTAGCCGATGCGGAAGTTGCCTTCGCCGGCGTCGCCCTCGGCGGTGCCGATGCGGAAGTTGCCTTCGCCGGCGTCGCCCTCGGCGGTGCCGATGCGGAAGCTGCCCTCGCCGGCGTCGCCCTCGGCGGTGCCGATGCGGAAGCTGCCTTCGCCGGCGTCGCCCTCGGCGGTGCCGATGCGGAAGTTGCCTTCGCCGGCGTCGCCCTCGGCGGTGCCGATGCGGAAGTTGCCCTCGCCGGCGTCGCCCTCGGCGGTGCCGATGCGGAAGTTGCCTTCGCCGGCGTCGCCCTCGGCGGTGCCGATGCGGAAGTTGCCTTCGCCGGCGTCACCCTCGGCGGTGCCGATGCGGAAGTTGCCTTCGCCGGCATCACCCTCGGCGGTGCCGATGCGGAAGCTGGAGCCCTCGCCGGCGTCACCCTCGGCGGTGCCGATTCGGAAGCTGCCCTCGCCGGCATCACCCTCGGCGGTGCCGATGCGGAAGCTGGTGTTGTCGCGGGCGTCACCCTGCTCGGCGATGCGCCAGGCCGGGGTGTCGGTGGTGGTGCGGGCGTGGGCCGGGACGGTGGCGAGGCCCGTGGTGCCCAGCAGCAGCGCCGCCAGGGCGGCCGTGCGCAGCGTGCCGGCAGAGATGGAGATAAAATTCGTCATGGTCATTCACCTTTTGCAGCCGGCGCCGCGATGGCCGCCGGTACGGTCTGGCGAAGGGTAGGGGCCGGAATTGGCGTGCCCTGCGTCGTGAGCCAGAGGTAGTCGTTGTCGCTGGGTTGATAAACGCCGCAGCAGTTGACAGATTGTAAACTTGGAGTAGCCAATCAAGGGCTTGAAGCCCGGCCGGGCCGCACCACCCCCCGGTGGGGCGGCGGCCGGCGGCCACGGCGCGGAGGATGGGATGGATCGGTTTCTTGCGATGGAAGCGTTCGTCCGTGTGGTGGAGCGCGGCGGGTTCACGGCCGCGGCGCAAGATCTGCGAATTTCGCGGGCGATGGTCAGCCGGCACGTGCAGGAGCTGGAATCGCACCTGGGGGCCCGCCTGCTGCACCGGACGACCCGCAAAGTGAGCCTCACGGAGGCCGGGCAGGTCTATTATGACAGGAGCGCACACCTTCTTTCGGAGCTGGCGGCGGCGGAAGGCGAGGTGGGAGAGCTGCATGCGCGCCCGCGCGGCAACCTGAAGGTGAACGGGCCGGTGGTGTTCGGCGCACTGCACCTGGCGGCGGCGGTGGCGGACTACATGCGCGCCTTCCCGGAAGTGAACGTGGAGCTGACGCTGAACGACCGCATCGTGGACCTGGTGGAGGAGGGCTACGACGTGGCCGTGCGCATCGGGCGGCTGGAGGATTCCAGCCTGATGGCGCGGCGGCTGGCGCCGTGCCGGTTCGTGGTGGTCGCCTCCCCGGAGTATCTGGCGCGGCGCGGGGTGCCGCGGGTGCCGGCCGATCTCGTGAACCATGATTGCGTGCGCTACATGTATGGCGAGGGCGGCGAGATCTGGCATTTCGTGGGGCCGGACGGGCCCGGCTCCGTGCGGGTGCACGGGCAGCTGCGCACCAACAACGGCGAGGCGATGCGGATCGCGGCGGTGCGCGGGGCTTCCATCGCGGCGCTGCCGAGCTTCATCGTGAGCCAGGAGCTGGCCAGCGGGGCCCTGGTGCCGATCCTGCGCGACTATGGCGTGCCGGAGATGGCGGTGCAGGCGGTGTATCCCCCGGGGCGCAACCCCTCGGCCAAGCTGCGCAGCTTCATCGACTTCCTGGTGCCGCGCTTCGGGGAGCATCCGGCCTGGGATGCCTGGATGGACCGCGCCCCCTTGACGGCGCCGGCGCCCGCTTCCAGGGATGCGCCGCCTGTTGGGGAGTGAGAGCCGAGATGGATCCTGTTCTGGTTGAGGTAACGCGCGGGGCGCTGGTGGAAAGCGCGCACCGGGGTGCGGCGATCGTGGTGGATGCCAAGGGCGGCGTGGTGTTCGCGGCCGGCGACGTCGATTGGGCGGTGTATCCGCGCAGCGCGGTGAAGGCGCTGCTGGCGCTGCCGATGGTGGAAACCGGGGCTGCCGCGCGGCTGGGGCTGACGGATGCCGAGATCGCGCTGGCCTGTTCCTCCCACAACGGCGAGGAGGACCATGTGGCCACCGCGACCAGCATGCTGGCCAAGGCGGGGCGGGATGTGGGCTGCCTGGAATGCGGCGTGCACTGGCCGAGCTACGACGTGGCCACGCGGGCGCTGGCGGCGGCGGGCCAGGTGCCGAGCGCGCTGCACAACAACTGCTCGGGCAAGCATTCCGGCTTCATCTGCCTGGCCTGCGACCGCGGCGACGATCCCAAGGGCTATGTGAAGCCCGATCATCCCACGATGAAGGTGATCACGGCAGCGCTGGCCGACATGACCTCCACGCGGCTGGACGACAGCAACTTCGCCGTCGATGGCTGCTCCATCCCCACCTATGCGATTCCGCTGCGGGCACTGGCGCTGGCCTTCGCGCGCTTCGGCTCCGGGCAGGGAATGGAGGCGGACCGGGCGGCGGCCGCCAGGCGCATCCGCGCGGCGGTGGCGGCCCAGCCGCGCATGGTGGCCGGCACCAACCGGTTCGACACCAAGGTGATCCAGGCACTGGGCGAGCGGGTGTTCGTGAAGGGCGGCGCCGAGGGCGTGCATTGCGGCACGATCCCGGAGCTGGGCCTCGGCTTCGCGGTGAAGTGCGACGACGGCGCCGGGCGCGCGGCCGACGTGGTGACGGCGGCGCTGATCGCCAAGCTGCTGCCCGACAACGGCCAGGTGAACCCGGTGGTGGCGGAGCTGGCGCGGCCGACGCTGAAGAACTGGAACGGCATCGAGGTGGGCGGGATGCGGCCGGCGGCTTTGCTGGCCTGAACCGGATGCGGCGGAGGGGGTGGCCCCTCCGCCGTTTTTCGTCAGAGCACGAACCAGGTGCTGTCCGGCGTGCCCGGCGAGAACAGCACGAAGCGCAGCTCCGGGGCCGGGTCGGCGTTCAGATTGCCCTGGAATTCCACCAGATGCGGGCTGAGGCGTTCCCAGTGGAGCTGGCCGGGCAGGGTCAGCGGCATCGGGCCGATGAAGGTGAAGGCGTCGTTGGCCAGGGTGCCGGCGATGGCATCGATGCG
>JBIKOJ010000006.1:0-50791 GCA_044358135.1 Acetobacteraceae bacterium | reverse complement strand
CCTCACCGGAGGAAACCAACGATGCCCATCCACTACACCCCCCTCTCCGGCGCCATCGGCGCCGAGATCCACGGCATCGACCTCGCCCGCGCGATAGACGCCGAGATCGCCGAGATCCGCCAGATCTGGCTCGCCCACAACGTCGTCTTCTTCCGCGACCAGACCCTCCCCCCGGCCGACTTCCTCGCCCTCGCCCGCCGCTTCGGCACCCCCATCGAATACCCCTTCGTGAAGGGCATCGAGGGCTTCGCGGAGATCATCCCCGTCCTCAAGCTGCCGCATGAAAAGGTGAACTTCGGCGGCATCTGGCACAGCGACACCACCTACCTGGAGCAGCCCCCCGCCGCCACGATGCTGGTCGCCCGCGAGATCCCCACCCACGGCGGCGACACCCTCTTCGCCAACATGTACATGGCCTACGAAACCCTCTCCCCCGGCATGAAGCAGCTGCTCGAAGGCCTGCGCTTCATCTCCTCCTCCGCCAAGGCCGATGTCTCCCGCACCCGCGAAGACCGCATCAAGGACAGCGCCCGCGCCGACGCCAAGCAGCTCTACGAAGCCACCCACCCCGTCGTCCGCACCCACCCGGAAACCGGCCGGAAGGCGCTCTACGTCAACACCGCCCACGCGCTCCGCTTCGAGAACATGACGGCGGAGGAAAGCGCCCCCCTGCTGGACTACCTGTGCCAGCACGCCATCCGCCCGGAATTCACCTGCCGCTTCCGCTGGTCCCCAGGCGCGCTCGCCCTGTGGGACAATCGCTGCACCCTGCACAACCCGGTTAACGACTACCACGGCCAGCTGCGCTCCATGCACCGCATCACCTTGGCCGGCGACCGTCCAACCTGATCCCTTGCAGCGCCCCCGCGCCGCGCGCAAAAGTCGCGCCACGCAGGGGAAACGACCAATGACCGAGTTCGACTACATCGTGGTGGGTGCCGGCGCCGCCGGTTGCGTGCTGGCCAACCGCCTCAGCGCCAATGGCCGCCACAAGGTCGCCGTGCTGGAAGCCGGCGGGCCCGACCGCAACATCTTCATCAAGATCCCCGCGGGCTTCAACAAGACCGTCTACAACCCCAACCTCAACTGGGGCTACACCACCGCCCCCGGCCCGCACATCGACAACCGCCGCATCGCCTATCCCCGCGGCAAGGTGCTCGGCGGCTCCGGCTCGATCAACGGCCACCTCTACGTCCGCGGCCAGGCGGCCGACTACGACATGTGGGCCCAGCTCGGCTGCCGCGGCTGGTCGTGGGACGATGTGCTGCCCTACTTCAAGCGCGCCGAAACCCGCGGCAATGGCGGCGGCGACCCCGCCGTGCGCGGCAATGATGGCCCGCTGAACATCCAGGACCAGCGCGACCCCCACCCGCTATCCGATGCCTACATCGCCGCCAACGAGGCGCTCGGCCTAAAGCGCACGCCGGACTACAACCGCGGTGACCAGGAAGGCACCTTCCTGTACCAGCAGATGATGAAGAACGGCCGCCGCTGGTCCCCGGCCGACGCCTATCTCCGCCCGGCCCTGGCCCGCCCCAACGTCACCCTGCTGCAGCACTGCATGGCCCGCCGCATCGTCTTGGAAGGCCGCCGCGCCACCGGCATCGCCGTCTCCATCAAGGGCGGGCCGGAAACGATCCTGAAGGCGGGCAAGGACATCGTGCTCGCCGGCGGCAGCATCAACTCGCCGCAGTTGCTGCAGATCTCCGGCGTCGGCGACCCCGAGTGGCTGTCCGATATCGGCGTGTCCGTCCACCACGCCCTCCCCGGCGTCGGCCGCAACTTCCGCGACCACTACGCCACCCGCGTCTCCGCCCGCGTGAAGGGCACCGGCTCGCTCAACGAACGCGCCCGCGGCGTTCGCCTGGTCGGCGAAGTCCTGCGCTACGCCCTCACCCGCAAGGGCCTGCTCACCGCCAGCCCGAGCCACGCCGGCGGCTACATGAAAACCCGCGAGGGTCTCGAAACGCCCGACATGCAGCTCTACTTCGCCCCCGCCAGCTACGCCGCCGGCAACTACGGCACCTCGGATCTCGACCCGCTGCCCGGCATGACCCTGGGCTGCTCCCAGCTCCGCCCCGACAGCATCGGCCACCTCAAGGCCGTCTCGGCCGACCCGATGGTCCACCCGGAGATCCAGCCCAACTACCTCGCCACCCAGTCGGATCGCGACGCCCTGCTCGCCGCCATGAAATACCTCCGCCGCCTCCTGCAAACCCGCCCGCTGGCCGATTTCGTCGACCACGAGAACTTCCCCGGCAAGGACGTGGTGACCGATGCGGATTGGATGGCCCACGCCCGCGCCACCGGCTCCACCACCTACCACCCCGTGGGCAGCTGCAAGCTGGGCACGGACCCGATGGCCGTGGTCGATCCCGCCACCATGAAGGTGCACGGCCTGGAAGGCCTGCGCATCGCCGATGCCTCGCTGATGCCCACCATGGTCAGCGGCAACACCTACGCCGCCACCAACATGATCGCGGAGAAGGGCAGCGACCTGATCCTGGCCGGCTAGCCCTCTCGGCTCAGCGAAAGATACCGCGCCGCCAGCGCGATCTCGCCGGCCACGCGCTCGCGCCGTTCCTGCGATTCCCACTCCACGCCCCACTGTTCCGCCTGGAACAGCTCGTCCAGCTGCGATGCCGCCGTGGCGCCGGCGGCATCCAGCACCCCCTCGGCCACCGCCAGCCCCAGCACCAGGCTGCCGGTCGAGGGAACGATGATCCCCAGCGCCGCCAGCCCCGCCAAAGTCTGCGCCGCCACCGCCGCCGCCAGGGCCGCCACCGCCGAAGCCGGCTGCGCCCGGTGCATCACCCCCGCGGTCACCTCCAGCCGCGCGCCGTAGCGTTCCGCCGCCCAGTCCAGCCAGGGCTGCCATTCCGCCGCCTGCCGCGCCACCAGCGCCGCCGGATCCTCGGCGCGGTAGCACAGCAGGTCGCTCTCGGCATACTTGGCCAGCTCCAGCGCCACCGCCTCCGCATTGGGCGCCACGCGTTCCTGCGCCGTGCCGGCCAGGCGGGTCAGCGGCGTGTCGGCAAAGCTCATCTCGCCGCCCTTCTTCCCGCCCGCCGCCTGCCACTCGGCCGCGATTGCCTCGGCCAATCCGGGCTGGCCCAGCAGCAACGGCGCCCCGCCCGGCAGGCGCATCGGCTTGCCGTCCAGCAGCACCTGCCACCGATCGCCCACCGGCTCCGCCGTGGCGTTGTCCCAGAACCGCTTCATCGCTTGGCTCCTATCTGCGCCGCTGCGGCGGGGCCACCAGGTCCGGCCGGGCATTGCGCCCTTCCGGCATCGCCCCCACCCGCCCCGCGCGCGCCTGCTCCAGCACCGCGTGGCAGGTATCGGGCATCGCCGCTTCCGCCCGCGCCCGCGCCGGCTCCTGCGACTCCAACTCCATCCGCGGCACCCGGAAGCTGCCCTCCAGCTTGGAAGGGACCGTCACACCCTGCCCCACCATCCGGATCGAAGACTGCAGCCGCAACGCCAGTTCCTCGGCCTTGAGGTCGATCGTGCCGTCGCCCTGGATCGTCACCCGCCCGCTTTCCAGCACCAGCCCGCTCACCGTCACCTTGCCGCGCTCGGCGTCGACGCGGGCCGCAAAGCAGCGCAGCCGCGCCAGCGTGCCGGCCAGCGTCGTGAGGTTCATGGGCACCCGCGCCGCCCCCATCACGCCAGACAGGGGGTCCAGCAGCAGCCGGCTGTCGATGTTACCCTCCACGATCGCCAACCCCAGCCGCCCCGTCAGGCTGTCCGTGATCGCCCGTACCGATTCCCCCTCGGCGCTCAGGTCGGCATCGATCTCCAGATCCCCGAACAGGTTGTCCCGCCGTGTGGGGGAGGCCAGCAGCGGCTGCACCGGAATCCCCGGGATCGCCGCGCGCAGCCGCATCGGAACCCTGGGAGCGGAAGCATCGATCGCCAGACGCACCGATGCCTGCCCATTCGGCAGATCCGCCACCAACGGATCGGCCACCAGCCGCCCGCCCTCCAGCAGCACCCGCCCGGCCACGTTGCGCCATGTCGCACCCGCCGCCACCAGTTCCCCCAATGCCAGCGTCAGGTCGGCATCGGCCTGGCGCAGCGTCTCGAAATGCAGCCGCCGGTTTGGGATCACCCGCGCATCGTCCCAGCCCTGCCGCCGGAAGGGCGAGGGCCGATCCGCCAGCTCCAGCGCGCCGAACGCATCCGCCAGCACCTCGCCCAGTTCATCCGCATCCAGCTTGGTGCTGCGCAGCGTGCCCGACAGCCCGGTCCGGGGGGACAGATGCAGCACGAAATCGCCGCCGAGATCCCCATGCGGCGTGACGATCGCCACGCTGCGCAGCGCCACGCGCTCGGCGAAGCCATCCGCCGCGCCATCGGCCAGCCGTGCCTCCAGGGAGACATTGCGCAGCCGCGGCAGGCGTTGCCCGACCAGCGGCGAGAGCAGTTCCAGATCCGCCACCCGCGCTGTGACAGCCAGATCAAGCCCGCTGCGCTTGCCGGGTGCCGCCACGCCGCCCTTGAGCGCCAGCCTTGTGGCGCCGGCCTCGGCCTCGATGTCGATCGGGAAGAACCGCGCCTCCCCGGCATTCTCCGGCAGGAAGGCAGACAGGCCGCCCAGCGCGCCGCGCAGCTTCACCGGGACGCCATTCAGCGTGCCCAGCACCTCGCCGCGCAGCGCCTGTTCCAGACCGGGCATGGCGATATCGGCGGTGTCCACCTTCAGCCCGGGCACCCAGGCAGAGAAATCGGAGGCGCCCATCTGCAGCCGCGCGCCGGAGATGTCCGGCACGCTGCCGGTGCCATCGGCGATGCGGGCGGTGAGGGAGACGGTGCGCATGGCCGGCAGCCGGTACGGCAGCAGCCCGACCAGCGTGCTGGTATCGCCCACCCAGGCATCGATCTTCACGGCGTATCCCGAAAGCTCCAGCGGGCGCTGGATGCCGCCGGCGACCGTTAGTTTCGCGCCCTGCGATTCCAGCGCCACGCGCAGCGGCCAGGGCGTGGTGGCGGTGGTATCCAGCAGCCGGGGCAGCGGCCCGACCTGGCCGTTGGCGGCAACGCGCTGGGTGCCGTAGCCGAGATCGGCGGACAGCGACATCAGCCCGCCGCCCTCGGCCTCCGTCAGCGTGATCCGGCGCAGCACCAGGTTGGTGGCCCGGCCGGCGCGGGCATCGGCCAGGGTGAGCCGGCCATCCTTCAGATGGAAGCTGCGCGGCATGGCATGGGCCGGCGCCGCAGTGGGGCGGGTACCGGGCGCGGCGGGCGGGTTGCGCCAGTTCGGCACGCCATCCGCGTCGATGGCCAGGTGGATCTCGGGATCGGCAATCACCAGCCGCTTGATGACGGTACGGCCGGTGAGCAGGGAGGAGCGCGACAGCTCCGCCTCCAGCCGGCCGATACGGGCCAGCGGCGGGCCGTCGAACCCGGCGCGGGTGGGGATGACCACGTTCTCCAGCGCCACCGTGGCCTTGGCGATCGAATCGATCACCAGCGGGCCGGTGATGGTCACCTCCCGCCCGGTGGCCTGGCGCAGGGCGGCCTGGGCTTCCTCGCTCAGGGCCTCGGTATCGATCAGCAGGCGGATGAGCCCGAGGCCGGCACCGACAAGGATACTGATACCCAGCACGGCGGCCAGGACGATGCGCAGCCACGGCACGGGCGGCGGCCGGCCCTCGCGCAGCTGGGCCAGGGGAAACGCGCCCTGCCCCGCCCGCTCGATCCTGATCCCGCTGCGCCCCGACATGCCTGCTCCCGTTCGGTCCGGACTGTCCTAGCGCATGCAGCGAGGGGAGGGAAAGGGAAGGCAAGCGCCTTCTTTTTCTGAAGAAAAAGAAGCAAAAAGACTTTTATGACCTTGTGCCCGTGCCAGCACGCGCACAACGAGGAAAAGTTTTTTGGTTCTTTTTTTCAAAAAAGAACCCTTACTTGCTTCGCTTCGGCTTGAACGGCGGCGGCGCGGAAAAGGCCAGCGCCTTGAACGTCTCAATCATGTGTGCCGGCAATTCCGCCTCCACGGTGAGTGTCCCGCCCTCGGGATGCGGCAAGGAGAGGCGGCGGGCGTGCAGGTGCAGGCGTTCGGGGAAGCCTTCCACCAGGGCGGAGTTGCGGTTGCCTTCGTCCTGTTTCTCGCTGCCGTAGGGCGCGTCGCCGAGGATGGGGGCGCCGATGGACGCACAGTGCACGCGCAGCTGGTGGGTGCGGCCGGTGAGCGGGCTGAGTTCCAGCCAGGCGAGCTTGCGGCCGGCGTGATCCAGCGTGCGGTAGTCGGTGATGGAATGGGCGGTGTCTTCGTCGTAGGGGCCGGCGACGGCGGCGCGTTCGCCGCGGAAGCCGTCGATGCGGACGAGGTCGCGTTCGATGCGGCCTTCCACCGGCACCGGCCGGCCGGCGACGACGGCCCAGTAGGTTTTCTCCACCGTGCGGCCGCGGAAGGCGGCGGCGAGCTTGGCGGCGATGCCGGGGGTGCGGGCGACGACGAGAACGCCGGAGGTGTCCTTGTCCAGCCGGTGGACGAGGCGGGGCTTCTCGCCATCCGCGTTGCGCAGGGCGGCCAGCATCATGTCCAGATGCTTGCTGATCCCCGGGCCGCCCTGGGTGGGCAGGCCGGGCGGCTTGTTCAGGACCACCAGCTGGTCGTCCTGGTAGAGGATCATCGACTCCAGCTCGCGTGCCAGGGCGGGATCGAGCGGCGGGGGCTCGACGGGCTTGATCGGGGCGGACGGGATTGGCGGGATGCGGATGGCCTGGCCGGGGGCGAGGCGGGTGGAGGCATCGGCGCGCTTGCCGTCCACGCGCACCTGGCCGGTGCGGCACAGCTTGTGGATCACCCCCTGGGTGACACCGGGGAAGTGGCGGCGGAACCAGCGGTCGAGGCGGATATCGGCCTCGTCCTCGGTGATTGTTCTCATGGTGACGGTCATGCGCCGCGGTCCTGGCGCAGCTTGGCCCAATAGGCAAGGCGCTTGCCGATCTCGCGCTCGAAGCCGCGTTCCACGGGCTGGTAGAATTGCTGCCGCGGCATCGTATCGGGGAAGTAGTTCTGGCCGCTGAAGCCGTCCTCGGTGTCGTGGTCGTAGGCGTAGCCGGCGCCGTAGCCGAGGTTCTTCATCAGCTTGGTGGGCGCGTTGAGGATATGGGCGGGGGGCATGAGGCTGCCTGTGCCTTTCGCGGCGCGCTGCGCGGCGCCGAGGGCGGTGTAGAGCGCGTTCGATTTGGGGGCGGTGCCGAGATAGACCACGGCCTGGGCGATGGCCAGTTCGCCTTCCGGGGAGCCGAGACGTTCGTAGGTTTCCCAGGCGGCGAGTGTGATCTGCAGCGCCTGGGGATCGGCCATGCCGATATCCTCGCTGGCGAAGCGCAGCAGGCGGCGGGCGATGTAGCGCGGGTCTTCGCCGCCGACGAGCATGCGGGCGAGCCAGTAGAGGGCGGCGTCGCAATCGCTGCCGCGCAGGGATTTGTGGAGTGCCGAGATGAAGTTGTAGTGCTCCTCGCGGTCCTTGTCGTAGAGCGCGGCGCGCTTGGCCAGGAGCTCGGAGAGTTCCGGCACGTCCAGCGGCGGCGTTTCCGGCGGCAGGGCGGCGAGCTGTTCGGCGAGGTTGAGCAGGTAGCGGCCGTCGCCATCGGCCATGGCGCGCAGGGTGGCGCGAGCTTCGGGGTCCACCGGCAGGGGGTGGCCGATGGCGGCCTCGGCGCGGTGCAGCAGCAGGTCCAGCCCGGCATCGTCCAGCCGCTTGAGGACGAGGACCTGGCAGCGGGAGAGCAGCGCGCCGTTGAGGGCGAAGCTGGGATTCTCGGTGGTGGCGCCGATCAGGGTGACGGTGCCGTTCTCCACGACAGGAAGAAAGCCGTCCTGCTGGGCGCGGTTGAAGCGGTGGATCTCGTCGACGAAGAGCAGCGTGGCCTGGCCGTGGGCGCGGCGGCGGGTGGCTTCCTCGAAGCATTTCTTGAGGTCGGCGACGCCCGAGAAGACGGCGCTGAGCTGGACGAAATGCAGGTTGGCCTGCTCGGCGAGCAGCCGGGCGATGGTGGTCTTGCCGACCCCCGGGGGGCCCCAGAGGATGAGCGAGGCGAGCGAGCCGCGTTGGAGCATGCGGGTGAGGGTGCCGGCGGGGCCGAGCAGGTGGTCCTGGCCCACGACCTCTCCCAGCGCACGCGGGCGCAGCCGGTCCGCGAGGGGGCCGGTGGTGGGCGTGGGCTCCGGGAGTGGGAGAGACAGGGACACGCCGGGATTATAGCAGGTGTCAGCGGCGCAGGGTGCCGATCGCGATGCCCGAGAGGATCATGGCGGCTGCGACCATAAGGGGCAGGTCGATGCCCTCGCCCAGGAAGATGGCGGAGCCAGCGATGCCGACCACGGGGGTGGCGAGGATGCCGAGTGCCGTGGTGGAGGCGGGCAGCGAGCGGTTGACGATGGCCAGCGCCCAGAAGGCATAGGCGGTGCCGATCAGGCCGGTATAGGCAAACAGCGCGGCCAGGCGCCAGGAGACGGCGAAGGTGGGTGTGCCCTCAATGAGCGGGGCCAGGACGAACAGCACCAGAGTGGCCAGCAATGCCTGCCAGAAGACGAGCTGGAAGGGCGAGCTGATCCATCTGTGGGCGCGGGTGTAGAGGATCGACACTGACCAGGAGAGCGCCGAGAGCAGCAGCATCGCGTTGCCGAACAGGGCATTACGGTTCGACCAGTCGAAGGCGAAGGGATTGAACAGGAAGGCGAGGCCCGCGAGGCCGAGCGCGATGCCGGCCATGCGGGCGGGGGGAATGCGCTCGCGCAGGAAGGGCCAGGCACCGAGGGCCACCCAGAGTGGCGTGGTGTAGGCGAGCACGACGGAGCGGCCAACCGACACATACATCAGGCCGAAGGACATCAGCACCGAGAAGACGATCATGTGCGGGATGGAGATCATCACGATCACCGGCACGTCCCCACGCTTGGGGATGATCATCTGGCCGCGGGCCACGAGCAGCACGCCCAGGCCGACGGTGGCGACCAGGCTGCGGATGGCCGACATCCAGAAGGGCGGCACCTCCATCACGATGAGCTTGGCCACCGTCCAGGTGATGCCCCAGGCCACGACGATGGATGCGAAGAGGGCAATGGCGGCGAGCCGCGATGGGGGGGCCGGCTGGCTCATGACGGTTGGCTCGCTTCTTCCCCAGACAACAGAAAACCGGCCTTGCGGCCGGTTTCCTTGAGGCTGTTGCGGTACGCCCTGGCTTATTCGCTGTCGGCTTCCTCGGCGCGCTCCGCCACCGGGCCGCTATCCTGGCCCTTGGCGGTGGGGTCGCGGTCGACCAGCTCGATCACGGCCATGTCGGCGGCATCGCCGTAGCGGATGCCGGCCTTGAGGACGCGGCAGTAGCCGCCGGGGCGGGCCTTGTAGCGGTCGGCCAGCGTGGTGAAGAGCTTGGACACCATCGCGTTGTCGCGCAGCTCGGCATAGGCCTGGCGACGGGCATGGAGGCCGCCGCGCTTGCCCAGGGTGATGAGCTTCTCCGCCACCGGCCGCAGCTCCTTGGCCTTGGGCAGGGTGGTGGTGATCTGCTCGTGCTTGATCAGCGCATTGGCCATGTTCCGGAACATGGCAAAGCGGTGGGTGGTCGTGACGCCGAGCTTTCGGCCGGCAACGCCATGGCGCATGGTTGTCTTCCTAACTCAGCTTCGATCAGAACGGCTCTTCAAGCCGCTTGGCGAGGTCTTCGATGTTCTCGGGCGGCCAACCAGTGACGGTCATGCCCAGGGCGAGGCCCATGGAGGAAAGAACCTCCTTGATCTCGTTGAGCGACTTGCGGCCGAAGTTCGGCGTGCGCAGCATTTCCTGTTCGGACTTCTGCACGAGATCGCCGATGTAGACAATGTTGTCGTTCTTGAGGCAGTTGGCGCTGCGCACCGACAGCTCCAGCTCATCCACCTTGCGCAGCAGGTTGCGGTTGAACGGCAGGTCGTCCTGCGGTTCCTCCATGCGGGCGGCCTGCGGCTCATCGAAGTTGATGAACAGCTTCAGCTGGTCCTGCAGGATGCGCGCGGCGACGGCCACGGCATCTTCCGGCGAGACGGCGCCGTTGGTTTCCACCTGCAGCAGCAGCTTGTCGTAGTCGGTCACCTGGCCGACGCGGGTGGGTTCCACGCGGTAGGACACGCGGCGGACCGGGGAATAGATGGCATCGACGGGGATGAGACCGATCGGCGCGTCCTCGGGGCGGTTGGCGGACGAAGGCACGTAGCCCTTGCCCATCTGCACCGTGAACTCCATGCCGAGCTTCACGCCATCATCCAGCGTGCAGATGACGAGATCGGGGTTCATCACCTCGATGTCGTGGCCGGTCTGGATCTGGCCGGCCTTCACTTCGCCGGGGCCGGTGGCCTGCAGCACCATGCGCTTCGGGCCTTCGCCGTGCATGCGCAGGGCGAGCTGCTTGATGTTCAGCACGATGTCGGTGACGTCTTCGCGCACGCCGGCGATGCTGCTGAATTCATGCAGCACGCCATCGATCTGCACGGCGGTGACGGCGGCACCCTGGAGGGAGGAGAGCAGCACGCGGCGCAGCGCGTTGCCGAGCGTCATGCCGAAGCCGCGCTCCAGCGGTTCGGCGACGACGGTGGCGGTGCGGGTCGGATCAGAACCGTGCTCGACGCCGAGCTTCTCCGGCTTGATCAGCGAGTCCCAGTTCTTCTGCAAGACGACGCTAAGTCGCATGGATGAATGCCCTGTTCGGTCGGGGCCCGCCGCGGGGACGGGGCCTGCCATGGGAGGGGCGGCCCCACCGAAGCGATCGGAGCGGGGCCGCAAGGCTCAGGCAAGGCGCCAGAGGGTCGGAGCCGGAATCAGACGCGGCGGCGCTTGCGGGGGCGGCACCCGTTGTGCGGGATCGGGGTCATGTCGCGGATGGCGCTGATGGTGAAGCCGACCGCCTGCAGGGCGCGCAGGGCGCTCTCACGGCCCGAACCGGGGCCGGACACCTCGATCTCCAGCGTCTCCATGCCGTGCTCGCGGGCCTTCTTGCCGGCATCCTCGGCGGCGACCTGGGCGGCGTACGGGGTGGACTTGCGGCTGCCCTTGAAGCCCTGGGCGCCCGAGGACGACCACGCGATGGCGTTGCCCTGTGCGTCGGTGATGGTGATCATCGTGTTGTTGAAGGTCGCAGCCACGTGGGCGACGCCCGACGTGATGTTCTTGCGTTCCTTCTTGCGGGTGCGGGCTTGGGCGGGCTTGGCCATCCGAGGTGATCCTGTTCAAACGGTGCGGCGGGCGCCCCAACGCCGATGGTCTGGGCTGGGGGCGCACCGCCGCTGGTAGCGTGAGCGGCGAAGGCGAAGGGGCCGAAGGGCTACTTCGTGACCTTCTTCTTGCCGGCGATGGCCACGGCCTTGCCCTTGCGGGTGCGGGCGTTGGTGTGGGTGCGCTGGCCGCGCACCGGCAGGCCACGGCGATGGCGCAGGCCGCGGTAGCAGCCCAGGTCCATCAGGCGCTTGATGTTCATGGCCACTTCGCGGCGCAGATCGCCCTCGACGCGGTAGTCGCGGTCCACGATCTCTCGGATGCGCAGCACTTCCTCGTCGGAAAGCTGGTTCACGCGCTTGTCGTCGGCGATGCCGAGCTTGGTGCAGATTTCCTGCGCCTTGGCCGGGCCGATACCGAAGATATAGCGCAGGCTGATGGTTACCCGCTTGTTGGTGGGGATGTTCACGCCGGCAATACGCGCCACGCCGTCTACTCCTTCATCATCGGGGCCAGTGCAGAGAATGCCTGTGCCCGATCCAGCCCTTAACCCTACGGCCTTGCGGCCAACCGGCACGAACCCCGACGCCGGTTTGAAGCCGGTGCGCCGTGGCCTGATGCCGCAAACATCACGGATGGCGGCCGGTGCGAACCGGGGTCGCCAAGGGCGCGCACTATAGCGGCGGCCCCTTGGGAGTCAACGCGCTCACATCACTTCTTCGTGAGCGGAGCCGAGCCCTGCGCCTTGCGGGACGCTGGCCCGGAACCTGTTCAGCCTTTGGTCGTCTTCGCCAGCGGATCCAGCAGGGAAACGAGCTCCTGCGTGACCGCATCGGGGTCTGCCATGCCGTCCACCGCATGCAGCCGGCCGCGGGCCGCGTAATGCGGCAGGATCGGCGCGGTTTGCTTGTGGTAGGCGGCCAGGCGGGCGCCGACCGTCTCGCGGTTGTCGTCCGCCCGGCGGGTGAATTCGGTGCCGCCACAGCGGTCGCACACGCCGGCCACCTTGGGGGGCTGCAGCGTGTCGTTGTAGCCCTCGCCGCACTTGGCGCAGGTGAAGCGGCCGGCGATGCGTTCCACCAGGGCGCCGTCGTCCACCTTCAGCTCCACCACGGCGTCCAGCGGCATGGCCTGGCCGGCCAGCATTGTGTCCAGCGCCTCGGCCTGCGGCACGGTGCGCGGGAAGCCATCCAGGATGAAGCCGCGCGCGCAATCGGGCCGGGCGATGCGGCCGGCGAGCATGCGGATGAGGATATCGTCGGACACGAGCTGGCCCGCGGCCATCACGGCCTTGGCCTGCAGGCCGACCTCGCTGCCGGCAGCCACCTCGGCACGCAGCATGTCGCCGGTGGAGATCTGCACGATGCCGTAGCGGTCCTGCAGGCGCTTGGCCTGGGTTCCTTTACCGGCCCCCGGGGGGCCCAGCAGGATCAGGTTCACCTTCCTCTCCCTTTCACCCGGGCCTTCTTGATCAGGCCCTCGTACTGGTGTGCCAGCAGATGCGACTGGATCTGCGTCACCGTATCCATCGTGACGGAGACGATGATCATCACGCTGGTGCCGCCGAAATAGAAGGGCACGCCATACTGGGCGATCAACACCTCCGGCGTCAGGCAGACGATGCAGAGATAGATCGCGCCGAGGGTGGTGAGGCGGGTGAGGATCGTGTCGAAATAGCTGGACGTGGCGCTGCCTGGGCGGATGCCGGGGATGAAGCCGCCGTGCTTCTTCAGGTTGTCGGCGGTCTCTTCCGGGTTGAACACCACGGCGGTGTAGAAATAGGCGAAGAACACGATCATCGCCGCGTAGGTGAGCATGTAGAGCGGCGTGCCATGCGCCAGCGCGGCGCCGATGCTGGACAGCCAGCCGGGCTCGCCGGTGGCACCGGAGAAGCCGGTGATGGTGGCGGGCACCAGCAGGATGGAGCTGGCGAAGATCGGCGGGATCACGCCCGAGGTGTTGATCTTCAGCGGCATGTGCGTGCTGTCGCCACCGAACATCCGGTTGCCGACCTGGCGCTTGGGGTACTGGATGATGATGCGGCGCTGCGCGCGCTCGATGAACACGATGAACATGATCACCGCGGCGGCCACGATGAAGAAGGCGATGATGAAGATCGGGCTCAGCGCCCCGGTGCGGCCGAGTTCGAACAGCGAGGCAAGCGCGCTGGGCACGCTGGCGACAATGCCGACCATGATGATGAGGCTGGTGCCGTTGCCGATACCGCGCGCGGTGATCTGCTCGCCCAGCCACATCAGGAACATCGTGCCGCCGACCAGCGAGACCACGCAGGAGAGGCGGAAGAACAGGCCGGGGTCGATCACCGCGGCGCCGAAGCTGCCGCGCATGCCCTCCAGCCCCACGGCGATGCCATAGCTCTGCACGATGGCGATCACCACGGTGAGGTAGCGGGTGTATTGGTTGATCCGCTTGCGGCCCTGCTCGCCTTCCTTCTTCAGCGCCTCCAGCGCCGGGACCGCGGCTGTCATCAGCTGGATGATGATGCTGGCGCTGATGTAGGGCATGATGTTGAGCGCAAAGACGGTCATGCGCCCGAGCGCGCCGCCCGAGAACATGTCGAACATGCCCAGGATGCCGCCGCCATGCTGGGCCAGCATCTCGCCCATCACGCTGGCATCCACGCCCGGAACCGGGATGTAGGTGCCGATGCGGTAGACGATCAGCGCGCCCAGGGTGAACCAGATGCGCTTCTTGAGCTCAGTCGCCTTGGAGAAGCTGGCGAGGTTCAGGTTTGCCGCGAGCTGTTCGGCCGCCGACGCCATCGATTTCCATTCCTCATCATGCCGACGGCGCCAGCGGGTCCTCCCGAGGCGCCGTCGAGCACTTACATAGCGCGCGCCCCCGGATGGAGGAAGCCCGTGGGCTCCCTCCCCGAGGGCGGGAACATCAGGCTGCGTCCGCCGCCGGCTTCGCCACCGTGGTGGTGACACTGCCGCCCGCCGCCTCAACCGCCGCAACCGCGGCCGCGGAGGCACCGGAGACGGTGATGGTGACGGCCCGGCCGATCTCGCCCATGGCGAGCAGGCGCACGCCGGACACCTTGCCGCCGCGCACGAGGCCCGCGGCGATGAGGCTCGCCTCGGTGATCGGCTGGCTGCCGTCGATGCGGCCCGACTCGATGGCCTTGGCCAGCGCGCCGAGATTCACCGGGGCATATTCCTTGCGGAAGATGTTCTTGAAGCCACGCTTCGGCAGGCGGCGGTAGATCGGGAGCTGACCGCCCTCGAAGCCATTCAGCGCCACGCCTTCACGCGCCTTCTGACCCTTGACGCCCTTGCCGGAGGTCTTGCCCTTGCCGGAGCCAATGCCGCGGCCGAGACGCTTGGACTTCAGGCGCGAGCCGGGGTTGTCGCGCAGTTCATTGAGATTCATCGCACTCTCCTATGGGCTCTCGCGAGCCCGGTCCGAGCCCTTGCGGGCTCAGGACTCGTCGACCTTCACCAGGTGGGCGACCTTGCGGATCATGCCGCGCACGGAGGGAGTATCCTCCAGTTCGCGCGAGCGGCGGATCTTGTTCAGGCCAAGGCCGATCAGCGTCTCCTTCTGGCCCGGCTTGCGGCCGGCGACGGAGGCGATCTGCGTGACCTTCACGGTCTTCTTGGGATCAGGCATCAGCCGCGCCCTCCTGGGCCGGGGTGTCGCGCTTGCCAAGCAGGTCGGAGACCTTCTTGCCGCGGCGCTGGGCCACCGAACGCGGGCTGGCGCAGCGCTGCAGGGCCGCGAACGTGGCCTTGACCATGTTGTGCGGGTTGCGGCTGCCGAGGCTCTTGGCCACGACATCGCCGATGCCCAGCGTTTCGAACACGGCGCGCATCGGACCGCCGGCGATGATGCCGGTGCCGGCCGTGGCGCTGCGCAGCACAACGGAGCCGGCGCCGAAACTGCCGGTAACGTCGTGATGCAGCGTGCGGCCTTCCTTCATCGGCACGCGGATCAAGCCCTTCTTGGCCCGCTCCGTTGCCTTGCGGATCGCCTCCGGCACTTCGCGTGCCTTGCCGGCGCCGTAGCCGACGCGGCCCTTCTGATCACCCACCACCACCAGCGCGGCGAAGGCGAAGCGACGGCCACCCTTCACCACCTTGGCGACGCGGTTGATGGTGACCAGCTTGTCAATCAGGTCGTCGCCGCCCTCGCCGCCGCGGTCGTTGTTGCGGTCGCGATCGCGACCGCCACGGCCACCGCCGCCTTCCCTCGGTTCACGTGCCATTGCTTCGATTCCCTAGAAGGACAGTCCGCCCTCACGGGCGGCTTCGGCCAGCGCCTTGACGCGGCCGTGGTAGAGGTAGGAGCCGCGGTCGAAGACCACGGCGCTGACACCGGCCGCGAGCGCACGCTCGGCCACCAGCTTGCCCACGGCGGTTGCCGCATCCTTGTCGGCACCCGTCTTGAGCTGGGCGCGGAGCGCGGTATCGAGCGTGGAGGCGGCGGCCACGGTGCGGCCCTGCGCGTCGTCGATGACCTGGGCGTAGATGTTCTTGCCCGAGCGGAACACCGACAGGCGCGGCCGCCCGATGGCCTTGAGGCGCAGCTGGAAGCGAAGGCGCGTGCGCCGGCGCTGCTGCAGGTCCTTGTTGTCGGCGCTCACTTCTTCTTCCCTTCCTTGCGCAGGATCTGCTCGCCTTCGAACTTCACGCCCTTGCCCTTGTAGGGCTCGGGCGGACGCCAGGCGCGGATCTCGGCGCAGACCTGGCCGACGAGGCGCTTGTCGGTGCCGGCAATCTTGATCGCCGTCGGGCGCTCGCAGGTGACGGTGATGCCCGGCGGGATGGGATACACGACATCATGCGAGAAGCCGAGGTTGATCACCAGGTTGGAGCCCTGGACCGCGGCGCGGTAGCCGGTGCCGGTGATCTCCATGGACTTGGAATAGCCCTCGGAGACGCCCTTCACCATGTTGGCCACGTTGGCGCGGGTGGTGCCCCACATCATGCGCGCGGGCTGGGAGTTGCCGCGCGGCGCGATGGCGATCTTGTTGCCCTCGACCGTGGCATCGACGTTGTCGGTGAGCTCCAGCTTGAGCTCCCCGAGCTTGCCCTTGGCCGAGAGCACGCGGCCCGCGAGGACCACCTGCACGCCGGCGGGGATCTCGACGGGGTATTTGCCTACCCGTGACATGCCAGCCTCCTCAGAACACGCGGCAAAGGACTTCGCCGCCCACATGGGCAGCGCGGGCCTCCGCATCGGACAGCACGCCACGCGGCGTGGACAGGATCGAGATGCCAAGGCCGGCATAGACGCGCGGCAGCTCCTCGATCTTCGAGTACACCCGGCGGCCCGGCTTGGAGATGCGGGTGATCTCCTTGATGACGGGCTCGCCTTCGTTGTACTTCAGCTCGATGCGCAGCTGGGCGACGCCGGGGCGCAGCTCCTCGGCGGCGAAGCCGCGGATGAAGCCTTCGCGCTTCAGCGCATCCAGCACGTTGGCGCGCAGCTTGGAGGCCGGCGACAGGCAGCTCGCATGGCGCGCACGCTGCGCATTGCGAATGCGGGTGAGCATGTCACCCAAGGGATCGGACATCGACATGTTCCGGCTCCTACCAGCTGGCCTTGACCATGCCGGGGATCTGCCCGGCACTGGCGAGGTCGCGCAGCGCGATGCGGCTGAGCTTGAACTTGCGGTAGTTGGCGCGCGCGCGGCCGGTCAGCTCGCAGCGCAGGCGCCAGCGCACCTTCGCCCCGTTGCGCGGCAGCTGGGCGAGCCTCAGCGTTGCCTCGAACCGGTCCTCCACAGGGAGGGTTCGGTCCATCACAACCGCCTTCAGCGTGGCACGCTTCGCCTTGTCGCGCTCTGCCATGTAGGCGCGCTTGGCGTTGCGGTTGACCTGGGATGTCTTGGCCATCCTGTCTTGTCCTCCGGAACCTGCCGGCCGCAGCCGGTGGTTTTCCAAATCGTCGGCGTTGATATCAGGCGCCCCCACCAGGTGGAGAGGGCCGCCCCCTCTCCTTAGCCGGAGAAGGGGATGTCGAACTTCTTCAGCAGGGACTTCGCCTCGGCATCGGTCTTCGCGGTGGTCACGAAGACGATGTCCATGCCCCTGATCTCGTCCACCTTGTCGTAGACGATCTCCGGGAACACGATCTGCTCCTTCAGGCCCATGGCGAAGTTGCCACGGCCATCGAAACCCTTGGTGCCCGGGATGCCGCGGAAGTCACGCACGCGCGGGAGCGCGATGGTGACCAGGCGGTCCAGGAACTCGTACATCCGGGTCTTGCGCAGCGTGACCTTGCAACCGATCGGCAGACCCTTGCGGATCTTGAAGCCGGCGATCGCCTTCTTGGCCACGGTCTTGACCGGCTTCTGGCCGCTGATCAGCGCCAGTTCCGAGACGGCGGCATCAAGCTTCTTCTGGTCGCCGGCGGCTTCGCCCACCCCCATGTTGATGACGATCTTCTCGAGCTTCGGCACCTGCATCGGGTTGGTGTAGCCGAACTCGCCCAGCATCGCTGCGCGGATCTCTTCCACGTAGCGCTGCTGCATGCGCGGCATCTCGCCGGTACCGGCAGAGACCTCGGCCGCAACGGCGTAGGTGACCTCGCCGCGCGCGGCGCGGGATTCGGCCTTGGTCGGGGGGGCGGCACCGCGGCCGCCGCCGGCCGATTTGCCGCCGGACTTGGCGCCGCCCTTGGGGGCGCCCTTCTTGGTTCCGCTCATCGAAGCCTCCTCAGCTCTCGATCACGTTGCCATTGGCCTTGGCAACGCGGACCTTGCGGCCGTCGTCCAGGGTGCGGAACGCGACTTTCGTCGGGGTTCCGGTCTTGGGATCGACCAGCTTCAGGTTTGACAGGTGAAGGCTCGCCTCGACGGACACGATGCCGCCGGGGTTGCCCATGCCGGTGGGCTTGGTGTGCTTCTTGGCGACATTGACGCCCTGAACCACGGCGCGGTTGTCCGTCGGCAGCACGCGCAGCACTTCGCCACGCTTGCCGCGCTCGGCGCCGCTGATGACCAGGACGGTATCGCCCTTCTTGATGCGGGCCGCCATGTTACAGCACCTCCGGAGCCAGCGAGATGATCTTCATGAACTTGCGCGCGCGAAGTTCGCGAACGACCGGCCCGAAGATGCGGGTGCCGATCGGCTCCTGCTGCTTGTTGATCAGCACGGCCGCATTGCGGTCGAAGCGGATGGCGCTGCCATCGGCCCGGCGCACGGGGAAGCTGGTGCGAACGATCACCGCCTGGTGCACGTCGCCCTTCTTCACCTTGCCGCGGGGGATCGCGTCCTTCACGGACACCACGATCACATCGCCCACCGACGCCGTCTTGCGCTTGGAGCCGCCGAGCACCTTGATGCACTGCACGCGCCGGGCGCCGGAGTTGTCGGCGACTTCCAGGTTGGATTCGACGGAGATCATCTAGCTCTCTCCCTCAACCCTGGACCGCGTCGGCCGCAACCGGGGCCTCGGCACCCAGCGGCTGGCCATTGCGCTCGACCACAATCCAGGTCTTGCGCTTGCTGATCGGCCGGCATTCCTCGATGCGCACCATGTCGCCGACCTTGCACAGGTTGACCTCATCGTGAGCCGCGTAGTTCTTCGACCGGCGAATGAACTTCTTGTACAGCGGGTGCATGATGCGACGAGCAACAAGAACGGTAACCGTCTTGTCCATCTTGTCGCTGGTCACCCGCCCCGTCAGGACGCGCCTTGGCATCGCCCCTACTCCTTTACGACTGCGCGGCGGGCTTGGGGGCCGCGCGCTTCTGTTCGGTCATGATCGTCTTCACCCGTGCGATATCGCGACGGACTGCCTTCACCCGGCCCACACCTTCCGTCTGGCCCGTGGCCTTCTGGAAGCGGAGGTTGAACTGCTCCTTGCGGAGATCCAGAAGCTGGGTGGCCAGCTGATCGGCGGACTTGGCGCGGATGTCGGCCGGCTTGGTTTGCTTGGCCATCTCACGCGTCTCCGATGCGGGTGATGAACTTCGTCTTGATCGGCAGCTTGGCGGCGCCGAGGGTCAGCGCCTCCTTGGCCAGCTCGGGGGCCACGCCGTCGATCTCGAACATGATGCGGCCGGGCTTCACGCGGCACACCCAGAACTCCGGCGAGCCCTTGCCGGAGCCCATGCGGACCTCGGCCGGCTTCTGCGAGACGGGCACATCGGGGAAGATCCGGATCCACACGCGGCCGGCACGGCGCATGGCGCGCGTGATGGCACGGCGGGCGGATTCGATCTGCCGGGCGGTAACCCGCTCCGGCTCCATGGCCTTGAGGCCGAAGGCGCCGAAGTTGAGCGAGGTGCCGCCCTTGGCGACGCCGTGAATGCGGCCCTTATGGGCCTTGCGGTACTTGGTCCGCTTCGGGGAAAGCATGGCTTTGATCCTTAGCGCTGCGGCGCCTGCTCGGCGGCGCGACGGTCCTGTGCCAGCGGATCGTGGGCGAGGATCTCGCCCTTGAAGATCCAAACCTTGACGCCGCAGGTGCCGTAGGTGGTCTTGGCGGTGGCGGTGCCGAAGTCGATGTCGGCGCGCAGCGTGTGCAGGGGCACGCGGCCCTCGCGATACCACTCCACGCGAGCAATCTCCGCGCCACCGAGACGGCCGCCGCAGTTGATGCGGATGCCCTGGGCGCCGAGGCGCATGGCGGACTGCACGGCGCGCTTCATCGCACGGCGGAAGGCCACGCGGCGCTCCAGCTGCTGGGAGATGTTCTCAGCCACCAGCGTCGCGTCGATCTCGGGCTTGCGGATCTCGACGATGTTCAGCGAGACCTCACCCTTGGCCATCTTGCCGAGATCCTTGCGCAGGTTCTCGATGTCCTGGCCCTTCTTGCCGATCACCACGCCAGGGCGTGCGGCATAGATGGTGACGCGCGGCTTCTTGGCCGGGCGCTCGATCACCACGCGGGACACGCCGGCACCAGCCAGCTTCTTGCGCAGGTGGGCGCGGAGCTTCAGGTCGTCGTGCAGCAGCTTGGAATAGTCGGCGCCGGCGTACCAGCGGCTGTCCCAGGTGCGGTTGATGCCGAGCCGCAGCCCGATCGGATTGACTTTGTGACCCATCGGTTATGCCGCCTCGTTCTGGGTTTCGGCCTGCTGGCGTTCGGCGACGACGATCTTGAGGTGGCTGAACCACTTCTCGATGCGCGAAGCGCGACCGCGACCGCGGGCGTGGAAGCGGCGCATGACCACCGACTTGCCCACCTCGGCGCGGGTGACGACCAGGCGGTCGACATCCAGCTGATGGTTGTTCTCGGCGTTCGCGATCGCGCTCTCCAGCGCCTTCTTCACGGTGCCGGCGATGCGGCGCTTGGAGAAGGTGAGGGTGGCGACGGCCGCGGAGGCCGGCTTGTTGCGGATGAGGCCAGCAACCAGGTTCAGCTTGCGGGGGCTGATCCGGATGTTGGAGAGGATGGCCTGCGCCTCGGTCTCGGCCAGGGCGCGCGGGGTTTTCGGCTTGCTCATGTCAGCCTCGCTTCGCCTTCTTGTCCGACGCATGGCCGGTGAAGGTGCGGGTGGGCGAGAACTCGCCGAACTTGTGCCCGACCATGTTCTCCGTGACCTGCACCGGCAGGAACTTGTGGCCGTTGTAGACGCCGAACGTGAGCCCGACGAACTGCGGCAGGATGGTGGAACGGCGCGACCAGATCTTGATCACTTCGCTGCGCCCCGAAGCCCGCGAGGCCTCGGCCTTGTTGAGCAGGTACCCGTCCACGAACGGGCCCTTCCAGGTGGAACGTGTCATGGCCTCAGCCCTTGCCCTTGTTGCGGCTGCGGATGATCAGCCTGTCCGTGCGCTTGTTGACCCTGGTCTTGTAGCCCTTCGTCGGCTTGCCCCACGGGGTGACCGGATGGCGGCCGCCCGAGGTGCGGCCTTCGCCGCCGCCGTGCGGATGGTCGACCGGGTTCATCACCACGCCTCGGTTGTGCGGCTTGCGGCCGAGCCAGCGCGAACGGCCGGCCTTGCCAAGGCTCTGGTTGGAGTTGTCCGGGTTCGACACGGCGCCGATCGAGGCCATGCACTCGCCGCGAACCATGCGCAGTTCGCCCGACATCAGCTTGATCTGGGCGTAGCCGGCATCCTTGCCGACCAGCTGGGCATACTGCCCCGCCGCACGGGCGATCTTGCCGCCCGCGCCCGGCTTCATCTCGATGTTGTGCACGATCGTGCCCACTGGGATGGCCGAGAGCGGCATGGCGTTGCCCGGCTTGATGTCCGCGCGCGCCGAAGCCACCACCTGGTCGCCGGCCTTCAGGCGCTGCGGGGCCAGGATGTAGGACAGCTCGCCGTCGCGATACTTGATCAGCGCGATGAAGGCGGTGCGGTTCGGGTCGTATTCCAGGCGCTGCACGATGCCGATGACATCGCGCTTGCGGCGCTTGAAATCCACCATGCGGTAGGTCTGCTTGTGACCGCCGCCGCGGAACCGGCTGGTGATGCGCCCGTGGTTGTTGCGGCCACCGGTCTGCGAAAGCCCCTCGGTGAGGCCCTTGACCGGCTTGCCCTTCCACAGCTCGGCCCGGCTGATCAGCACGGTGCCGCGCAGGCTGGGCGTGACGGGATTGAAGTTCTTCAGTGCCATCTGAGTCGTCCCCGCTTACGCCAAGCCGGTGGAGAGGTCGATCGACTGCCCCTCCGCCAGGGTGACATAGGCCTTCTTCACGTCGGAACGCACGCCGGGACGGCCCCGGAAGCGCTTGGTCTTGCCCTTGGTGATCAGAGTGTTCACCGCCAGCACCTTGACCCCGAACAGGCCTTCGACCGCCGCCTTGATCTCGGGCTTCTTGGCTTCGATCGCCACCCGGAAGACGAACTGGCCCCGCTCGCTCACGATTGTCGCCTTCTCGGTGACGATCGGGTTGCGGATGATGGTGTACATCGCCTCGCGCGACAGCTGCTTCTGGCGCTTGGCGGGCTTTGCGTCGCTCATTTACTGGCCTCCCTCAGCCGCACCGAGGCGGGCCTTGAGCCCCTCGACGCCGGCGGTGGTGATCGCCAGCACGTCATGGGCGAGGATGTCATAGACATTGGCGCCCACCGTCGGCAGCACGTCCACGCCGATGATGTTGCGGCTGGCGAGCAGGAAGGTGGCATCCACGGTGTGGTCCACCACCAGCACGGATTTCCAGCCCAGCGCCGTCAGCTTCGCCTTCAGCTCCTTGGTCTTGCCGGAGCCGCCCGAGGCCGCATCCAGCACCACCAGTTTGCCGTCGCGCTGCTTCTGCGACAGGGCGGAGATCAGGCCGAGGCGGCGAACCTTCTTCGGCAGGTCGTAGGCATGGCTGCGAACCACGGGGCCGTGCACCGCACCGCCGCCGCGGAACTGCGGCGCGCGCAGGCTGCCCTGGCGGGCGTTGCCGGTGCCCTTCTGGCGATACGGCTTCTTCGTGGTGCCGCGCACCTCGCCCATGCCCTTCACCTTGTGGGTGCCGGCACGGCGTTTGGCCTGCTGCCAATGCACCACGCGGGCCAGGATGTCGGGGCGCGGGGCTGCGCCGAACAGGTCATCCGGCAGCTCGGTCGAGCCGGCGGTGGTGTTGTCGAGGGTCTTGATGTCGATCTGCATGGTCCTGACCCCTTAGCCCGCCGTCTCGACGAGGCCGGCCGGGAACGGCGCCTCCGACGGACGGGCGCGCTTCACGGCATCGCGCACGAGCACATAGCCGCCCTTGGCGCCCGGGACGGCGCCCTTGATCATCAGAAGGCCCTTGGCGGCATCCACGGCGGCCACTTCCAGGTTCTGGGTGGTGATCCGCTCCTGGCCGAGATGGCCGGCCATCTTCTTGTTCTTGAAGGTCTTGCCGGGATCCTGGCGGTTGCCCGTGGAGCCGTGCGAGCGGTGGCTGATCGAAACGCCGTGGCTGGCCTCCAGGCCCGAGAAGTTCCAGCGCTTCATCGCGCCAGCGAACCCCTTGCCCTTGGTGGTGCCGGAGATGTCCACGATCTGGCCAGCGACGAAATGCGCGGCCGAGAGAGTGGCACCGGGCTCCAGCATGGCGTCGGCATCGACGCGGAATTCCACCAGCTTCGCCTTGGGCTCCACCTTCGCGCGGGCGTAGTGGCCCTTGTTCGGCTGGGAGACGTTCTTCACCTTGGCCTTGCCGTACCCGATCTGGACGGCGGTGTAGCCATCCTTCTCCTCGGTGCGGGCGGCCACGACCTGCACGTTGTCCACGTGCAGCACGGTGACCGGCACGTGGGTGCCGTCTTCCTTGAAGATCCGGGTCATGCCCAGCTTCTTCGCAAGCAGTCCTGTTCGCATTTTCTTCCGTTCCCCAGAGGAACCCGACGGGCGGGTTCATAGGCCAAAACGACGCCCGAGACAGTCCCGGGCGGGAGGGTAGGCTAGAGCTAGAGCTTGATCTCCACGTCGACACCGGCGGCCAGGTCGAGCTTCATCAGCGCGTCCACGGTCTGCGGGGTGGGGTCGACGATGTCCAGCAGGCGGCGATGGGTGCGGATCTCGAACTGCTCGCGGCTCTTCTTGTCCACGTGCGGCGAGCGGTTCACGGTGAAGCGCTCGATATGCGTGGGCAGGGGAATGGGGCCGCGGATCTGCGCACCCGTGCGCTTGGCCGTGTTCACGATCTCCTTCGTGCTGTTGTCCAGCACGCGGTGATCGTACGCCTTGAGGCGGATGCGGATGTTCTGGTTGTCCATCACTCGGTTCCGATCAGCGGGCAATCGTGGGTCGCTGAAGTCATAGTCGCTAAAGGCAAAAGGCTCGGTCGGCGCAGGCACTTCCGAAACGGCACACCGCCGGGACCAGGATGGTCCCGGCGGTGCTGATCAGCTGGCTCAGGCGACGATCTTCGCAACCACGCCGGCGCCGACGGTGCGGCCACCTTCGCGGATGGCGAAGCGCAGGCCCTCGTCCATGGCGATCGGAGCGATCAGCTCCACATCCATCGACACGTTGTCGCCCGGCATCACCATCTCCACGCCTTCCGGCAGCTGCACGATCCCGGTCACGTCGGTGGTGCGGAAGTAGAACTGCGGGCGGTAGTTGGTGAAGAACGGGGTATGGCGGCCACCCTCTTCCTTCGTCAGGATGTAGCTCTCGGCCTTGAACTTGGTGTGCGGGGTGATGCTGCCCGGCTTCGCCAGCACCTGGCCGCGCTCCACGTCTTCGCGCTTCGTGCCACGGAGCAGGGCGCCGATGTTGTCGCCGGCCTGGCCCTGGTCGAGCAGCTTGCGGAACATCTCAACGCCGGTGACGACGGTCTTCACGGTGGCCTTGAGGCCCACGATCTCGACTTCCTCGCCCACCTTCACGATGCCGCGCTCCACACGACCGGTCACCACGGTGCCGCGGCCGGAGATGGAGAACACGTCTTCCACCGGCATCAGGAACGGCTTGTCGATGTCGCGTTCCGGCTGCGGGATGTAGGCGTCAACCGCTTCCATCAGCTTCAGGATCGCCTGCTCGCCGAGTTCCGGCTGGGTGTCGTTCAGGGCGCAGACGGCCGAGCCCTGGATGATCGGAATGTCGTCGCCGGGGAACTGGTAGCTGCTCAGCAGCTCGCGCAGCTCCATCTCGACCAGCTCCAGCAGCTCAGGGTCGGCGATGTCGCACTTGTTGAGGAACACCACCAGCGCCGGCACGCCAACCTGGCGAGCCAGCAGGATGTGCTCACGGGTCTGGGGCATCGGGCCGTCGGTGGCGGAGACCACCAGGATCGCGCCGTCCATCTGGGCAGCGCCGGTGATCATGTTCTTCACATAGTCGGCGTGGCCGGGGCAGTCCACATGGGCGTAGTGGCGGTTGGCGGTCTCATACTCCACGTGGGCGGTGGAGATGGTGATGCCGCGGGCGCGTTCCTCGGGGGCCTTGTCGATCTGGTCGTAGGCCGTGAAGGTCGCACCACCGGCCTTCGCCAGGATCTTGGTGATTGCTGCGGTCAGCGAGGTCTTGCCATGGTCCACGTGACCGATGGTGCCGATGTTGCAGTGCGGCTTGTTCCGCTCGAATTTAGCCTTACCCATCGTGGTATTCTCCGTGCCCGACGTCTGTTCCGGGGTGTGGGGATCTGTCTAACCGTGCCTCGTGCTGCCCGCCGGGTCAGGGCGGGCGGCCCTTACCACCGGTAGTGGCTGAAGGCCTTGTTCGCCTCTGCCATACGGTGCGTGTCTTCGCGCTTCTTCACCGCCGAACCGCGGTTGTTCACCGCATCGAGCAGCTCATTCGAAAGCCGCTCTTCCATCGTGTGCTCACCGCGCTTGCGGGCGGCATCGATGATCCAGCGGATGGCCAGCGCCTGCCGGCGCTCGGTGCGCACCTCGACAGGAACCTGGTAGGTGGCGCCACCAACGCGGCGCGAACGCACCTCGACGGCCGGCTTCACGTTGTCCAGCGCCTCGTGGAACATCCGCACCGGATCGGCGGCATTGCCACCGCGGCGCTTCATCACGTCGAGTGCGCCATACACGATGGTCTCGGCAGAGGACTTCTTGCCGTCGTACATCAGCGCATTCATGAAGCGCGTGATGACGACGTCACCAAATTTCGGGTCGGGAAGGATTTCGCGCTTCACTGCGCGGCGACGACGGCTCATCGTTCCTCTCCTTACTTCGGCCGCTTCGCGCCGTAGAGCGAACGGCGCTGGCGGCGCTTGGCGATGCCCTGGGTATCCAGCACGCCGCGCAGGATGTGGTAGCGCACGCCGGGAAGATCCTTCACGCGGCCGCCGCGGATCAGCACAACGCTGTGTTCCTGCAGGTTGTGGCCTTCGCCGGGGATGTAGCTCACCACCTCGAAGCCGTTGGTCAGCCGAACCTTGGCGACCTTACGAAGCGCCGAGTTCGGCTTCTTCGGGGTGGTGGTGTACACGCGGGTGCAAACGCCGCGCTTCTGCGGGCAACCCTGCAGCGCGGGAACCTTGTTGCGTGCCCGGGCGGGAACCCGGCCCGAAGCGATCAACTGGTTGATGGTCGGCATAGACCCTCTTTCCGATCCTGTCAGCGATGGCCCGGAAAACCCGCACCATCGTCAAGCCAAACGCACATCACGCCACACGCAAACCCCGCGGCGGGCGGCTAAGCCACCCTGCGGGGGTCGACCTGTGTGCGGCCTGAGTCACCCGGTGGTCTGGGAGACGGCGCCGCACACAACCGGTGCCTGCAAACGCGAGCCGACCGATCCTTGGGAGGGGCCGGCTGAGGGCGCGATACCTACGGGCAGAGGCAGGGCGAGTCAAGCGCGGGACGACGGGAACGGCTGTGAATCCGGCGTGGCGCCATGCGTCCGCTGCGGGGCGGGGGTGCAACGGCGCACCGGTTCCCGGCCTGCCTGCCCGCGCCGCATAAAGAAAGGGTGAGGAGGTTGCCCTCCCCACCCTTTCCAGCCGGTGAATGCACCGAGTCGCGTTATTCGGCGGCCTGGCCGGAGGTGATCTGCGGCGTATCCTGCCGCAGGCCCTTCTGCTTGTCCCGCCCGGCGGCGATCGCGCGCAGGCGGTTCATCACCGCGCCGGTGCCGGCGGGGATGAGGCGGCCCACGATCACGTTCTCCTTCAGGCCCATCAGCGTATCCACCTTGCCGGCCGTGGCCGCCTCTGTGAGCACGCGCGTCGTCTCCTGGAAGGAGGCGGCGCTGATGAAGCTGTGCGTCTGCAGGGAGGCCTTGGTGATGCCCTGGAGCACCGGCATGGCCACGGCGGGGCGCTCGCCCTCCTGGATCCGCTTGTTGTTCTCCTGGTCGAACTCCATGCGGTCCACCTGCTCGCCGGTGAGGTAGGTGGTGTCGCCCGGCTCCAGGATCTCGACCTTCTGCAGCATCTGGCGAACGATCACCTCGATGTGCTTGTCGTTGATCTTCACGCCCTGCAGTCGATAGACGTCCTGGATCTCATTCACCAGGTAGTCGGACAGCGCTTCCACGCCGAGCACCTTGAGGATGTCGTGCGGCACGCGCGGGCCATCCACCAGCGGGTCGCCCCGGCGGACGAAGTCGCCTTCCTGGACCGAGACGTGCTTGCCCTTCGGGATCAGGTACTCGCTCTCCTCGGCGGTCTCGTCGTTCTTCACGATCACGCGGCGCTTGGCCTTGTAGTCCTTGCCGAACTCCACGCGCCCGTCGATCTCGGCGATGATCGCATGGTCCTTCGGCCGCCGTGCCTCGAACAGCTCCGCCACGCGCGGCAGGCCGCCCGTGATGTCGCGGGTCTTGCTGCCCTCGCGCGGAATGCGCGCCAGCACGTCGCCGGCGGCCACCTGCGCCCCGTTCTCCACCGACAGGATCGAGTCGGGGCTGAGGAAGTAGCGGGCATCAGCGCCGTTCGGCAGCTTGATCACCTCGCCGCGGTCGTCCTTCAGCTGAAGCCGCGGGCGCAGGTCCACGCCGCGGGCATTCTGCTTGTAGTCGACGACGACCTTGGAGGTGAGGCCGGTCACTTCGTCCATGCGCTCGACCAGCGTGACGCCCTCGAGCAGGTCGAGGTATTCCAGCTTGCCGTTGCGCTCGGTGATGATCGGCAGGGTGTACGGGTCCCACTCGGCCAGCTTCTGCTGGCGAGCGACCGTGGCACCCTCGTCCACCAGCAGGCGCGAGCCGTAGGGCACGCGGAAGCGCGCACGCTCGCGGCCCTTGTCGTCGGCCAGCACCATCTCGCAGTTGCGGCTCATCACCACCGGCACGTTGGACGAGTTGATAACCACGTTGCGGTTGCGGATGGCCACCACGCCATCATGGCTGGCTTCCACGCTGCTCACCTCGGCGCCACGCTGGGCGGCGCCACCGATGTGGAAGGTGCGCATGGTGAGCTGCGTGCCGGGCTCGCCGATCGACTGGGCGGCGATCACGCCCACCGCCTCGCCGATGTTCACCGGCGTGCCGCGCGCGAGGTCACGCCCGTAGCAATGGGCGCAGACGCCAACCTTGGCCTCGCAGGTCAGCACGGAGCGGATCTTTACCTGCTCCACCGCTGCCTTCTGGATGCGCTCGGCGTCCTCTTCCTCGATCAGCATGTTGTTCGGCAGCAGGATCTCGTTGGTGGCGGGATCCAGCACGTCCTCGGCCGTGGTGCGGCCCAGGATGCGCTCGGAGAGGCTGGAGACCTCCTCGCCGCCATCCATCACCGGCTTCACCGTGAGGCCCCGCTCGGTGCCGCAATCCAGCTCCACGATGATGCAATCCTGCGCCACGTCCACCAGGCGGCGGGTGAGGTAGCCGGAGTTCGCCGTCTTCAGCGCGGTGTCGGCCAGGCCCTTGCGGGCGCCGTGGGTGGAGTTGAAATACTCCAGCACCGACAGGCCTTCCTTGAAGTTCGCGATGATCGGCTGCTCGATGATCTCGCCCGAGGGCTTGGCCATCAGGCCGCGCATGCCGGCCAGCTGGCGCATCTGCGCCGGCGACCCACGCGCGCCGGAGTCGGACATCATCCACACGGCGTTGGTGACGCGGCCGATCTCCTGCTTCTTGATCTCCGCCATCATGGCCTTGGCCACTTCGTCGGTGCAGCGCGACCAGGCGTCCACCACCTTGTTGTAGCGCTCGCCGGCGGTGATCAGGCCGTCCTGGTACTGCTGCTCGAACTCCTTCACCTCGCCCTGGGTCTTCTCGATCATCGCCTTCTTGGTGTCGGGGATGATCAGGTCGTCCTTGCCGAAGGAGAGGCCGGCCTTGGCGGCCTGGCCGAAGCCGAGGCCCATCAGCCGATCGGCGAAGATCACGCATTCCTTCTGGCCGCAGTGGCGATAGACCGTGTCGATCACGTCCGACACGTTCTTCTTGGTCAGCTGGCGGTTGATCACGCTGAACGGCACGTTCGGGTGCTTCGGCAGCACCTGGGCGATCATCATGCGGCCGGGCGTGGTGTACACCGTCTCGCGGATGGGTTCGCCGGCGGCGTTCACCGTCTCGAAGCGCGCGCGGATCTTGTCGTGCAGGCCCAGAACGCGGGCGTGCAGGGCATGCTCGATCTCGCCCATGGTGGCGAAGGCGCGCACATCCTTGTCCTCGGTGGCGCGGAACTCCGGCGTCTCCAGGCTGAGGTAGTAGATGCCCAGCACGATGTCCTGGCTCGGCACGATGATCGGCTTGCCGTTGGCGGGGCTGAGGATGTTGTTGGTGGACATCATCAGCACGCGCGCTTCCAGCTGCGCCTCAAGGCTCAGCGGCACGTGCACGGCCATCTGGTCGCCGTCGAAATCGGCATTGAAGGCGGTGCAGACCAGCGGGTGCAGCTGGATCGCCTTGCCTTCGATCAGCACGGGCTCGAAGGCCTGAATGCCCAGGCGATGCAGCGTCGGCGCGCGGTTCAGCATCACCGGGTGCTCGCGGATCACCTCTTCGAGGATGTCCCACACCTCCGGGCGTTCCTTCTCCACCATCCGCTTGGCGGCCTTGATGGTGGTGGCGTGGCCGTACTTCTCCAGCTTGGAGTAGATGAACGGCTTGAACAGCTCCAGCGCCATCTTCTTCGGCAGGCCGCACTGGTGCAGCTTCAGCTCTGGGCCGACCACGATCACCGAACGGCCGGAATAGTCCACGCGCTTGCCGAGCAGGTTCTGGCGGAAGCGGCCCTGCTTGCCCTTCAGCATGTCGGACAGCGACTTCAGCGGGCGCTTGTTGGCGCCCGTGATGGCGCGGCCACGGCGGCCGTTGTCGAACAGCGCATCCACCGCTTCCTGCAGCATGCGCTTCTCGTTGCGCACGATGATGTCCGGCGCGCGCAGCTCGATCAGGCGCTTGAGGCGGTTGTTGCGGTTGATCACGCGGCGATAGAGGTCGTTCAGGTCAGAGGTGGCGAAGCGCCCACCATCCAGCGGCACCAGCGGGCGCAGCTCGGGCGGGATCACCGGGATCACGTCCAGGATCATCCACTCCGGCTTGGCGCCGGATTCGGAGAACGCCTCGATCAGCTTCAGGCGCTTCACCAGCTTCTTGCGCTTGGCCTCGCTGGTGGTCTCCTTCAGCTCCGCGCGCAGCTCCACCTTCTCGGCATCCGCCTCGATGCGCTGCAGGATGCTCTTGATTGCCTCCGCGCCGATGCCGGCCTGGAAGGCATCGTCGCCGAACTCGTCCTGCTTGGCCATCAGCTGATCTTCCGTCAGCAACTGGTGCATCTTGAGGTCCGTCGTGCCGGGCTCCAGCACCACGTAGCTCTCGAAGTAGAGGATCTTCTCCAGCTCCTTGAGCGTGAGATCCACCATCAGCCCGATGCGGCTGGGCAGGGACTTCAGGAACCAGATATGCGCCACGGGCGAGGCCAGCTCGATATGGCCCATGCGCTCGCGCCGCACCTTGGCCAGCGTGACTTCCACGCCGCACTTCTCGCAGATGATGCCGCGGAACTTCATGCGCTTGTACTTGCCGCACAGGCACTCGTAGTCCTTGATCGGCCCGAAGATGCGCGCGCAGAACAGCCCATCCCGCTCCGGCTTGAAGGTGCGGTAGTTGATGGTCTCCGGCTTCTTGATCTCGCCATAGGACCAGGAGCGGATCTGCTCCGGGGAGGCCATCTGGATCTTGATCTGGTCGAAGGTCTGCGTCTGGCCCGTCTGGCCCAGGATCTTCATCAGCTCGTTCATGCGGGCACCCTCATATTGGCGTGGGCAGGCACGTCAGGCGGCGGAACCGACCGCTAGGTCGGCCCCGAATCCAGGTCCACGTTCAGGCCGAGGGACTTCAGTTCCTTGACCAGCACGTTGAAGCTTTCCGGGATGCCCGCCTCGAACGTGTCCTGCTCGCGCACGATCGCCTCGTAGACCTTGGTGCGGCCCGACACGTCGTCGGACTTCACCGTCAGCATTTCCTGCAGCGTGTAAGCGGCGCCGTAGGCCTCCAGCGCCCAAACCTCCATCTCGCCGAAGCGCTGTCCACCGAACTGCGCCTTGCCGCCCAGCGGCTGCTGGGTGACGAGCGAATACGGCCCGATCGAACGCGCGTGGATCTTGTCGTCCACCAGGTGATGCAGCTTGAGCATGTAGATGATGCCCACCGTCACCTTGCGCTCGAACGGCTCGCCGGTGCGCCCGTCGGTCAGGATCACCTGGCCGGAGGTGCCCAGGCCCGCCTTGGTCAGCATCCCCTCGATGTCGGCCATCCGCGCCCCGTCGAACACCGGGGTGGCGATGGGGATGCCCTTCTTCAGGTTGTCGGACAGCTCCATCAGCTGGCCATCGGACATGTTGGCGATCTGGTCGGCGTAGACCTTGTCGCCGTAGATGTCCTTCAGGCGCGCCAGCAGCTCGTCGCGGGCGTGGCCGGTGCGGCGGTATTCCTCCACCAGCTCACCCACCTGCTTGCCCAACGTGGCGCAGGCCCAGCCCAGATGCGTCTCCAGGATCTGGCCCACGTTCATACGCGAGGGCACGCCCAGCGGGTTCAGCACGATGTCGACCGAGGTGCCGTCCTCGAGGAACGGCATGTCCTCCACCGGCACCACGCGCGAGCACACGCCCTTGTTGCCATGGCGGCCGGCCATCTTGTCGCCGGGCTGCAGCTTGCGCTTCACCGCCACGAAGACCTTGACCATCTTCATCACGCCAGGCGGCAGCTCGTCACCGCGCTGCAGCTTCTCCACCTTGCTGTCGAAGCGGGCCTGCAGCTTGGCCACGGCGGCGTCGAACTCGCGCTTCAGCACCTCGATCTCGGCCATCACCGCGTCGTCCTGCACGCCGATATGGCGCCAGCTGCCGCGCACGTGCTCGGCCAGAACCTCCTCGGTGATCACCGTGCCGGCCTTGATGCCCTTGAAGCCGCCGCTGGCCTTGCCGCCCAGCAGCTTCTCGCGCAGCCGGTTCAGGAACGACCGCTCCTGGATCGCGCGCTCGTCGTCGCGGTCCTTGGCCAGGCGCTCGATCTCCGCGCGCTCGATCGCCATGGCGCGCTCGTCCTTGTCCACGCCACGGCGGCTGAACACGCGCACATCCACGATCGTGCCGGAAACGCCCGGCGGCAGCTTCAGCGAGGTGTCACGAACGTCCGACGCCTTTTCGCCGAAGATGGCGCGCAGCAGCTTCTCCTCGGGGGTCATCGGGCTTTCGCCCTTCGGCGTCACCTTGCCGACCAGGATGTCCCCGGGGTTCACCTCGGCGCCGATATAGACGATGCCGGCCTCGTCGAGGTTCTTCAGCGCTTCCTCGCCCACGTTGGGGATGTCGCGCGTGATCTCCTCCTGGCCCAGCTTGGTGTCACGCGCCATGACCTCGAACTCCTCGATATGGATCGAGGTGAAGACGTCGTCGCGCGCGATGCGCTCGCTGATGAGGATGGAGTCCTCGAAGTTGTAGCCATTCCACGGCATGAACGCGACGAGCACGTTCCGCCCCAGCGCCAGCTCGCCGAGCTCGGTGGAGGGGCCGTCGGCGATGATGTCGCCTTCCGCCACCCGGTCACCCACGCGCACCAGCGGGCGCTGGTTGATGCAAGTGCTCTGGTTGCTGCGCATGAACTTGCGCAGGCGGTAGATGTCCACGCCCTTGGTCGTGCCGTCCTCGGCCGTTGCCCGCACCACGATGCGCGCACCGTCGATCTGGTCGATCACGCCCTCGCGCTTGGCCACGATGGTCGCACCGGAGTCCCGCGCCACGGCGGCTTCCATGCCGGTGCCCACCAGCGGGGCGTCGGCGCGGATCAGCGGCACGGCCTGGCGCTGCATGTTGGAGCCCATCAGCGCGCGGTTGGCGTCGTCGTTCTCCAGGAACGGGATCAGCGCCGCGGCGACGGAAACCAGCTGCTTCGGCGAAACGTCGATCGCCGTCACGTCTTCCGGCTTCACCAGCCGGAAGTCGCCCTGCTTGCGCACAGAAACCAGCTCGGAGGTCAGCGTGCCGTCGGCACTCATCTCCGCATCGGCCTGGGCAACGACGAGCTTCTCCTCCTCCATCGCCGACAGGTATTTCGGGTCGCGCTGTACGATCCCGTCCTTCACCAGCATGTACGGCGTCTCGATGAAGCCGTATTTGTTGACCTTGGCGTAGGTGGCCAGGCTGTTGATCAGGCCGATGTTCGGGCCTTCCGGCGTCTCGATCGGGCAGATGCGGCCGTAATGCGTCGGGTGCACGTCGCGCACCTCGAAGCCGGCGCGCTCGCGGGTCAGGCCGCCCGGTCCAAGCGCGGAGAGGCGGCGCTTATGCGTCACTTCCGACAGCGGGTTGGTCTGGTCCATGAACTGCGACAGCTGCGAGGAGCCGAAGAACTCCCGCACCGCGGCCGCCGCCGGCTTGGCGTTGATCAGGTCGTGCGGCATCACCGTGTCGATGTCCACGCTGCCCATGCGCTCGCGGATCGCGCGCTCCATGCGCAGCAGGCCAACGCGGTACTGGTTCTCCATCAGCTCGCCCACGGAGCGAACGCGACGATTGCCCAGGTTGTCGATGTCGTCGATCTGGCCGCGGCCGTCCTTCAGCTCGCACAGGATCTTCACAGTGCGCAGCACGTCCTGCTTGCGCAGCACGCGGATAGTGTCGGGCACATCGTCGAAGCCCAGGCGCATGTTCATCTTCACGCGGCCGACGGCCGAGAGGTCGTAGCGGTCGCCGTCGAAGAACAGGCCGCGGAACAGCGCCTCGGCCGTATCCGGCGTCGGCGGCTCGCCCGGGCGCATCACGCGATAGATGTCGATCAGCGCGTCGTCACGGTTGCCGTTCTTGTCCACCGTCAGCGTGTTGCGCAGCCACGGGCCGTTGGACTGGTCCACCGCCAGGGTCGGCAGCGTGTCGATGCCGCGATCCTCCAGCGACGCCAGCTTGGCCTCGGCCAGTTCCTCGCCCGCCTCGGCAAAGATCTCGCCGGTCTCAACGTTCACCAGGTCCTCGGCCACGTAGCGGCCCAGCAGGTCGGCACGGCCCACCAGCACCACGCGCGTGGTCTCGGCGATCTTGCGCGCCTGGCGCACCGTCAGCTTCGCCTCGGCCTCGGCCACCACTTCGCCGGTCTCGGCGTCCACCAGGGGCTCCAGCAGCTTGATGCCGCGGAACGCCTCGGGGTCGAACGGGCGCGCCCAGCCCTTGGCCATGCGGGTGAACACCACCTGGCCGTAGAAGAAGTTCAGGATCTCCTCGGCATCCATGCCGCGGACTTCGCCGGGCTCCAGCTCCTCGCCCTGCGCCGCACGGGCCGCGCGCAGCGTCTCGGTGTTGGCGGACTCCAGCGCGTACAGCAGCGTGGTGACCGGCAGCTTGCGCTTGCGGTCGATGCGCACATACACGAGGTCCTTGGAATCGAACTCGAAATCGAGCCAGGAACCGCGATAGGGGATCACCCGCGCGGCGAACAGGTACTTGCCGCTGCTGTGCGTCTTGCCCTTGTCGTGGTCGAAGAACACGCCCGGCGAGCGGTGCATCTGGCTCACGATCACGCGCTCGGTGCCATTGATGATGAACGTGCCGTTATCCGTCATCAGGGGCATGTCGCCCATGTACACGGGCTGTTCCTTGATGTCGCGGATCGAGCGGGCGCCGGTGTCTTCGTCCAGGTCCCACACGATCAGGCGCAGGATCACCTTCAGCGGCGCGGCATAGGTCATGCCGCGCTGGATGCATTCCTCCACGTCGTATTTCGGCTCTTCCAGCTCGTAGTAGACGAACTCCAGCCGGCCGCGCCCCGCGAAATCGTCGATCGGGAAGACGGATTTGAAGACCTCCTGCAGCCCGGTATTGGTCCGGTTGTCAGGCGGGGTCGCCATCTGCAGGAACGCCTCGTAGCTGGCGCGCTGCACATCGATCAGGTTGGGCATCTGCGCCAGCTCGGGGATACGCCCGAAGCTCTTGCGGATGCGCTTCTTGCCGGTAAACGAACCAGTGATCGCGTTCATGCCCGTGTCCTGAACAATGGGTCATTCGGTAGTCCCGGTCCTGGCCCGGAGAGTGGGCCCAACCGTCAGGCGGTCGTCAGAAACGCCGACACGAGCGGAGACCGCCCCCCTGCGGGGGTAGCCTCCGCCCGATCAGCGTAGGTGCGCGGCTGTCACGCCGCGCAGCTTATCACTTAATTTCGACCTTAGCGCCGTTATCTTCCAGCACCTTCTTGATCTTGCCGGCTTCTTCCTTGTTCACGCCTTCCTTCACCGTCTTGGGAGCGCCCTCGACCAGGTCCTTGGCTTCCTTCAGGCCCAGGCCGGTGATCGTGCGGATCTCCTTAATGACGTTGATCTTCTTGTCGCCGGCTTCGGCGAGGATCACGGTGAATTCCGTCTGCTCCTCAACCGGGGCGGCAGCGGCGGCGGCGGCCACCGGCGCGGCGGCAGCCACCGGCGCGGCGGCGGAAACGCCCCACTTCTCTTCCAGCATCTTCGACAGCTCGGCGGCTTCCAGCACGGTCAGGCTGGACAGCTGCTCCACCAGGTTCGCGAGATCGGCCATCAGAATATTCCTTTAACTTAGTCTCTGGTCGGTTCCAAGCAAGCCCGCCTGTCCCATCGGGGGGCGCGCCTGCCACTCAGTCAGCGATGCGCAGCCGTCAGGCCGCCTCGTCCGTTGCCGCTTCGTCCTTGGTGGCATACGCCGCCAACACCCGCGCGACCTGCCCGCCCGGCGCCTGCAGCACAGCCGCGATCTTGGTCGCCGGAGCATTGAGCAGCCCCAGGATCGAAGAGCGAAGTGCATCGAGCGACGGCAGCTCGGACAGCGCCTTCACACCCGATGCATCAAGCATCTGGGTGCCAAGGGCACCACCGAGCACCACGAACTTGTCGTTGGTCTTGGCGAACTCGATAGCCGCCTTTGCCACCGCCACGGGGTCCCGGCACCACGCAAGCGCGGTCGGGCCCTTCAGCAGGGGGGCGATGCCATCGAAGCGGGTCCCATCCAGGGCGAGGGTGGCCAGCCGGTTCTTCGCAACCTTGTAGGTTGCGCCAGCCGCGCGCATCTGCCGCCGCAGCTTCGTCACATCGGCCACGGTCAGACCCTTGTTCAGGGTGACCACAACCATGGACGTCTCGGCGAACACTGTCGCCAACTCGGCGACGAACGCGTGCTTCTCCGTACGGTCCAAATCCCGTCTCCGTCGGTGGCCGAAAGCGTATGGACCGCTCCCAGCCGGGTTGCCCTAGGGCCAGCACGCACGCCTGACACCCGAAGGTGACATCCAGGCGCCCGGACCAGCCCGGTTCGCCTGTCCCCGACGGCACGAAATGCCGCCAGTCGAGTCGGAACCGCCAAAAACCTTGGAGCGACAGCCCCTTGATCCCTGGCATCCCCGTCTCCCGCGCGCGCACCCGAAGGTGCCTTAATGCCCCACCGGCCAATGGCCTGGGGGCAACGTGCGGTCTCGGACAGGATCGGGGGCTCCCGCCCCCTGCCCACGCCCGGCCCGAAGGCCGGGGTGTATCTCGTTGAAGCCGTTAGGCGATCGTGCCCACGTCCACGCGAACGCCGGGGCCCATGGTGGAGCTGACCGCGACCTTCTGCACGTAGGTGCCCTTGGCGCCGGTCGGCTTGGCCTTCACGATCGCATCGGCGAACGCCTTGGCATTCTCCAGCAGCTTGTCGGTCGGGAAGGATGCCTTGCCGATACCGGCATGCACGATCCCGGCCTTCTCGGCGCGGAACTCAACCTGGCCGGCCTTGGCGGCGGTGATCGCGCCCTTCACGTCCATGGTCACGGTGCCCAGGCGGGGGTTCGGCATCAGGCCGCGCGGGCCCAGGATCTTACCCAGGCGACCGACCAGGCCCATCATGTCCGGGGTGGCGATGCAGCGGTCGAACTGGATGTCGCCGGCCTGGATCTTCTCGGCCAGGTCATCCGCGCCCACCACGTCGGCCCCGGCGGCCAGCGCCTCCTCGGCCTTCGCGCCGCGCGCGAACACGCCCACGCGCAGGGTCTTGCCGGTGCCGTTGGGCAGGCCGACCAAGCCGCGCACCATCTGGTCGGCATGCCGCGGGTCGATGCCCAGGTTCATGCTGATCTCGATGGTCTCGTCGAACTTCGCCTTGGCATTGGCCTGCACCGCGGCGATCGCCTCGGCCAGGGAATACAGCTTCGCGGTGTCAACGGCCTTGTAGGCGGCGGTCAGACGCTTCTTGTGTGCCATGATCTCAGCCCTCCACCACGGTGAGGCCCATCGAGCGGGCGCTGCCGACGAGCATGCGCACCGCGCCGTCGACGTCGTTGGCATTCATGTCGATCATCTTCTGCGCCGCAATCTCGCGCAGCTGATCCATGGTCACGCGGCCGCTCGGCGCACCCTTGCCCGGGGTGGTGGTCCCCTTCTGGATGCCGGCGGCCTTCTTCAGGAAGTAGGTGTTCGGCGGCGTCTTGGTGATGAAGCTGAACGTGCGGTCGCCGAAGGCGGTGATCACCACCGGCACCGGCATCCCGGGCTCCATCTGCGCCGTCACGGCGTTGAATTCCTTCACGAACGCCATGATGTTCAGGCCGCGCTGGCCCAGCGCCGGGCCGACAGGCGGGGAAGGATTGGCCTTGCCGGCCGGAATTTGCAGCTTGATGTAGCCGACGATTTTCTTCGCCATGATCCCTTGGCTCCTGTTCGCCGGCGCACCGGCGAGGGTTGGGGGACCGCGGTTCAACCGACATCCAGGGCGCGCAAGCGCACCCGAACATCTCCCGCGTTCCGGTGGAGCGGGGCATCTACGCCCCACCCGCCCCCGAGTCCAGCGCTTTCTCAGCACCGTTCCCAGCAACCCGCGCCGCCGCGCGCATTGCTGGCCCGCGTGCCGCGCCGCCCCTATGCTGCGCCACAGCACAGGAGCACCGCATGCCCCACGCCGCAACAGTCAACGGCACCCGCTACAGCTTCGACAGCCTGCGCACCCTGCTTGCCCGCGCCACCCCGCTGCGCTCCGGCGACATGCTGGCCGGCCTGGCCGCGGAGTCCGCCAGCGAGCGCGTCGCCGCCCAGCTCGCCCTGGCCGACCTGCCGCTGCGCACCTTCCTCAACGAAGCCGTCATCCCCTATGAGGCCGATGAGATCACGCGCCTCATCATCGACAGCCACGATGCCGCCGCCTTCGCCCCCATCGCCCATCTCACCGTCGGCGGCTTCCGGGACTGGCTGCTGGCCGAGGCCACCAGCGAAACCCTCGCCGCGCTCCGCCCGGGCCTCACCCCGGAAATGGTCGCCGCCGTCTCGAAGATCTGCCGCCTACAGGACCTCGTCGCTATTGCGGCAAAGTGCCGCGTCACCTCCGCCTTCCGCAACACCATCGGCCTGCCAGGCCGCCTCTCCGTGCGCCTGCAGCCCAACCACCCCATCGACGACCCGCGCGGCGTCGCCGCCTCCACGCTCGATGGCCTGCTGCTCGGCGCCGGCGATGCCGTCATCGGCGTCAACCCCGCCACCGACAGCGTCGCCGCCACCACCACCCTGCTGCACATGCTCGATGAGGTGCGCAGCCGCTACGCCATCCCCACCCAAACCTGCATCCTCGCCCACGTCACCACCACGCTGCGCTGCATCGAGGAAGGCGCGCCCGTGGACCTCGTCTTCCAGTCCATCGGCGGCACGGAGGCGACCAACACCAGCTTCGGTGTCAACCTCGCCCTCCTCGCCGAAGCCCAGCAGGCCGCGCTGTCCCTCCACCGCGGCACCGTCGGCCAGAACGTCATGTATTTCGAAACCGGCCAGGGCAGCGCGCTCTCCGCCAACGCCCATCACGGCGTGGACCAGCAAACCGTGGAGGCCCGCGCCTACGCCGTCGCCCGCCGCTTTGCGCCTTTGCTGGTCAACACCGTCGTCGGCTTCATCGGCCCCGAATACCTCTACGACGGCAAGCAGATCATCCGCGCCGGGCTGGAGGACCATCTCTGCGGCAAGCTCCTCGGCCTGCCGATGGGAGTGGACGTCTGCTACACCAACCACGCCGAAGCCGATCAGGACGACATGGACGCCCTGCTCACCCTGCTCGGCGCCGCCGGCGTCACCTACATCATGGGTGTCCCAGGGGCGGACGACGTGATGCTCTCCTACCAGAGCACCTCCTTCCACGACGCGCTCTACCTGCGCAGCACCCTCAACCTGCGCCCTGCCCCGGAATTCGAGGCCTGGCTCGCCCGCATGGGCCTGGCCACCTCCACGCCCGACCGCATCCCCGCGCCGATGTCCCCCGCCCTGGTCGGCCTGGCATGAGCACGCCGCCCACGCTCTGGCGCGACCTGCGCCGCTTCACCCCCGCCCGCGTCGCCCTCGGCCGGGTCGGCAACGGCCTGCCCACCGAAGCCCACCTCGCCTTCCAGGCCGCCCACGCCGCGGCGCGCGACGCCGTCCACGCCGAGCTCAACGTGGAACAACTCACCGCCGACCTCGCCGCCGCCGGCCTCTCCAGCACCCTCGTCCACAGCGCCTGCCCGGATCGCCGCACCTATCTCCTGCGCCCCGATCTCGGCCGCCGCCTGGCCGAAGGCGAAGCCGCCCGCCTCGTCCCCGTTCCCGGCATCGCCTTCGTGGTAGCCGACGGCCTCTCCGCCACCGCCGTCCAGCGCCACGCCGCCCCCCTCCTGGCCCAGGTGATGCCCGCCCTCGGCGCCACCGGCCCCGTCGTCATCGCCCGCCAGGGCCGTGTCGCCCTCGGCGACGAAATCGGCACGGCCCTGGGCGCAGACGCCGTCGCCGTGCTGATCGGCGAGCGCCCGGGCCTCTCCACGCCCGACAGCCTCGGCCTCTACCTCACCTGGCAGCCCCGCCCCGGCCGAACGGACGCGGAACGCAACTGCATCTCCAATATCCGCCCCGAAGGCCTGCCCATCCCCGATGCCGCGGCCAAACTGCTCTGGCTCATCGCCGCCATGCAGCGCCTCGGCGTCACCGGTGTTGCTTTGAAGGACGAACAACCCATCCCCGCCGCGCGGATCAGCGAAGCCTGAAGCAAGAGTCTTCTTTTTGTGAACAAAAAGAAGCAAAAAAACTTCATTCATAGGGGCGGGAAGATGCGGCCCATCCGCATCTAATCAGGAAAGTTTTTTGGTTCTTTTTTTCAAAAAAGAACCGCTTCCTTCCCTTAGAAGATCTCGACCTCAGTGGTGGCCACGTATCCCACGCGCCCCTCCACTTCCACCTGCACCCACTGCATCATGCTGCGCCATTCCGTGCGCTGCACCAGCAGCCGCGTGCCGGATCCCAGCCGCCCGATGATCTCGGAGGACCGGTCGGGCCCGCGGTACAGCACCGCCCCCGCCCCGCGCACCATGGCCACCCGCGCCGCCGGCGCCACGCCATCCCCGCGCCCGCCCATCGGCACCGGCGCCGGGTCCGGCGTCAGCAACACCACCCCGGCCGCCACCGCCACCACGCCGATCGCCCCCAACCCCAGCAGCAGGTTGCGCATCTTGGCCTCGGCGCGCCGGCGGTACACCGCCACGCGCATCGCGCCGTTCTCGGCCACCAGAGCATCGCGGTCCTCGCGCGCCGCCCGCTCTCCCTCGCGTGCCTCGCGCAGTTCCCGGCGCAGCGCGTCGATCTCCTGCTCCAGCCGCAGCGTCGCCGGCGAACTGCCCGGCCGGAACCCGCTGCCCGCGCCGGCCAGCACCAGCGCCTTCAGGTCGCCGCCCGAAAGCCCCAGCCGCCGCGCCAGCTGCCCCACCGCGCGGCCGGCATTGTCGGCCTCGCCGTCATCGGAGACCAGCAGCGCCATCCGGTTGGCCAGCCGCTCCAGGTCCTCGCCGCTCACCTCGCCCAAGATGCCCCCTTCAAGGCCACGCCATGCCCTGGCTTAGCGGAAAATCCCGCGGGAGTGGACTCGGCCCGCATTTGGGCATCACACTCCCAACAAAACGGGGTCATCACCATGTCTGCTGTCCAGCGCATCGCCATCGGCTTCCTGGCCGCCGTGCTCAGCGTGCTCGTGTTCCACCAGGGCATGATCCTGCTGCTGCGCGAAACCGGCCTGTTCGGCATCCCGCGCTCCACGCTGGTCTGGAACCTCACCGCCAACGCGCGCGCCTTCGGCCTGCCCACCCTGGTGAACCAATGCTTCTGGGGCGGGCTCTACGGCGCCGCCTTCGGCCTGCTGGTCGGTCGCGTGCGGATCGGCGCCCTGCCGCTGGCCCTGCTCACCGGGGCCGCCACCACCATGATGGGATTCTTCGTCATCGCCGCGCTGCGCGGCACCCCGATCGCCGGCGGCTGGCAGCTGATGGCCTGGCTGCGCGGCCTGTCGATCGGCCTCAGCTTCGGCCTCGGGCTCTGGGTCTTCCACACCGCCATCACCGGCAAGTATTTCCGCCCGGCCCTGCCGCGGCGGTAGGCAAAGCCTTCATCCGTTTGCGCTCAGAGAGCGAGCGCTCCCCCAGCGCAAACGGACAAAAGTTTTTTGGTTCTTTTTTTCAAAAAAGAACCGCTTCCTTGCTGATCAGCCGTCACGCCGTCTTGAGGTCAATCAGGAACGGCCCCTTGCGGTTCAAGGACTGTGCGAACAGGTCGTTGAACTGCTCCATCGTCTCCGCCCGCGCCGCTTCCACGCCCATGCCGCCGGCGATCTTCACGAAGTCGATGTCCGGGTTGCCCAGGTCCATCATGTCCAGCGCCGTGCGGCCCGGGTTCGCGCCCACATTGGCCAGCTCGCCCAGCAGGATCTGGTATTTGCGGTTGTTGAAGATCACCGTGGTCACATCCAGCTTCTCGCGCGCCTGGGTCCACAGGCTCTGGATGGTGTACATCGCCGAGCCATCGGCCTGCAGGTTGATCACCCGCCGCCCCGGGGCGGCCACCGCCGCGCCGGTGGAGATCGGCATGCCGCCGCCGATCGCGCCGCCGGTCACCGTCAGCCAGTCATGCTGCGCGGCGCCGTGCGTCGCACCGACAAAGGCGCGGCCGAAGGTCACCGCCTCGTTCACGATGATCGCCTGCTCCGGCATCATCGCGGTCAGCGACTGGGCGAAGGATTCGCTGCTGATCGCACCCTTGGCCAGTTCCACGGTCCCGTAGGAAGGTGCCGCCACCGCCGCCGGGTTGCCCAGCTCCTCGGCCAGCGCCTGCAGCGCCTGCAGCTGGTTGTGCTCGGGGCGGGAGAGCGGATGCACCGTCGCATCCGGCCGCACCGGGGAGCCCGGCTTGTTCGGATAGGCGAAGAAGATCACCGGCTTCAGCGTGCCCACCAGGATGATGGTCTCGAAATCCTTCAGCGCCGCCACGGCCTGGTCGACAGGGTAGGGAATGCCGTTGATCGGGTGCCGCCCACGGCCGCGCTCGATGCGCCCGTTGCTGCCCTGGCTCATCATCGTGGCCCCGGTGGCGGCACAGATCCGCGCCGCCTCGGCCAGCGTATCCGCCCGCAGCGCGTTGCCGCCCAGCAGCAGCAGCGTCTTGCTGCCGCCGCGCAGCAGCTGTGCGGCCACCTTCACCGCATGCGGCGTGGTGATTGGCGCCGGCGGCACCGGCAGCGGCTCGCCCACTACGCCGCCGGGGTTCCAGCACGTGTCCGAAGGCAGGATCAGGGTGGAGATCTGGCCCGGCGACACCTGCGCCATCTGGGCTGCCACGGCGGCATCGTTGCCCACGTCCTCGGCGCGCATCGCGGTGCGCACCCAGCCGGAAACGCCGCGCGCGAAGCCCTCGGTGTCTGCCGTCAGCGGCGCATCCAGCGGGCGGTGATAGGTCGCCTGGTCGCCCACGCAGTTCACCATCATGGTGCTGGCGCGGCGCCCGTTGTGCAGGTTGGCCAGCCCGTTCGCCAGGCCCGGCCCGCAATGCAGCAGGGTCGCGGCCGGCTTGCCGGCGATGCGGGCATAGCCATCGGCCGCCCCGGTCACCACGCCCTCGAACAGGCCCAGCACGCAGCGCATGCCGGGAATCCGGTCCAGCGCCGCCACGAAATGCATCTCGGAGGTGCCGGGGTTGGAGAAGCAGGTGTCCACCCCGCTGGCCAGCAGCGTGTGCACCAGCGCCTCGGCGCCGTTCATCGCCTGATTCGAATCACTCATGGACCGTCCCCTCGTTGGCCGAAATTTCAGGGGCCGGAGACTGCGCGCCGCCCGGCGCCAAGGCAAGCCGGGCCCGCGCAGGTCAGGAGGCCTGCAGTGCCTCCGCGGCCCCCACCGTCCCCAGGCGCGGCGTCAGCAGCGCGGTACCATGCGCCGCCGCCTCCTCGCGCAGCGCCCGCTCGGCCAGCGCCAGCAGCCCGTCCGCCGGGTCGCCGCCATCTGCGATCGGCAGCACACTGCCGGCGCCGATCCGCGCGGCCAGCCCGGCATGGGACAGCTGCCGCCATGCCTCGGCCACCGCCTCGCGCACCCGCTCGGCCACGCGCTGGGCGCCGATCCGGTCGGTGGTGGGCAGCAGCACCGCGAACAACGCCTCGTCCAGACGCGCCGCGAAATCGCCCGGCCGGCGCAGCACCCCGGTCAGCAGCCGGCCGATCTGCTGCAACGCCGCCTCGGCCTGCTGCGGCCCCAGCTTCGCCGCGCAGTCCGGCCAATCCTCCAGCCGCAGCAGCACCAGGGAGATCGGCTCCTGCGCCCGCCGCGCCCGGCCCAGTTCCTGCGCCAGCGCCTCGTCGAAGCGCTTGCGATTGGCCAGCCCGGTCAGCTTGTCGGTCAACGCCAGTGCCGCCAGGCCTTGCTGCGCCGCCTCCAGCTCCTGCTGCAGCGCCATCTCCACGCCCACGTCGCGGCAGGCGAGCATGAAGCCGCCGTCCCCCAGCCGCCGCGCCCGCACCTCCAGCGCCACCGCGCCGTCGTCGCGCCGCCGCGCCACCAGCCGGGTCGGCGGCGGCGACATCTCGCCCTGCCGCAGCGCCGCGATCTGCGGCAGGCATGCCTCCCAGCCCGGCTCGTTGGCCAGCTCGGCATCCACCACCTCCGCCGGCGCATAGCCCAGCAGCGCCCGCGTGGCAGAGGAGGCAAAGGTCACCCGCAAGTCCGCATCGAGCCGCAGGAACATCTCCCCCGCGGCATCCGCCACTGCGGCCAGATCGCCCTGGTGCCGCAGCCACGTCCCGGCCGGCCGCAGCGCCGCCAAGGCCCGCGCCTCGTGGGAGGCAGCGCCCGAGCCCTCCTCCCCCTCGCCCAGCAGCGCCCGCAGCGGCCGCATCAGCCAGTGCCGCGCCATCAGCCAGGCGATCAGCGCGCCCAGCGCCGCAAGGGTCCCGGCTGCCAGCAACTGGTCGCGCCGCCGCGCATCCGCCTCGGCCAGCAACGCGTCGTAGGGCAGGTCGATCAGCAGCGCGGCCCGCCCGGCAAACCGCACCCCCGCCGCCTCCAGCGGCAGCGCCGCATGGCCCACCAGCCGCAGGCCGCCCGCAGCGTCACGCGCCCGCGCCACGCCGGCGTGGCCGCCACGCAGCGCGGCCAGCAGGCGCGGCATCGCCACCCCCTGCCCGGCCCGCGCGGCATGGCCGGGCATCGCCGCCAGCACCGTCCCGTCATCCGGATCCACCAGCACGCGCCCGGCCTGGTCGCGCCGCAACGGCAGCCCCAGCGGCGGCAGATGCGCCGCCTCCAGCCCCACCGTCAGCACCGCTGCCGTGCCGTCCCCGACCGGGATCGCCCGCGCCAGCAGCAACCCGCCCTGCGCGTCGCCGGCCATCGTAATCGCCCCACCAGCCGCCAACGCCGCACCCACCTGCGCCGCGCCCACGGTCCCACAGGCCGGCACCGCATCGCCGCCATGCACCGCGATCACCGTCACCGGCACCGAAGCCGCCTCCAGCAGCTGGCGCACCGCCCCGCACAGCATCGCCACGGGCATGCCGGCCAATTCCTCGGCCCCCGCCTGCACCAGCCGCCCCACCCGGGCCAGCTCCGCCGCCTCGCGCCCCGCCGCCTGGAGCGCGGCATCCTGCAACTCCGTCTCCAGCCACCCCAGCGTCGCATGCCGCGTCGCCTCGGCAGAAACCGCCAGGTACACCGCCAGCGGCAGCACCGCGGCCAGCAGCATGGCCGCCAGCCGCGGCGCCAGGCGGCGCGGGGTCATGGCCTCGGTGCGAAACGACAAGACCGGGATCGGGCCGGCCTCGGATGGTGGGGGGAATGGCGGCACGGGCCCGCTCCACGCTGGAAGGTCTTGCCCGCAGCGTAGGAACGCAAGTCTCAACCAATCATTGCCGGCACCGCTCAGCGCAGCTGCGGATTGTCGAACACCGGGTTGCGGCGCCGGTGCAGCGCCTCCGCCAACGCCTCCGCCAGGGAGCGCTTGGCGTCCTCGCCCAGCTCGCGCCCCACCTCCACCGCCTGGCCGCGCAGCTGCAGCACCAGCGCCGGCACCCGCCCGCGCCGCTCCTCCAGCCGCACCGCCATCCAGTCCGCCGGCAGGTCGCGGGTCTCCACCCGCCCGCGCGCGCTGGTGCGCACGATGCGCAGCCCCGCCGGCGTCAGCAGCAGCAACTCGCTCGCCCGCGCCGCCTTCATGTGCAGCCGGAACAACACCGCGGCCAGCACCAGCTCCAGCCCGGCGAACACCCCCACCGGCCAGGCCCCCAGCAGCACGAAGGCCGTGCTGCTGGCCACGCAGGCCACCAGCACGCCCCCCAGCAGGATCCGCAACCCCACCACGGACAGGCTGCGATGCGGCACGATCACCGCCTCGAACAGCACCGGCTCCTGCGCCTTCATCGCCGCCCCCGCTTGTGCGCCCCCGCCGCCGCGGCGAGAGTTCCCCTCATGTCAAAGCCCCCCGCCTCCAGCAAGACCGCCCCCAGCAGGACCGCGGGCCGCAAGCCCCGCAAGACCCCGCCGATGCCGCGCGCCGAGGTGGAACCCTTCATCCGCGCCCTGGCCGCCGTGCACCCCACCCCGCGCAGCGAGCTGGACTACACCACCCCCTTCACCCTGCTCGTCGCCGTGGTGCTCTCCGCCCAGGCCACCGATGCCTCCGTGAACCGCGCCACCGCCGGCCTGTTCCGGGAGGCACCGACGCCGCAGGCGATACTCGCCCTCGGCTCAGATGGGGTGGCGCGCCATATCCGCACCATCGGCCTGTGGCAGGGCAAGGCGCGCAACGTGGTGGAGCTGTCGCGCCAGCTGATCGAGCAGCACGGCGGAGAAGTCCCGCAGGACCGCGCCGCGCTGGAAGCCCTGCCCGGCGTCGGCCGCAAGACCGCCAACGTGGTGCTGAACGTCGCCTTCGGCCAGGACACCATGGCGGTGGACACGCACATCTTCCGCCTGGGCAACCGCACCGGCGTCGCCCCCGGCAAGAACGAGCGCGCCGTGGAGGATGCACTGGTCAAGCGTATCCCTAAGCCCCTGCTGCGCGATTCGCACCATTGGCTGATCCTGCACGGCCGCTACGTCTGCAAGGCCCGACGCCCGGAATGCTGGCGCTGCGTCGCCACCCAGTGGTGCCGCTACCCGGAAAAATCCCCCGCGCCCAGCTAATCCTGCGGCGGGATCGTGCGCAGATAGGCGATCAGCGCCTTCATGTCCTCGGCATCGATCTTGGCATAGTAGGCATATCCCATCGGCGGGAACATCTTCCGCCCGTCCTTCGAGATGCCCTGCCGCACAGCGCGCTCGATCTCCGCATCGCTCCAGTCGCCGATGCCATGCTCCTTGCTGGAGGTGATGTTGCGCGCCACCGAAACGCCCCACTGCCCCGGGAAGGGCTGCCCGCCCTTGCCGGTCTGCGTCCAGTCGCGCCCGCCCTTGCCCAGCGGCGTGTGGCATTCCGTGCAGTGCCCCACCGGCCCGGCGAGATAGGCGCCATAGGCCACCAGGTCGCTGCGCGGCGGCGCCTGCACATTGGCCACGGGCGGGCCGTAGCTGGCCGGCAGCGGGATCTTCCAGGTGGATTGCCCCGCCGCGTTGCGCACCGCCGGCACGCTGCGCAGATAGGCGATGATCGCCGCCGTGTCGGCATCAGACAGCTTGCGATAGAGCTCGAACGGCATCGGCGGCCCCATCACCCGGCCGTCGCGGCGAATGCCCTCGCGGATGGCGCGCGCGATCTCGGCATCCGTCCAGGCGCCGATCCCCGTCTCCCGGTCCGGCGTGATGTTGGCGGCCACGGCGCGAAAGGCCGGGTTCTCCTCCATGAAGCCGCCGGCGAGGTTCTTGTCCGCCACCTTGCCCTGCGGCCCGTTCGGGGTATGGCAGTTGCCGCACCCGGCAATCCCCTCCACCAAAGCGCGCCCGCGCGCCACCGCCTCGGGGGCGGGCTGCGCCGCGGCCGGGGTGGCCAGGCCGGCAAAGGCGAGCGCCGCAAGGGCCAGTGCGGTTCGTTTCATTCCGTCCCCCTGGATCGGCCCGCCCGGGCCGCGCCGTTCGTTACGGATGCAGGCTGCCCCTTCGGCGAAACCAGCGCAACCCGCCCGCCCATTCAACCTTCGGTTAAGCAAGCTCCCGCACACTGCACCCGGGCTGCCCCACCGGCGGCCGCAAGGACGGGCGAATGGCGGGCAAGCAGGGCGGCAAGGGCCGCGCCGTGATCATCAAGAAAGAGGAAGTCATCGAGGGCGGCCACCATGGTGGCGCCTGGAAGGTGGCCTATGCCGACTTCGTCACCGCGATGATGGCCTTCTTCCTGCTGATGTGGCTGCTGAACGCCACCACGGAGGAACAACGCCGGGGCCTGGCGGACTATTTCACCCCCACCAATGTCATGAGCCAGGGCTCCTCCGGCAGCGGGCGCATCTTCGGCGGCCGCACCCCCTTCGAGCGCGGCGAGCTGGTCAGCGACCGCGGCGCCAAGTCCGTCGTGCCCGGCCAGTCCGAACAATCCAACGACCAGGACGACCCCGAGTTCGACCAGGCCCCCAACGCCAGCACCCGCGGCGCCGCCGAGGATCAGCGCCGGCCAGAAGGCAACCAGCCCGACCCCGGCGGCGGCAAGGGCACCCGTGCCAGCGCCCAGGCCGGCGCGCGCGAATCCGGCGGCGGCACCGCCGCCGTCGCCTCCCCCAACCAGGCCCAGGCGCTCGGCCAGGCCCAGCGCCTCGCCAATGCCGGCTCCGGCACGCAATCCTCCAACCCCACCGTCCTCGGCCGCCCGATCGACGACGCCGCCATGCGCGCCGAGATGGAGCGCCGCGAGCGCGAATCCTTCGACCAGGCCGCCGAGCAGATGCGCGATGCCGTGCGCAACGACCCCTCCCTGAAGGACCTGTCCAACCAGCTCGCCATCGACCAGACGCCGGAAGGCCTGCGCATCCAGCTGCTGGACGAGGAGCGCTCGCCGATGTTCGCCTCCGGCTCCGCCGTGCTGAACGACCGCGCCCGCGCCCTGCTGATGAAGGTGGCGCCCGTGGTGGCCAAGATGAACCAGCGCCTGTCCATCGCCGGCCACACCGATGCCACCCCCTTCCGCGGCAGCGACCGCAGCAACTGGGAACTCTCCGCCGAACGCGCCAACGCCACCCGCCGCCTGCTGGTGGAACAGGGCATCGCGGAGGCGCGCCTGCGCAGCGTCACCGGCAACGCCGACCGCGACCCGCTGCTGCCCGCCGACCCCTTCGCCGCCGTCAACCGGCGCATCGCCATCACCGTCCTGCGCGACGCCAAAGGGACTCCATGACCCACCGCACCCGTCCCGGCCGAAGGTAGCCCCGCCCCATGCTCGTGATCGGCGGTCTCGCCTTCCTGATGTTCTGCGTCTTCGGCAGCTATGTCGTCCACGGCGGCAAGTTCGGCACCATCATGGGCGCGCTGCCGTTCGAGGTATGGTCGATCGGCGGCGCCGCCGTCGGCACCTTCCTGATGTCCAACAGCATGCACGACGTGAAGCACACGCTGCACGGCTTCGGAAAGATCATGAAGGGCGCCAGCTACAAGAAGCAGGACTACATGGACCTGCTCTGCCTGCTGTACTATTTCGTGCGCCTCGCCAGCACCAAGGGCGCCATGGCACTGGAAGCGCATATCGAGAAGCCGGAAGACAGCGTCGCCTTCCAGAAATTCCCCGCCATCCTCAAGAACCACCACGCCACGCACATGGTGTGCGACTACCTGCGCATGGTGGGCATGAACGCCGACGATCCCAACCAGATCGAGGACCTCATGACGCGGGAGCTGAAGAAAACCCTCGCCGAGGAGCTGCACCCCTCCCACGCCCTGCAAAGCATCGCCGACGCGCTGCCGGCGCTGGGCATCGTGGCCGCGGTGCTGGGCGTGATCAAGACCATGGGCTCCATCAACGAGCCGCCGGCGGTGCTGGGCGGCATGATCGGCGGCGCGCTGGTGGGCACCTTCATGGGCGTGCTGATGGCCTATGGCATGGTCGGGCCCTGCGCCACGCGCCTCAAGGGCGTGGTGGAGGAGGAATCGAAATACTACGATGTCATCCGCGCCGTGCTGGTGGCCCACCTGCACGGCAACGCCCCGCAGGTGAGCGTGGAGACCGGCCGCAAGATGGCCCCCAACCAGCACATGCCCAGCTTCGCAGAGGTGGAGGCGGCGGTGCAGAACCTGCAGATCGCCTGATCCGCGCAGATCGGCTGAGCCTTGGCCACCGTTCCGCCCTTGGGGTGGGAACGCCCTTCCTTCGCCGCCGTTTCCCGGGCGCCCCGGGGATGTCCCCCGGGTTCCGCTGCCCCGAGAGGAAGCCGTGTCGAAACCCGCGCCCGAACCCAGCATGGTCGAGCTTGCGGAACTCACCGCCCGGCGGCGCGCGCCCTCCTCGCCACGCCAGAAGCGCCAGCTGCGCGAAATGCGCCGCGTGCGCATCGCCGTGGCGGTGCTGGCGGGCAGCGCCGCGATCTATCTCTGGCTGCTGCTGGCCTGAACCGCGCGCCCCTGCCCCGTTGACCCCGCCGCCGGGGCCGGGGATGCTGGCGCCAACGTCCGCCAAAGCAACGGGAGTGCGCAAGCACCTTGTCCTGCCGCCGCGGGCATGGCCCCGGCCCAGGAGCGACGGCGATGATCCTAGACCCCGACAACCAGCGCGTGCTGGACATGATCAAGGCCGCCGGCCGGCCGCCCTTCAACACCCTCTCGCCCGACGAGGCGCGCGGCTTCTTCGCCGCCGGCCGCACCGTGATGCAGCCGGAACCGCCCGAGGTGGCGGAAATGCGCAACCTGGAAGCCCCGGGCCCCAACGGCCCCGTGCGCCTGCGCCTCTACCGCGCCCTCGGCAGCGCCCCCGGTGCCGTGCTGCCCGTCCTGATCTACTACCACGGCGGCGGCTGGGTGCTGGGTGACCTCGACAGCCACGACCAGGCCTGCCGCGCCATCGCCAATGCCGCCGGATGCTGCGTGGTCGCGGTGGATTACCGCCTAGCCCCGGAAGTGAAGTTCCCCGGTGCCATCTCCGATTCCGCGGCCGCCACGCGCTGGATCCTCGCCAACGCCGCCGACCTCGCCATCGACCCCACCCGCGCCGCCGTGGGCGGCGACAGCGCCGGCGGCAACATCGCCGCCGTGATGGCGCTGATGTCGCGCGACGCCTACCTGCCCCAGATCGCCTTCCAGCTGCTGATCTACCCCGTCACCGACATGGGCATGGGCCACGAGAGCTACCAGCGCATCAAGGAAGGCTACCCGCTGGTCGCCTCCACCATGAAGTGGTTCATCGACCACTACCTCCCCGCCCCGTCGGACGTGGCAGACTGGCGCGCCTCCCCGCTGCGCGCCGCCTCGCTCGCCGGCACCGCGCGTGCCATGGTCGTCACCTGCGCGCATGATCCGCTGTGCGACGAGGGCGTGGAATATGCCAGGCGCCTCGATCGCGAGGGCGTTCCCGTCACCCATGTGCACTACAACGACCAGATGCACGGCTTCCTCACCATGGGAAAGCTGATCCGTGCCTCGCAATCGCTGATCGACACGATGGCAGTCGCGCTCAAGCGCGCCTGGAACTGAGACC
>JBIKOJ010000127.1:0-15543 GCA_044358135.1 Acetobacteraceae bacterium | reverse complement strand
CGAAGGCGGAAAGACTCATGTGGGTCCAGGGACCTCAGGTCCCTGGCGGGTCCAGGGCAGAGCCCTGGCCTTCCTTCCTCTATGACGCTCGCCACCGCGGAGGCGGCGTATCTGGCACGTCGGCGCGTACGGCTGGGGGCCACGCTGGGCTATGGTGCGGTGTTTCTGGTGCTGCTGGCCATCTCGGCGCGGGTGTCGGAGGTGTATCCGGAGACGTTGATCGCCGGCCTGCCCAGGGCCGGGGAGTATTTCCACAAGCTGCTGCCGACCTTGCGGTGGGAGGTTCTGTTCGCGGGCACCAAGGTTGAGGGCTCGCTGGCCTATTGGATGTATCGGCTGGATGCCTGGGCCTGGCTGCTGTTCGAAACCAGCCAGATCGCGGCCTTGGCGACGTTGATGGGCGCGGCGCTGGCCGGGCTGTTGTGTTTTCCGGCGGCGGCGAACCTGGCGCCGAACCGGGCGGTGTATGTGCTGTGCCGGCGCGGGCTGGAGCTGTTCCGCACGGTGCCAGACATCGTGTATGCGCTGATCCTGGTCTGGGTGCTGGGCGTGGGCCCGCTGGCGGGCATTTTCGCCATTGCGCTGCACAGCGTCGGCTCCCTGGGCAAGCTGTTCGCGGAGGTGGTGGAAAACGCGGACATGCGCCCGTGGGAGGGCGTGCGCGCGTCTGGCGGCAATTGGGCGCAGGCGGTGCGCTACGCGATCCTGCCGCAGGTGGCGCCGAATTTCCTGAGCTACGTGCTGCTGCGCTTCGAGGTGAACGTGCGCGGCGCCACCGTGATCGGCTTCGTCGGCGCCGGCGGGATCGGGCAGGAGCTCTATACCGTGATCGCCCGCAACTACTACGAGGAGATCGGCGCCATCATCCTGCTGATCGTGCTGTGCGTTACCGCGATCGACCTGGTGGGGGAGCGGCTGCGCCACCGCGTGATGGCGGCATGAGCGCCGGCGTCGCCCGCTATCGCGCCCTGATGCCGCGCGCCTTCGGCCCCACGCCGGCGGGGCGCGCGCTGCGCTGGCTGGGGGCGGCGGGCTTCGTGCTGTGGCTGGCCACGCTGCTGTGGTGGTTCGATGCCTCGCCGGCGCGGCTGTGGAACGGGCTGGACAAGCTGGGCGTGATCCTGCGCCAGATGGTGCCCCCCAGCCCCGGCGAGCACTGGGACGCGATCCTGAAGGGCCTGGCCGAGAGCGTGGCGATGGCCTTCCTCGGCTCCACCCTGGCGGTGCTGGTGGCGTTTCCGCTGGGCTTCCTGGGCGCCAACAACGTGGTGATCAACACGCTGGCGCATTTCTCCATCCGCCGCGTGTTCGACCTGGGCCGCGGGATGGATTCGCTGATCTGGGCGCTGGCCTTCGTGCGCGCCGTGGGGCTGGGCCCGCTGGCCGGCGTGCTGGCGATCGCGGCGGCCGAGATCGCCGTGCTGGCCAAGCTGTTTGCCGAAGCCATCGAGAACGCCGACGCCCGCCAGACGGAAGCCGTTACCGCCGTGGGCGGGCGGCGCATCCTGGCGATCCGCTTCGGCCTGCTGCCGCAGGTGTTCCCGGTGATGCTGGCGCAGTACCTGTATCAGATCGAAAGCAACACCCGCAGCGCCAGCATCCTGGGCGTGGTCGGCGCCGGCGGCATCGGCCTGCAAATCGCCGAACGAATCCGCGTGCGCTACTGGGATGAGGTGCTGTTCATCATCCTGCTGATCCTGGTGACGGTGGCCGTGATCGACATGCTCTCGGCATGGGTGCGGCGGCGGCTGATCGGGGGGTAGGAAGGAAGGCGAGGGGCTCTGCCCCTCGACCCCGCTGGGGCCTCAGGCCCCAGACCCCTCGACCTTTTTCCGCCTTCGGCGGGAGGGGCCGTCTCGGCGCGCGACACAGACCGGGTCGGCCCCTCCCGCCGAAGGCGGAACAATGATTGTGGGTCCAGGGCAGAGCCCTGGCCTTCCCTTTCCTCCCCCGTTCCAGCAGGCTGCGGGAACACAGGGGGAGGAGCGCGCCGATGGCGAGCATGGTCAACACTGTCACGGGGCCGATTCCCGTCAGTGCGTTGGGGCGCACCTTGATGCACGAGCATCTGTTCATTGCCTTCCACGGTGCCGAGTACGACCCGCTGGCGGTGCTGAACCGGCCGGCCTTCATTGCGGAGGCGGTGCGGCGGCTGGTGGAGCTGCGCGAGGTGCATGGGGTGCGCAGCTTCGTCGATCCCTGCCCGATCGAGCTGGGGCGCGATGTGACCATGATGAAGGAGATCAGCGAGAAATCCGGCGTGCATGTGGTGTGCACCACGGGCTTCTATTTCGAGGAGATGGGCCTGCCGCCCTATTGGCGCGCGCGCTCGGTGGACGAGATCGCGGAGCTGTATGTGCGCGAGATCACCCAGGGAATCGGCACGACGGGGATCAAGGCAGGCGCCATCAAGGTGGCCACCGGCGCGCCTGTGATCACGGAGCAGGAGAAGCGGTTCCTCGCCGCCGCCTGTCTTGCCCAGCGCGCCACCGGGGTTCCGATCATCACCCACACGCAGGATGGCGTGGGCGGGCCGGAGCAGCAGACGCTGTTCGCCGATGGCGGGGTGGGCGCGCATCGCTGCCTCATTGGCCATTGCTGCGGCAATGCGGACCCGGCGTATCATCGCCGCGTGGTGGATGGCGGCAGCTATATCGGCTTCGACCGCATCGGCATCCTGCGCCTGATGCCGGACGAAACCCGCGCCGACAATCTGGCCAAACTGGTGAAGGATGGCTTCGCCAAACAGGTGATGATGAGCCAGGACCGCCATTGCGGCTGGCTCGGCAAGTACCAGCGCCAGGTGAGCGCCCAGGAGCAGGCCGAGATGGACCGGCTGCGCCCGCTGGGCAAATGGCCGCCGCCGTACAGCTACATGTTCACCGACTTCATCCCGATGCTCCATGCCCGCGGCGTGACGCAGGCCGACATCGCCCTGATGCTGGACGAGAACCCCCGCCGCTTCTTCGCCGCCGAGACGCTGCCCGGCTGATCGGGCCGGCGCGCCGTGCGTCATTCTTCCCCCGAAGGGGAAAGGAAGAATGATGCATGGCGCGACGGTAGCCCGGGCGAATGACGCACCGTTCCCTTGTACGTACGTTGATGACGTCGACAGCACCGCGGCGCCATTCCGCCGGCCAGGGGGCCGCCGAAACGGCGCGGCGGTGAGTCTAGGGGATCAACCACGGTGCCTGCGTCCCAGATAGCACGGATCGGAGAATGTGTCAATATAAAAAACTAACATCATGATATCAACGATTTAGAAACGACGAAGCCACCCGCCACACGCCGCGAACGACGCGCCGAACGACGCGGGGAATGGCGCACCGAATGGCACGAATGACGCGTTCGCAGCCGCAGCATTTGCCGCCTTCGCAGGTGCAGCAAAGCCTGCCATCCTGCCCCGCATGACCTTTCCCGCCTGGTTGCCCTTCCTGCTGGGCCTGCTGACCGCCGTCGGCCCCCTTGCCACCGACATGTACCTGCCGGCCTTCGACGTGATCGAGGCCGATTTCGGCACCGCGCCAGGCTCCGCCCAGCTCACCCTCTCGGCCTGGTTCGCCGGGCTCTGCGTGGGGCAGATGACGCAGGGCACGCTGTCCGACAGGTTCGGCCGCCGCCGGCCGCTGATCGTCGGCACGCTGCTCTTCACCCTGGCCTGCGCCGGCTGCGCCCTGGCCAGCGACATTCCCACCCTCTCTTTCTTCCGCATGCTTTCCGCCTTCGGCGGCGCGGCCGGCATGGTGATCCCGCGTGCCATCGTGCGGGACATGGCGGAAGGCCACGCCGCCGCACGGGTGATGAGCAAGCTGATGCTGGTGATGGGCGCCGGCCCGATCCTGGCCCCCTCGCTGGGCGGGCTGCTGCTGGGCTTCGGCGGCTGGCGGGTGATCTTCTGGGTGTGCGGCGGCTACGGTCTGTTCTGCGCCCTGATCGCCTGGACGGTGCTGCCGGAAACCCTGCCGCCCAACAGCCGCGTGAAGCTCGGCCCCTACGCCCTGCTCTCCCGCTATCGCCACATCCTCACGGAGCGCGGCTTCATCACCCATGCGCTGATGGGTGGTTGCGCCATGTTCGGCATGTTCAGCTACCTCGCCGGCTCGCCGCAGGTGTTCGTGCAGCAATTCGGCCTGCCGCCCAGCTTCTATGGCGCGCTGTTCGGCGTGTGCGCCGCCGGCTTCATCGCCGCCACGCAGATCAACCCCTGGCTGGTGCTGCGCTTCGGGGCGGACAGGGTGAGCTGGCTTTCCACCAAGGTGTTCCTGGTCGCCACCTTCGCCATGCTCACCATCGCCCTCACCGGCAGCCCGGGCAGCCCGAGCTGGGGCGGCTGGCTGCCGCTGGCGGTGTGCGCGTTCTTCTCCATGTCCTCCCAGGGCTTCACCACGCCCAACGCCGTGGTGGGCGCGCTGCACCGCCACGCCGCCCATGCCGGCAGCGCCAGCGCGCTGATGGGCACCATGCAGTTCGGCCTGGGCGCCATCGCCGCCGCCCTGGTGGGCGCCTTCAGCGACGGCACCGCCCGGCCCATGGGCGCCCTGATGCTGCTGGGCGCCATCGGCAGCAACATCGCGGAGCATTGCCGCCCGCGCCGGGGGTGATATGAAACGGGGATCGTATCGCGAGGCCCCCTGATGTCCCTGATCATCGGCATTCCCGCCTGTTCCCGCGAGGTGGCCGGCCACCCCAACCACGCCACCCCCTCGCGCTACGGCGATGCGGTGATCGGCGGCGCCGGCGGCATGCCCGTGCTGCTGCCGCCGGTCGGTGACGGGCTGCTGCGCATCCTGGACCGGCTGGACGGCCTGCTCCTCTCCGGCTCCCCCAGCAACGTCGCCCCCGCCTGCTACGGCGAGCCGCAGGACGCCACGCCCGACATGCACGACCCCCCGCGGGACGCCACCACCCTGCCGCTGATCCGCGCCGCCCTCGATCGCGGTCTGCCCGTGCTCGCCATCTGCCGCGGCATCCAGGAGCTGAACGTGGCCCTCGGCGGCACGCTGCACCAGGAAGTCCACACCGTCCCCGGCCGCATGGACCACCGCGCCGGCGCCGGCACCCACGACCAGCGCTACGCCGCCAAGCACGCCATCACCCTCACCGGCCAGATGGCCCGCATGCTCGGCCGCACCGCCACCCAGGTGAACTCCCTGCACGGCCAGGCGATCGACCGCCTCGCCCCCGGCCTGGTGGTGGAAGCCACCGCCCCCGACGGCACGATCGAAGCCGTGCGCGTGGCCTACGCGCCAGGCTGGGCCTTCGGCGTGCAATGGCACCCGGAATGGCGCTTCGCCGAAAACGAAGACAGCATGGCGCTGTTCCAGGCCTTCGGAGAGGCATGCAGGGCAAGATTAAGGGAGGCAGCGTAAGGAAGAATCTTCTTTTTCTGAAGAAAAAGAAGCAAAAAGACTTTTATGACCTGGCACGCGTGCTGGGCGTTCCTGCACGCGTGCCAGTCATAAAAGTTTTTTGGTTCTTTTTTTCAAAAAAGAACCGCTTGCTTAGAGCCTTAAGATCGCCCGAGCACACGCCTGCGCCCGCGGCACCAGGCTGCCGATCTCCAGATACTCCTCCGGCGAGTGCGGCTTGGCGCCGAGCGGCCCCACGGAGCAGATCGTCGGCGCCCCCACCCCGGCGCAGAACCCGCTATCGGCGCACCCGCCCTCGAAATCGCCTGCCACCGTGAACCCGGTATCGGACGCGGCTTGGGCATAGAGGTCGAACAGGCGCCGGGCGGCAGGGGATTGCACCAGGGGCAGGAACTCGCCGGTGATCTGCCACTCCGTGTGGGTGCCGGGCAGGTCGGCGCGCTCCAGCACGGCGCCGATGCGCGCCAGGATGTCGTCGCGGTCGTCGGGGGTGATGTAGCGCAGGTCGATCCGGCCTTCGGCCCAGGGCGCGGTGGTGTTCACGCTTTGCCCACCCTGCACCAGGCCCACGTTCAGGGTGATGCCGCGGTCGAGGTCGGTCAGCGCGTGGATCGCCTGGATCTTGCGGGCGAGTTCCTCGATGGCGCTGATCCCGTCGGCGAAGTTGGCCCCGGAATGGGCGGCGCGGCCTTCCACGCGGAACACCATGAACACCCCGCCCTTGCGGCCGGTCACCACGTTGCCGCTGGGCGGGCCGCCCTCGCTGTTGAACACGGCGCGCGCCCGGCGGGCCTCGGCCTCGATCACCGCGCGGCCTTCGGGGCTGGCGATCTCCTCGTCGCCGGTGAACAGCGCCACCAGCGGGGCAGGGGCGCCGCCGAAGCGGTGGAAGGCCACCAGCAGGAAGGCGTTCATCACCAGCCCCGCCTTCATGTCCAGCACCCCGGGGCCATAGGCGCGGCCGTCCTTGATCGTGAAGGGCCGGCGGGTGGTCTCGCCCAAGGGAAAGACGGTGTCGCGGTGGCCCAGCAGCATGATGTTCTGGGTTGCATTGCCTTCCGCCGCGCCGGCATCGCCCACTACCGCCCGCAGGCAATCGCCGTGGCGCGATTGCGGCAGCCGCGCCACCGCAATGCCTTCCGCCTCCAGGAACCCCTGCAACACCGCGCCCACGGCATCGATGCCGGGCTTGTGGAAACTGCCGCTGTCGATGTTCACCAGCCGCTCCAGCAGCCCCAGCATGGCGCCCTGCTGCCCGGCCAGCCAGGCGGTGATCTCGGCGTCCTGCGTCATGGCGTGCTCCCGTGGTGCGGCCAGCGTAATCCCGTGCCGGCCGGGAACACAACGGGAACCCTGGCCCGGCCATCGCGTTGCCGGGCCATGAGCACAAATCCCAAATCCCCCGCCTCCCCAGACGAGGACCATCCCTCCAACCGCATCAAGGACCCGGAGAACTGGTCCACCGGCGACGAGTCCATGACCGGCGCGCAGGCCTCCTACCTGCAGACCCTGTGCGAGGAGGCCGGCGAGGAGTTCGACCCGAGCCTCACCAAGGCCCAGGCCTCCCAGCGCATCGACGAATTGCAGGCGCGCACGGGGCGCGGGCGGGATCACTGAACGGCCGTTGCCGAACCTTGCTTGCTGCGTCTAGCCTTCCCCCAACGGCACCAAGCCGAGAATTTGGAGGAAATGCCATGACGCAGCATCGCGCTGCTTCCGGGAGCGGCCTGTCGCGCCGCACCCTGCTCGCCGCCCCGGCCCTTCTGGGCACCGCCGCCGCCATGGGCGCCAGGTCCGCCCTCGCCCAGCGCCGCGACCCGCGCGAGCTGCGCTTCATCACCTCCGTGGGCCTGACGGTGCTGGACCCGATCTGGACCGCCTCGCTGGTCACGCTCAACCACGCCTATGCGGTGTACGACACGCTGTACGGGATCGCGCAGGACCTGAGCCCCAAGCCGCAGATGGTCGCCGGCCACACCGTGTCGGACGACGGCCGCACCTGGGATTTCAAGCTGCGCGACGGGCTGGTGTTCCACGACGGCGAGCCGGTGCGCGCCCGCGATGCCGTGGCCTCCATGAAGCGCTGGTGGCGCCGCGACAGCTTCGGCCAGCTGGTGGCGGAGGTGCAGGAGTCGCTGGAGGCGGCGGACGACAAGACCATCCGCCTGAAGCTCAAGCGGCCCTTCCCGCATCTGCTGGTCGCCCTCTCCCGCGTGGGGGCCCTCACCTGCTTCGTGATGCCGGAGCGCCACGCCAACGTGGATGCCTATACCCAGATCAAGGAAGCGGTGGGCAGCGGCCCCTACAAGTTCATCGCCAGCGAGTTCAACGCCGGCAGCCGCGCCGCCTATGAGAAGTTCGACAAGTATGTGCCGCGCCAGGAGCCGCCGGAGCGCACCGCCGGCGGCAAGGTGGCGCATTTCGACCGCATCAGCTGGTCCACCATGCCCGACCCCGCCACGGCGGCCAACGCGATGCGCGCCGGCGAGATGGACTGGTGGGAGGCGGTGCCCACCGACCTGCAGCCGATGATGGAAGCGGCCCGCGGCGTGGTGGTGCAGCCGAAAGACCCGTACAACTGGTACGGCATCGCCCGCTTCAACCTGATGCACCCGCCCTTCAACAACGTGAAGCTGCGCCGCGCCCTGCTGGCCGCCATCCACCAGGAAGACTACATGCGCGCCGCCTTCGGCGACGACCAGCGCACCTGGCGCACCTGTGCCGCCATGATGCCCTGCGGCGTGAAATACGTGACCGAGCTGGGCAAGCAGGACATGCCGGCGCTGGACATCGCCGCCGCCCGCAAGCTGGTGGCGGAAAGCGGCTACAACGGCGAGCGCGCCGTGGTGCTGGCGCCGATGGACTACGTGCAGCTCGGCGCCTTCGGCCAGGTGACGGCAGACCTGATGAAGCGCCTGGGCATGAACGTGGATTTCCAGCCGGTCGACTGGGGCACCCAGATCGCCCGCACCGCCAGCCGGGAGCCGGTGGAGAAGGGCGGCTGGAGCATGTTCCACACCTCGGGCTCCATGGTCTCCATGGTGAACCCGGCGCTGAACGGCTACATCCGCGGCCAGGGCCAAAAGGGCTGGACCGGCTGGTACGACAAGCCGGAGATCGAGCAGATGTCCCAGGAATGGCTGGCCAGCCCCACGGATGCCGACCAGACCGCCCTGTTCGACCGCATGCAGCGCACCCTGTTCGCCGACCCGCCGCTGCTGCCGCTGGGCCAATACGGCGTCTACACCGTGCGGCGCAGCGACATCACCGGCATCCTGGACGGTTCCGGCTCCTATCCGTGGAACGTCCGTAGAACCGCCTGAGCGACGTCAGGCGTTCCATCCGGGCTGCGGACCATCGAAACGATTGCATGGCGAGATAATATCGAATTACCTTTCCTCAGCCCACTGAGGAAAGGTTTGATACCGTGAGCGACTTGTCCAAACCGCCAGCTTCCGTTGCGTGGTTGCCACTCGTCCAGCCGTTCGCGACGTTGCTGGCGGCTGTCGCCGGCATCCTGTTCATCACGATCTACCTCGAGCTAGACCTCAAGACATTCAGTCTCAACATCGGTGGCATTAATGCCGAGATGGTGAAGCGGATCGACGTGACACAGGATAAGGTCGACGACAGCGCACGGGTGATTGGCAACGAACTTGCTGAACTGGCAGAGAAAGTGCGGGTTCTGGAGGCGCGCCTATCAACGGATACTGTTCGACCGTTGGGTGTAAACCCCGTACCGTCACAGCCCCCAGTGCCCGACGCGGATACTGGCACGCAACGATCAGCCAGTGAACTGGCCCCGCTGTTCCAGAAGCTGCCCAACCGGGCCAGCCCACTCTTCAACAAGGAGGGCTACATCTTCATCGGCAACGCCGTGGGTGATTCGGTCGAAGAGCCCAACTTACGGGACAAGGATGGATTCGTAAGACGCCTCTCGGACCTCAAGGTTGGGTCTCGGTATACCACCGGTGCCCATCTATCTCTGCGAAGTGCCTACCCCGGAGACAGCCCGGCCTACTATAGCGGGGTGCCCATGTTGGGCGTGGTAACCAACGGGTTGTCCGTGGTCCTTATCGAAGCGCCGAAGCAGGCAGTCCGTCCATCGAGGCTTGTGCAGCTCTGGGCAAAAGTGCGCGTCGCGGAGTAGTGACGAACGCGAAAGAGCCCTGGCGGCATTGCTGTCGCCAGGGCCCGGAGCGGCTCGGTTCGTTTAGCGGCGCCGCTCGTTCTCCGGGTGCGCACCGCTGACATTGGTGCCCAGCGCCTCGTCCACGCCGCGGCTCACCTCCGTGCCCGGGGGGTTGCCCGGCGCGCCATCGGGCTGGCGCGGGATCACCTTTCCGTCGTCGTCGGCACGCGGCGTGATCTGGCCGGTGCCCATGGTGCCCGTTGCCGTGCCGCTCGCCGCCCGGCTGGCCGCCGTGCCCGCGGGGTTGGCGCGGGTGCCGTCGGACTGGTGCGGATAGGCGCCGGAGACGTTGGTGCCCATGGCCCGGTCGGCCGCACGGCCGGCGGCGGTGCCCGGCGGGTCGCCGCTGTCGCCATCGGTGGAATAGCCGGACCAGCCGGTGGAGCGGTACTCGGCCTCGCGCGCCGACATGTCCACCGCCTGGTGGCTGGCCATGATGCGCTCGGCCTCCGTGATGCGGCTTTCGGTGCCGCGCACGCTCAGCAGCGTGCCGCCGCGGCGCATGCCTTCGGCATAGACATGCGCTTCCTTCTCATCCACGCCGGAGCCGACCAGCGAGCCGAGCAGCCCGCCCGCCGCCGCGCCGGCCACGCCGCCGGTCAGCGCCGCGGCCAGCCAGCCGGCCGCCACGATGGGGCCCAGGCCCGGGATCGCCAGCGCACCGATGCCGGCCAGCAGCCCGGCCCCGCCGCCCAGCAGCGTGCCCAGCGTGGCGCCCATCCCGGCGCCGCTGCCGGTCTCGTCCGCCGTCGTGTCGGTGGAGGTGGTGGTCGTGGTGTCGCCGCCGCCGGTGGTCATCAGGCTCACCTCGTCCTGGGTGAAGCCGGCGCGCTCCAGGTCGCGCACCGCCATCAGGGCGTGGTCGCGATCGTCGAACATGCGGACGATGGTTCGGGTTGCCCCGGTTTGCAGTGCCATGTCTGGTTCTCCTGTCCTGCCTGGCTCAGCGATTGGCCGGCGGGGTGGTGCCCGAGGGGGTGGTGCCGGCGGGGTTGGTCCCCGTCGTGTTGGTGCCCGTGGCGCGGTCCATCGCCCGGCCGGCGGCGGTGCCGGGCGGGTTGCCGGGCGTGCCGTCGGGGCGCGAGGGCTGGCCCTGCATCTGGTCCACGGTACGGCCCACGGCGGTGGAGGGCGGGTTGCCCGGCGTGCCGTCCGGCCGGTTGGCCGAGGGGTTGGCGCCGGAGGTGTTGGTGCCCGCGGCACTGTCCAGCGCGCGGCTGGCCGCGGTGCCCGGCGGGTTGCCCGGCGTGCCATCCGGCCGGGAGGACGTGGTGCCGGTGGTGGTGCTGCCGCCCGTCACCGCACTGCCCAGGGCGCCGAGCGTGGTGCCGGCGGCGATGCGGCCGCGGAAATCCAGCGCCACCTCGTTCACCTGGCCGTTGCGCATGCCGCGGCCGCGCCAGAAGCCCTGGTCATCCTTGGCCAGGCCCTCGATGGCGGTGAAGCCGGCATCCTCCATCCGGGAGCGCGCCTGGCCCTCGGTGAAGCTGTTGGCACCGGCCTCCAGCGCGGAGGCCTCCACCAGCGTGATGCGGTCGCCGGGGTTGCGCGTGTCGGTCAGCCCCGTGCTCGGCGTGGTGGTGCCGGGCGTGGTGATCGCGGGCCCGGTGGTGCCGGGCGTGGTGGTGGAAGGTGCCGTGGTCTGGGCCTGCGCGGCGCCAAAGCCCAGCGCCAGGCTGCCGAGCAGCGCAAGACGCAGCGGATTCATCATGGATCTCGTCCTCCGGATGCGGGAAACCGGGCCATTCGCGGCCCGGCGGCACGTGTGCCTCTGCGCTCCTAACGACGATGATCCGCCGGCGTTCCTACGGCCGGGATCACGACACGCCACTTGGCCGCCGACCTGGGCGGGAACCCTCTGAAAACGCCCGGGAACCGTGCTGCCGGTTCAGGCCGGCGCGGCAATCGCCGCGCGCGCCGCTTCCAGCGCATCGGCCACGGAGGCGTTGTAGGCCACGTCCGGCGGCCGCACGCCCTGGCCCAGCAGCACGTGCCGCACCTGCGGGATGGCGCCGGCAATGTGCACCCGCGCCTGCCGCCGCCGCGCCTTGCGCACGAAGCTTTCGATCGTGCTGGCGGCGGTGGAATCCAGCAGCGGCACGGCGGAGAAATCCAGCACGAACGCCTTCGGCCGCTCCGCCAGCCGGTCCAGCGCAATCGCCACGTTGGCCGCCGAGCCGAAGAAGAACGCGCCGGAAATGCGGTGCACCAGGATATCCCGGTCCGAGGATTGCGCGGGATCGTACGGCACGCGGTCCTGCCCCGGCACGTGGTCTGCCTGGTCCTGCATCACCATCGGCATGCCGGTCTGCACCTCCACCGCCTGCGCCATGCGATGCAGGAACAGCAGCACGCCCAGCCCGAAGCCGACCAGGATGCCCTCCGTCAGGTCGCGGAAGATCACCAGCAGGAAGGTGGAGAGCACCACCACCGCATCCCCGCGCGAGGCCCGGATCAGGGCGGAGAAGGCGCGCAGCTCGAACATGTTCCACGCCACCAGTGCCAGCACCCCGGCCAGCGCGGCGAGCGGGATATAGGCGGCCAGTGGGGCTGCCAGCAGCATGAACAGCAGCAGGAACACCGCATGCAGCATGCCCGCCACCGGCCCGCGCGCCCCCGCGCGCACGTTGGTCGCCGTGCGCGCCAGCGTGCCCGTCACGCAGAAGCCGCCGAACAGCGCCGCCGCCATGTTGCCCAGGCCCTGGGCCACCAGCTCGCAGTTGGAGCGATGCCGCCGCCCGCTCATGCTGTCTGCCACCACCGCCGACAGCAGGCTCTCGATCCCGCCCAGCAGCGCGAAGCTGAAGGCTGAGGGCAGCACCGCCATCACCTTCTCCAGCGTGAACACCGGCAGTTCGGGCATCGGCAACCCGCTGGGGATGCCGCCGAAATTGGTGCCGATGGTGGCCACCTGCATCCCCACCAGCCCCGTGACGGCCGCGGCCACCGCCACCGCCACCAGCATGCCCGGCCAGTGCGGCCGGAAGCGCCGCACCAGCAGGATCACCCCGATCGTGCCGGCACTCACCAGCACCGCCTGGGCGTTGAAGCTGTCCCGCACCGCCCACAGCGCCTTCACCTTGGGCACCAGCTCCCCGGGCTCATGCGCCAGCGTGATGCCGAGCAGCTCGCGCATCTGGCTGGCGAAGATGATCACCGCCACCCCCGCGGTGAACCCCACCGTGACCGGGAAGGGGATGTACTTGATGAAGGTGCCCAGCTGCAGCAGCCCCATCGCCACCAGGATGATGCCGCTGAGGAACGTCGCCAGCACCAGCCCGTCGATCCCGTGCACCGTCACGGTGGCGAGCACCAGCACGATGAACGCGCCCTCCGGCCCGCCGATCTGGAACCGGCTGCCGCCGAGCGCCGAAATCACGAACCCGCCCACGATCGCCGAATACAGCCCCCGCTCCGGCGACACGCCCGAGGCAATGGCAATCGCCATCGACAGCGCCAGGGCGATGATCGAAACCGTCAACCCCGCGATGATGTCCGAGCGCAGTTCCTGCAGCCCGTAGCCTTCCCGCAGCACCGTCACCAGCTTGGGGGTGAAGAGCTCCACGAAGGTGGGGGTGGCACGCTGCTGCATCCGGCATCCTTCTGGCGGCCCATGTCAGTCAGCCCGGCGCCGCCGCGCGGTGAGGCTGCCGCAGCATGCACCCGTGCCGCATCCGCGCAAGGCGTGATTGACTTCCCCGCGCCACGCCAGGACGATACCCGCAACCCGGCCTGAAGCCGGCACGGCAGAAACAACGGGAACCAGGAGGCAACGATGCGCGACATCATGCGGCGGAGTGCGCTCGCGGGCTTGGCGGCAATCGGCGCGGGCCTTCTGGCCACGCCCGCCGAGGCACAAAGCCGCTACAAGGAAGCCCCCGCCCTGGCCGAACAGGTCCGCGCCGGGCGCCTGCCCGCGGTGGACCAGCGCCTGCCGGAAAATCCCCTCGTTGTCCCCGTGGTGGAACGCGCCGGCGACTACGGCGGCACCTGGCGCCGCGCCTTCCTCGGCCCGGCGGACGCCAACAACTACGTCCGCGTGGTGTACGACAGCCTGTTCCGCTTCTCGCCCGACGGCGCCACCATCGAGCCCAAGATCGCCGCCGGCGCCGACCCCTCGGCCGATTTCAAAACCTGGACCCTGCGCCTGCGCAAAGGCTCCAAATGGTCCGACGGTGCGCCCTTCACCGCCGACGACATCGTGTTCTGGTACAAGGACGTCCTGCTCAACAAGGACCTCACGCCCAGCGTGCCGGGCTGGATGAAGAACGCCGACGGCTCGCCCGCCCTGGTGGAGAAGGTGGACGACGCCACCGTGCGCTTCACCTACGCCGCGCCGGCCACGCTGTTCCTCACCGCGGTGGCCAATGCCGACGGGGCAGACCGCACCTACGCCATGTTCCTGCCGGCGCACTACCTCAAGAAATTCCACCCCGCCTACACGCCTAAGGACGACGTCGACAAGGCCGCCCAGGCGGCAGGGTTCAAGACCTGGACGGAGCTCTTCGCCAACCGCAACGCCCCCCCGGAGAACCCGGAGCGCCCCACCATGGGCGCCTGGGCCCCGGCCAGCCGCGCCAGCGACCAGATCTTCACCCTGCGCCGCAACCCCTACTTCGTCGGCGTCGACCCCCAGGGCAACCAGCTGCCCTATATCGACGAAGTGCGCTTTACCTACTTCGCCGACGTGCAGGCCCTGAACCTGGCCGCCATCGCCGGCAGCTTCGACATGCAGGAACGCCACATCCAGATGACCAACTATCCGGTGCTCAAGGAACAGGAGCGCACCGGCCGCTACCGCGTCATCACCTGGCCCACCTTCGGCGGCGCCGATGCCGTGATCGCCTTCAACCAAACCTACAAAGCCGACCCCGAGGTGGCGAAGCTCCTGGCCAACCGCGATTTCCGCATCGCCCTCAGCCACGCCATCAACCGCGACCAGATCAAGGAATCGGTCTTCCTCGGCCTCGGTGAAGCCCGCCAAGGCGTGCCCGCCCCCTGGCACCCCTACTACCCCGGCGCCGAGTACGCCCAGAAATACACCGAGTTCAAGCCGGACGTGGCCAACAAGATGCTCGATGCCATCGGCCTCACCCGCAAGGACAGCAGCGGCATCCGCCTGATGCCGAACGGCAAGCAGGCCACCATCGAAATCTCCGTCGTCCCGGCCTTCGGCGCCTGGCCCGATGTCGCCCTGCTGGTGGCCAAGGACTGGGAAGCCGTGGGCATCAAGGCCGTGGTGCAGATCCGCGAACGCGCCCTGCACTTCAAGATGAACGAGAACAACGAGCTGATGACGGAGGTCTGGAACCAGGACACCTCCGCCTTCCCCTACACCGGCAACGCCAAGGTCGACCCGCGCAACGCCCCCATCCTGACCATCGGCCCGCAGTTCCGCACCTGGATCAACTCCGGCGGCAAGGACGGCGTGGAGCCCACCCCGGAGTTCAAGCGCATCATCGCCCTGGTCGACCAGGCCCGCACCGTCGGACCCGCCGGACAGATCGAAGCCGCCAAGGAAATCTACCGCATCTGGGCCGACAACCTGTTCGAAATCGGCACCGTGGGCCTCACCCCCATGGTCCAAGGCGTGGTCGTCGCCAACACCCGCTTCCGCAACGTGCCCACCACCCTGGGCAACGACTGGCCCCTGCGCAGCCCCGGCAACGCCCGCACCGAGCAGTTCTTCTTTGCGCGCTGAGGACAGGCCGGGGTACCGCCTCGGATCAAGGCCAGGGGCTTTGCCCCTGGACCCCACTGGGGCCTTCGGCCCCAGACCCCGGGACCTTTTCCGCCTTCGGCGGGGAGGGGCCATCGAGGCGGTGGAGAATCCCGGACGGCCCCTCCCCGCCGAAGGCGGAAAGACTCATGCGGGTCCAGGGACCTCAGGTCCCTGGCGGGTCCAGGGCAGAGCCCTGGTCGGGGTCCGGGGCGGAAGCCCCGGCCTACCCTCATGACGCGGTATATCCTGCAGCGGTTGGC
>JBIKOJ010000307.1:0-4670 GCA_044358135.1 Acetobacteraceae bacterium | reverse complement strand
GTCCCACTCGTGAACCCGATCCGCCCCGGCGCCCCGGCCGGCACGTTCGGGAACAACCCGGCCTCCAGCACCTCCGCGCCGACGTCCTCCATCGCATGCACCGCGCACCCGGCATCGCGGAACAGCGCCGCGTGCTCCTTCGTGCAGGCCACGCTGCGGATCCCGGCAATCGCCAGCGCATCGCGAAACTCCGCCTCGGTATAGGCGATGTTCAGCGGCACCTCCGCCGCGCCCGACAGCATCACCCCCCAGGAGATCGCCACGGCCAGCCGCCCGTTGCGCGCCACCGTGGCCACCCGGTCCCCGGGCCCGATCCCCGCCTCCCGCAGCCGCCGCCCCAGCCCCGCCGCGCGGTCGATCACCTCGGCATAGCTCGCCGCCCCCGCCGCATCCTCCACCGCCACCCGCCCGCCGAAGCGCGCGCGCATGGTCGCCAGTTCCCGCCCCCAGTTCACCGCCGGCATGGCCGCCCCGCCCGTTTGACCCGCCTTCCTACGGCCGGTACCGTCGCCGCGCCAAGCCCACGGAAATTCCCCATGAAACTCGCCAAGACCTACGAAACCCTCGCGCTGGACGAACCCGCCGAGCACGTGCTGCGCATCACGCTCAATCGCCCCGAAGTCTCCAACGCCATGAACACCCAGATGGGGCTGGACATGCTCGACCTCTGGGATGCGCTCTGCAACGACCCCGGCCTCTACCGCTGCGTCATCCTCACCGGCGCCGGCGAGAAGGCCTTCTGCGCCGGCGGCGACCTCAAGCAGCGCAACGGCATGACCGACGCGCAGTGGCAGGCCCAGCATTTGATCTTCGAACGCGGCGTGCGCGCGATGAAGGAATGCCCCATCCCGATCATCGGCGCCATCAACGGGGCCGCCTATGGCGGCGGCTGCGAATTCGCGCTCGCCTGCGATTTCGCCTACGCCAGCACCACCGCCCGCTTCGCACTCACGGAAGTCACCCTCGGCATCATGCCGGGCGCCGGCGGCACCCAGAACATGCCCCGCGCCGTCGGCATCAAGCGCGCCAAGGAGATCCTTCTCACCGGCCTGCCCTTCACCGCCCAGCAGGGCCTGGAATGGGGCATGCTCAACAAGGTCTGCGACCCCGCCGCCCTGCAGGCCGAGGTGCTGGCCACCGCCCAGCGCATCGCAGGCAACGCGCCGCTTTCCACCCGCCAGATCAAGCATTCCGTGAACACCGGCATGCAGATGGACCTGGCCAGCGCCCTGCTGTTCGAAATCGAGGCCTATAATCGCCTGCCCCCCACCGAAGACCGCCGCGAAGGCGTCGCCGCCTTCAACGAAAAGCGCAAGCCGGTCTTCAAGGGCCGCTGATCGGCACCATAATAATTCTTCCGGCCGGGGTGTATTTCCATACACCCCGTCACCATCTCATTGAATACGGCACGCCGCACCCTGGCAAAGCGCCAGGTGCACCGCCCCGTCCACTGCGACACGGGGCGACACGGTGTGCCCATCCATTCAGATCGGCCTTCATGGTTTGACTGGCGACACGCCCTCAATTCAGGGCGCGCGGCAATCCGCCCCGTCATTTCGTTGAAAGCCATCCCATGAAAACATTCATTCCCGCCACCCTCCTCTTCGCCATCGCCACCCTGGCGCTGGCCGGCTGCGGCAACACCTCCGGCGACCGCGCCCTCTCGGGCGGCATGATCGGTGCCGGCGCCGGCGTCGCCGCCAGTGCGCTCACAGGCGGCGCCCTTGGCACCGGTGCCCTCATCGGCGGCGCCGTCGGTGCCGTCGGCGGTGCCGCCACCACCAACCGCAACATCAACCTGGGCACCCCCGTCTGGCGCTGAGGCCCCCGCATCGCAAGGGAACACCGCCATGACCATCCAGGCCTACAGCTTCGTCGCCCTCTTCCTCCTGCTCGCCACGGCGCCGCTGCTGGCGGGGCGCACCACCACCGCCGCCGGCAAATCCGCCCGCAAGCGGGCCCATCACCATCAGGAGCCCACGCACATGGACAAGGACAGGATCATTGGCGCCGGCAAGCAGGTGGTCGGCACGCTCAAGCAGGCCATCGGCCGCATCGTCGGTGACATCAAGCTGCAGGCCGACGGCAAGGCGCAGCAGATGGAAGGCAAGGCCCAGAACGCCATCGGCGGCCTGAAGGACACCGTAAAGCCGTAAGACAGGCTGGCATTCCGGCGCCGAAGCGTGCACCACTGGCACTCATTCGGCGCCGCGCGCGCCAGCTAAGGGAGCACCACCATGGCCAAGGGCAGGGACAAGGGCGGCCGCGAGGCCAAGAAGCCGAAGGCCACCAAGACCGTCAGCAACACCCCACCCCCGGCCCCGCCGCGCCCCATGCCGGTCGCCACCAAGCAGGGCCCGAAAACCGTCAAGGGCTGACCGCCGCCGCGGAGGTTCCCGCCCGGGCCGAGGTCGCGCATACTCCATGCCAAAGGGCAGCCACCCGCCCGCCGGACAGGAACGCGCCATGCAAGACCTCACCCGCAGCATCGTCCGCCGCACCCGCGCGCTCACCCATGCCGCGATGCCGGGCGAAGTGCGCGACCTGGCCCGGCAATGCATGCAGGACGCGATCGCGGTCGCGATGGCCGGCGCCGAGGACGAGCTCGTGCGCATCCTGCGCGCAGAGCTGGAGGAAGCCGGCGGCACCCCCCAGGCCAGCGTCTGGGGCAGCACAATGCGCCTGCCCGCCGGCGCCGCCGCCCTGCTCAACGGCACCATGGCCCACGCGCTGGACTACGACGACGTCAACCTGTCCATGCCCGGCCACCCCACCGTGGCCATCCTGCCTGCCGTCATGGCCCTCGGCGAAGCCCGCGGCGCCTCGGGGGCGGAGGTATTGGCCGCCTTCGTCGTCGGCTACGAAACCGCCTGCCGCGTCGGCCCGGTGATGGCTCCCGCGCACTACGAACAGGTCGGCTTTCACGCCACCGGCACCGTGGGCACCTTCGGCGCCGCCGCCGGCTGCGCCCACTTGCTGGGCCTCGATGAGGAACAGACCCTCCACGCCCTGGGCATCGCCGCCACCCAGGCCGCCGGGCTCAAATCCATGTTCGGCACCATGTGCAAGCCGCTGCACGCCGGCAAGGCCGCCCAGAACGGCCTGCTCGCCGCCAAGCTCGCCGCCCGCGGCTTCACCGCCCGGCCCGACAGCCTGGAATGCCCGCAAGGCTTCGCGAAAACCCACTCGCCGGATTTCAACCCCGAGGCCGCGCTCGCCGAGCCCGAAGGCGGCTGGCACATCCGCGCCAACCTCTTCAAATACCACGCCGCCTGCTACCTCACCCACGCCGGCATCGAAGCCGCCCGCACCCTGCGCGCCAACCCCCAGGTCACCGCCGACCGCATCGCCGCCATCACGCTCCGCGTCGATGAAACCACCGACCGCGTCTGCAACATCGCCGCCCCGCGCACCGGCCTGGAAGCCAAGTTCTCCCACCGCCTCACCGCCGCCATGGCGCTGGCCGGCCTGGAAACCAGCCGGCTGGACAGCTTCACCGCCGAGGTCGCCGCCGATCCCCGCATCACCGCCCTGCGCGACAAGGTCACGGTCGAGCTCCAGCCCGGCTTCGGCGTCACCCACGCCGCCATGGACATCCGCCTCACCGACCAGACCACCCTCTCCGCGGAGCACGACGCCGGCATCCCCGCCGCCAGCGTCTCCCACCAGGGCACCCGCATCCGCGCCAAGTTCGACGGCCTGGTGGCCCCGCTCCTAGGGAACCCCCGCGCCGCCGCCCTGGGCGACGCCATCGGCCAGATCGACAGCGCCCCCTCCGTCACGGCGCTGGCCGCGCTCTGGGCCGTCCCAGCCCCCCGCTGAACCCCCCCCGCCGCCGGTCGAGGTGGCGGATCACCGGTGTCACCGTCGTGCCATGCAGCACGATAGAGAACAGCACCGTCAGCCCCAGCACGGCCCACAGCCGCTCGGCTTCGGCGAACGGCGCGTGGTTCAGCGCATAGGCGGCATAATAGAAACTCCCCAACCCGCGAATGCCGAAGAACGCGATCGCCAGCCGCTCATGCGAAGGCCGCCGCGCCCCCATCAGCGAGAGCATTCCCGCCACCGGCCGCACCACCAGCAGGATCACCACCGCCGCCGCAACCTCCTGCCAGCCCACGCCGGCCAGCAGCCCGCCGGCAATGGCGCCGCCGAACAGCACCAGGATCACCATCATCAGCAGCCGCTCGGTCTGGTCGGCGAAATCGTGCAGCTTCTCATGATACGCGTGCTGCCGCTCACTGGCGCGCAGGGCCAAGGCACAGACGAACACGGCCAGAAACCCGTAGCCATGCGCCAGCTCCGTCACGCCATAGGCCAGGAACGTGATCCCCAGCGCCACGAACCCATCCCCCGTCCTCGATAGCCCGGTCCGGTTCGGCACCCGAAACGTCAGCCACCCCAGTGCCCGCCCCATCCCCAGCCCCACCAGCGCACCGGCCGCAAGCTTCCAAACCACATCCTCGATCACCCAGCCCCCCAGCGCCGGCCCAGACAGCCCCGCCTCAAGCGCCGCCAGGATCGCCAGGTTCACGAATGGAAACGCCAGCCCGTCGTTCAGCCCCGCCTCCGCGGTCAGCGTGAACCGAACCTCGTCCTCCTCCCCGGTCTGCGGCGGCCCCACCTGCACGTCAGACGCCAGCACCGGATCGGTCGGCGCCATCATCGCC
>JBIKOJ010000306.1:0-4687 GCA_044358135.1 Acetobacteraceae bacterium | reverse complement strand
GCGCGGCATCTCTTGCCTCGTCGCGGAAAAGGGCATGCCCGGCCTGTCCTTCGGCGCCCCGGAAAACAAGATGGGCTGGAACAGCCAGCCCACCGCCCAGGTGATGTTCGACAACGTGCGCATCCCGCACGAAAACCGCCTGGGCCAGGAAGGCGAAGGCTTCCGCTTCGCCATGATGGGTCTGGATGGCGGCCGCATCAACATCGCCGCCTGCTCCCTCGGCGGCGCCCGCGCCTGCCTGGAGGCGGCCAAGGCCTACATCCAGGAACGCCGCGCCTTCGGCAAGACGCTGTCCGAATTCCAGGCCCTGCAGTTCAAGCTGGCCGACATGGCCACCGAGCTGGAAGCCGCCCGCCTCATGGTCCACCGCGCCGCCGTGGCGCTGGACAACCGGGCGCCCGATGCCACCATGCGCTGCGCCATGGCCAAGCGTTTCGCCACCGATGCCTGCTTCCGCATCGTGGATGAAGCCCTGCAACTCCATGGCGGCTACGGCTACATCCGCGAATACGGGATGGAACGCTACCTGCGTGACCTCCGGGTGCACCGCATCCTGGAAGGCACCAACGAAATCATGCGCGTCATCATCGCGCGGAAACTCCTGGAGGCAGCATGAAAGTCGCTCTTATCGGCCTGGGCAACATGGGCCTGCCCATGGCCACCAACCTGCTGAAGGCCGGCCACCAGGTCATCGGCTTCGACCTCAATGAAGCCGTCCTGGCCGCGCATCGCGCCAACGGCGGCGAAACCGCCCCCACCATCGCCCGGGCCGTGGCGGATGTGGATGCCGTCGTCACCATGCTCCCCACCGGCAAGCACGTGGCCGATGTCTGCACCGGCCAGGGCGGCATCCTCGCCAGCATCTCCGCCCGCACGAAACTGATCATCGACAGCTCCACCATCGACGTCGCCACCGCCAAATCAGTCGGCGCGGACGCCGCAGAAAAGGGCATCGAATTCCTCGACGCCCCGGTTTCCGGCGGCACCGCGGGTGCTGCCGCAGGCACCCTCACCTTCATGGTCGGCGGCACCGAAGCCGGCTTCGCCGCCGCCGAGCCGCTCCTGAAAGGCATGGGCCGCGCCATCATCCACGCCGGCCCCGCCGGCAGCGGCCAGGTCGCCAAGGCCTGCAACAACATGATGCTCGCCATCAACATGATCGGCGTGTCCGAAGCCTTCGCCATGGCCGAACGCCTCGGCCTCTCGCGCCAGAAGATGTTCGACATCGTCGCCCCCAGCACCGGCCAGAGCTTCGCCCTCACCGGCTACTGCCCCGTCCCCGGCCCGGTCCCCACCACCCCCGCCAACCGCGACTACGCGCCGGGCTTCGCCACCAAGCTGATGGTCAAGGACCTCCGCCTCGCCCAGGAAGCCGCCGAAGCCGGCGGCGCCCCCACCCCGCTCGGCGCCCACACCACGAAGCTATTCGAAGCCATGATGGAAGATGGCCACGGCGACCGGGATTTCTCCATCATCGCCCAGTGGCTTGGGGCGAAGTTCCGCAGCGATCTCGCATAGAAAGGAAGGATGTTCTTTTTTGAAAAAAAGAACCAAAAAACTTTTCCGACCTTGCGCCGCACTCTCCATGGAGGATGCGGTGCCATCGGATGAAGTCTTTTTGCTTCTTTTTCTTCAGAAAAAGAAGGCCTTCCTTTCTGCCTGCCTTCCCCCCAGGGAGCACCGCCCATGAGCCTCGAAGCCTTCAAGCAAGCCCGCCAGTTCCTGTTCGACCACCGCACGGACTACGCCACCGCCTACCGCGATTTCCGCTGGCCGGTGATGGAAAAGTTCAACTTCGCGCTGGACTGGTTCGACGCCGAGCTCGCGCGCGGCCCCCTGGCGAACAACCCGGCCCTCCAGATCGAAGGCGAGGGTGCCGCCACCCTCACCTTCGCCCAGCTCTCCGAGCGCTCCAACCGCGTCGCCAACGCCATGCGCGCCCTCGGTGTGAAGCGCGGCGACCGCATCCTGCTCATGCTCGGCAACGTCGTCCCGTTGTGGGAGGTGATGCTCGCCGCCATCAAGCTCGGCGCCGTCGTCGTCCCCACCTCCACCCTGCTCAACAAGCCCGACCTCGCCGACCGCCTCGCCCGCGGCCGTGTGAAGCACATCGTCGCCGCCACCGCCGACTGCGCCAAGTTCGAAGGCCTGGACCCCCAGGCCACCCGCATCGCCGTGGGCGAAGCTCCCCCAGGCTGGACCGCCTACGAAACCCTCCACTCGGGCTCAGCAACCTTCACGCCCGACGGCCCCACCAACGCCACCGACCCGCTGCTGCTCTACTTCACCTCCGGCACCACCGCGAAGCCGAAGCTGGTGCTGCACAGCCACCAGAGCTACCCGGTCGGCAGCCTCTCCACCATGTTCGCCCTCGGCCTCCAGCCCGGCGACAAGCACCTCAACATCTCCTCGCCGGGCTGGGCCAAGCACGCCTGGTCCTGCTTCTTCACCCCTTGGCTCGCGGGTGCGACCATCTTCATCCTCAACCAGCCCCGCTTCAACGCGAAGGCGATGCTGGACGCGCTGGCCGCGCACAAGGTCACCTCCCTCTGCGCACCCCCCACCGTCTGGCGCATGTTCATCCAGGAAGACCTCAAATCCTGGAAGATGTCCCTCCGCGAACTCCTCTCCGCCGGCGAACCCCTCAACCCCGAGGTCATGGACCAGGTCGAGGCCGCCTGGCACATCACTATCCGCGACGTCTACGGCCAGACCGAAACCACCGCCCAGATCGGCAACCCGCCCGGCCTCAAGGTCAAGCCCGGCTCCATGGGCGTCCCCATGCCCGGCTACCGCATGCGCCTGCTGAACACGGCCGACGAGGACGCCAACGAAGGCGAAGTCTGCATCTCGCTCGATGCCAAGCCCCCCTCCCTCATGCTCGGCTACCAGAACGAGGACGGCACTTTCCAACCCCTCGGAAAAGACGTCTACCGCACCGGAGACGTCGCCAGCCGCGACGCCGACGGCTATCTCACCTTCATCGGCCGCGCCGACGACGTCTTCAAGGCCAGCGACTACCGCATCTCCCCGTTCGAGCTGGAATCCGTCCTCATCGAACACCCCGCCATCGCCGAAGCCGCCGTCGTCCCGGCACCCGACCCCATCCGCCTCGCCGTTCCCAAGGCCTATATCGTCCTGGCCCCAGGCTCGAACGGCTCCCCGGAAACCGCCCTCTCCATCTTCCGCCACTGCCGCGAACGCCTGGCCCCGTTCCAACGCATCCGCCGCCTGGAATTCGCCGACCTGCCGAAAACCATCTCCGGCAAAATTCGACGTGTAGAACTGCGCCAATCCGAAAACACCCGAGCCGAGCGCGCCCAGGGCGAATACCGTGAGGACGACTTTCCGGAGCTGAAGGCATGAAGCAAGAGTCTTCTTTTTGTGAACAAAAAGAAGCAAAAAAACTTTATTCACTTGCGCCGCGGCTAGCCCGGGCACAAAGGAATGAAAGTTTTTTGGTTCTTTTTTTCAAAAAAGAACATTCTTCCTAAAGAGGGCGAAACCCATGGCAAGCAACACCGAGTACGGCCTCGATTTCGACCTCGGCGAAGAGATCGACATGCTGCGCGACAGCGTCCGCCGCTTCGCCGAGGCCGAGATCGCCCCCCGCGCCGCCGAGATCGACCGCAGCAACGAGTTCCCCAACGACCTCTGGCGCAAGATGGGCGAACTCGGCGTCCTCGGCCTCACGGTGGAGGAGGAGTATGGCGGCGCCGGCATGGGCTACATTGCCCACACCATCGCCATGGAGGAAATCAGCCGCGCCTCGGCTTCCGTGGGCCTCTCCTACGGCGCCCACAGCAACCTCTGCGTCAACCAGATCCGCCGCAACGGCACCGAGGCGCAGAAGCGCCAGTACCTGCCCAAGCTCATCTCCGGCGAGCACATCGGCGCCCTGGCCATGAGTGAACCCGGCGCCGGCTCCGATGTCGTGTCCATGCGCCTGAAGGCCGAACCGAAGGGCGACGGCTACCTCCTCAACGGCACCAAGTTCTGGATCACCAACGGCCCCGATGCCGATGTGCTCGTCGTCTATGCGAAAACCAACCCCGAAGCCCACCAGCGCGGCATCACCGCCTTCCTCATCGAGAAAGGCATGCCCGGCTTCAGCTGCGCCCAGAAGCTGGACAAGCTCGGCATGCGCGGCTCCAACACCGGCGAGCTCGTCTTCGACAACGTCGAAGTCCCCGCCAGCCACATCCTCGGCCGCCTCGATGGTGGGGTAGGGGTGCTGATGAGCGGGCTGGACTACGAACGCGTCGTCCTCTCCGGCGGCCCGCTCGGCATCATGCAGGCCTGCATGGACGTGGTGCTGCCCTACATCCACGACCGAAAGCAGTTCGGCCAGGCCATTGGCGAGTTCCAGCTGATGCAAGGCAAGATCGCCGACATGTACACGGTGATGAACGCCGCCCGCGCCTACGTCTACGCCGTCGCCAAGGCCTGCGACCGCGGCCGCACCACCCGCAAGGATGCCGCCGGTGCCATCCTCTACAGCGCCGAGAAAGCCACCTGGATGGCGCTGGAAGCCATCCAGACCCTCGGCGGCAACGGCTACATCAACGACTACCCCACCGGCCGCCTCCTGCGCGACGCCAAGCTCTACGAAATCGGCGCCGGCACCTCCGAAATCCGCCGCATGCTCATCGGCCGCGAACTCTTCCGGGAAACCGCATGACCTCGC
>JBIKOJ010000305.1:0-4697 GCA_044358135.1 Acetobacteraceae bacterium | reverse complement strand
GGCCGCAACTCCACCGGCAACCCGGCCACCGCCGCCCGCAACCGCGCGAAGGCAGGCGGCAGCGGCTCAAACGCCACCACCTTCGCCCCCGGCAACTGCGCCAGCGGCACCGTCAGCGCACCATCATGCGCGCCCACGTCCACGATCGTCCCGGGCCGGTGCAGCGCTCGCAGAAACGCCAGCTCGTCCATCAGCCCTTGAGCGCCTCTTCGAACATCAAAAGCGCCCGCTCGGCGAACACCCACATGTTCTCCGCCCGGTCATCCAGCCCCGTGTCGATCTGCAAGGAAAGCGGCATCGCCCCGGCCACCGCGAAGCACGCCCGCCCCGAAGGGTGCCCATACCGGTTCCCGCCCGGCCCCGCCGCGCCCGTTTCCGCCAGGGCCCAGGTGGCGCCGAACTTCTCCCGCATCGCGCCCGCCATCAGCGCCGCCATCTGCACCGAATTCGGCGGCACGCTCGCCAGCTCCCGGTCGGACAACTCCAGCAGCAGATTGCGCGACAACCGCGTGTACACCACCACCCCGCCCAGATAGTAGGCCGAGGCCCCGGGCACCGCGAGCAACGCGGCCGAGATCAGCCCCCCCGCCGAACTCTCCGCCACCGCCACCTTGTCGCCGCGCTGCTTCAACAGCGCACCCACCCGTTCCGCCACCGGCATCAAGCGTTCCATGTCATCCTCCCTCAAGCAAACAAGCATGTTCTTTTTTGAAAAAAAGAACCAAAAAACTTTTAGTACGGACGGAAGCAAATGAAGTCTTTTTTCTTCAGAAAAAAGAAGACGCTTCCTTCCTAAGGCTCCGGCGGGGCAGGGGCCTCCCCCTCGCCTTCCGCCGCATCCAGAACCCTCGCATGCGCCGCCAGCCGCGCCAATGCGCCCTGCAGCGCCGCCAACTCCATCGCATCCATCCCCGCCGCCAGATCGCCGGCCAGCGTGCGCGCCCGCGCCACGATCGCCCGGTGCACCGCCTCCCCTTGCCCGGTCAGCCGCAGCAGCCTGGCCCGCCCATCCGCCGGGTCCGGCCCCTGCTCCAGCAGCCCCGCCGCCAGCAGCCCCCCGGCTGCCCGGCTCACCTTCACCTTGTCCATCTCGGTCCGCTCCGCCACCACGCTTGCCGTGATCGCCCCGAACCGCCCCACCACCGCCATCACCCGCCATTCCGCGATGGAAAGCCCGAACTCGCGCGAATACCGCCGCGCGAACAGCCGAGAAATCCGGTTCGCCGCCACCGAAAGCTGGTACGGCAGGAACGCCTCCAGCAGGAAAGGCCCCTCCTCCACCTCCACGCTTGCCATCCGTTCCATTTGAAACTATCGCCCAGGACAGCCTACGCCGGTTCGTGCATCCTGCGAACCAGCCGCCAGGGAGGGCACAGAATGTCCGGTTTCGCCTCCACCAACGACATGGCCGAAAAGAAGGTCTCCTTCGACGAACTCGGCCCCGGCCTCTACGCCTACACGGCGGAAGGCGACCCCAACTCCGGCATCATCGTCGGCCCCGATGGCGTGGTCGTCGTCGACGCCCAGGCCACCCCCCTCATGGCGCAAGACGTCCAGGCCAAGATCGCCACGGTCACCGACCGCAAGGTGAACCAGATCGTCCTCTCCCACTACCACGCCGTCCGCGTCCTCGGCGCCACCGGCTACCCCGCCCACAGCATCATCGCGTCGGACGTCTGCCGCAGCATGATCGTCGAACGCGGCCAGCAGGACATGGACAGCGAGATCGGCCGCTTCCCCCGCCTCTTCCGCGGCAAGGAAAGCATCCCCGGCCTCACCTGGCCCACCCAGACCTTCCACCAGAAAATGACCCTGTGGCTCGGCGACCGCGAAGCCCAAATCATCCACATCGGCCGCGCCCACACCGCCGGCGACACCATCGTCTGGCTGCCCAAGGAAAAGGTGCTCTTCGCCGGCGACACCGTCGAATTCGGCGCCACCCCCTATTGCGGCGACGCCCACTTCACCGACTGGCCCAGCACCATCCGCAAGCTGCGTGAGCTCGGCGCCGAAAAGATGGTCCCCGGCCGCGGCCGCGCCCTGATGAACGCCGCCGAAGTGAAGGAAGCCCTCGACGGCACCGAAGCCTTCACCAGCCAGCTCTTCGCCATCGTGAAACAAGCCGCCGCCAAGGGCGCCGACCTCCGCACCATCTACGCCGAAGCCATGGACAAGATGCGCCCGGACTTCGGCCACTGGGTCATCTTCGACCATTGCATGCCCTTCAACGTCAGCCGCGCCTACGACGAAGCCCAGGGCATCGACACCCCCCGAATCTGGACCGCCGAACGCGACATCGAAATGTGGAAAGCCCTCGAAAACAAATCCGCCCAGGACGGCGAAATCAAGCGCTGAGCGGTTGATAGAAAGAAAGCAAGTGGCCATAGAGACACAGAGGCACAGAGAAGAACAGAAGGGAGAAGCAGCATCTTCTCCCTTGCCTTGCGCCTCTGTGTCTCCGTGCCTCTGTGGCCGCTTTCTTCCTTAACCTCCCTCCGGCCCCCAGCGCCCCATGCCCTACCAACCACCCCGCTACCCACACCACCCCCACACCGACCACGGCGCCCGCCACCAAGTGATCATCGTCGGCGGCGGCATGGTCGGCCTCGCCACCGCGCTGGACCTCGCCCAGCGCGGCATCAAGCCCGTCCTGCTGGACGACGACGACACCGTCTCCATCGGCTCCCGCGCCATCTGCCACGCCAAGCGCAGCCTGGAATACCTCTCCCGCCTCGGCCTCGGCGACGCCCTCCTCGCAAAAGGCGTCACCTGGAACACCGGCCGCGTCTTCGCCGGCGAAAACCAGGTCTTCGCCTTCGACCTCCAGCAGGAACCCGGCCACGAATTCCCCGCCTTCATCAACCTCCAGCAGTACCACCTGGAGGAACTCCTGGTGCAGGCCTGCCAGCAAGCCGGCGTCGACCTCCGCTGGAAGCACCGCGTCACGAACGCCACCCCCGACGGCACCCTCACCATCGAAACCCCGCACGGCGAATACACCCTCCACGCCGACTGGCTCCTCGCCGCCGACGGCGCCCGCAGCGAAATCCGCCGCAGCCTGAACCTCCCCTTCGTGGGAAAAGTCTTCCAGGACCGCTTCCTCATCGCCGACGTCACCATGCAGGCGCCCTTCCCGGCCGAGCGCTGGTTCTGGTTCGACCCCCCCTTCCATCCCGGCGGCTCCGTCCTCCTCCACCGCCAGGCCGACCATGTCTGGCGCATCGATTTCCAACTCGGCTGGAACGCCGACCCGGAGGAGGAAAAGCGCCCCGAAAACGTCCGCCCCCGCGTCCAGGCCATGCTCGGCCCCAACACCGAATTCGAGCTCGAATGGGTCAGCGTCTACACTTTCCGCTGCCGCCGCCTCGAAAACTTCCGCCACAACCGCATCCTCTTCCTCGGCGACGCCGCCCACCAGGTCAGCCCCTTCGGCGCCCGCGGCGGCAATGGCGGCCTGCAGGATGCCGACAACCTCGCCTGGAAACTCGCCGCCGTGCTCCAGGGCAACGCCCCCGAATCCCTCCTCGACACCTACGACGCCGAACGCATCCCCGCGGCGGATGAGAACATCCTCAACTCCACCCGCAGCACCGATTTCATCACCCCGAAGAACGAAGCCGCCCACGCCTACCGCGCCGCCATCCTCGAACTCGCCGCCCACCACCCCTTCGCCCGCCCCCTGGTCAATTCCGGCCGCCTCTCCCGCCCCGCCACCTACCTCAACTCCCCCCTCAACACGCCCGACGACACCCCCTGGCACGCCGGCCCCCCACCCGGCACCCCCGCACCCGACGCACCGACCAACGAAGGCTGGCTCCTCCGCCGCCTCCCCCCAACCTTCTGCGCCCTCAGCTTCGGCCCCACCCCCGCACTCGGCCTCCCCACCCTCACCCTCCCCCCGCAAGGCCCCGCCGCCACCCGCTACGGCGCCTCTGCCGGAGACCTCTACCTCCTCCGCCCCGACCACCACATCGCCGCCCGCTGGCACCGCCCCACCCAAGCCCAAGTCGCCGCCGCCCACCGGAGAGCCCTGTGCCAGAGCTGATCCTCACCCCCCACCTGCAAGATCCCGACGGCGTCTTCGAAGCCCTGATGAACGCCCACCGCGATCTCCCCCCGGAAGCCTCCCGCCAACTGGACGCCACGCTCGTCCTGCTGCTCGCCAATCACATCGGCGATGCGGAGATCGTGAAGCAGGCCATCGAAATCGCAAGCAAGTAAGCAAGCGCGTTCTTTTTTGAAAAAAAGAACCAAAAAACTTTCATCCCCTGCGCCGTGCCCCCCCTGACCAGGCCTCGCGAAGCGCAAACGGATAAAGTTTTTTTGCTTCTTTTTGTTCACAAAAAGAAGACTCTTCCTCTCTTCCCTTCAGTTTCAAACGAAACTACCTTCCCCCAACCAGGGAGGGGCCCCGCCATGCACATGCAATCCGGCTTCGGCAACGAATTCGCCACCGAGGCCCTGCCCGGTGCCCTCCCCCAGGGCCGCAACTCCCCCCAGCGCCCGGCCCACGGCCTCTACGCGGAGCAGTTCTCCGCCACCCCCTTCACCGTCCCCCGCAGCGAAGCCCGCCGCACCTGGCTCTATCGCATCCGCCCCTCGGCCAACCACCCGCCCTACGTCCCCGCCACCCACCCCACCCTCGCCACCAAGCTGGCCCCCCCCAACCCCAACCGCCTGCGCTGGAGCCCCCTCCC
>JBIKOJ010000304.1:0-4707 GCA_044358135.1 Acetobacteraceae bacterium | reverse complement strand
GCGGGCGGCGGAGTCGCGGGCGGCGTGGCGCAGGGCGGCGAGGCCGGCGGCGAGCGGGGTGGCGAGGCGTTCGTGCAGCGGGGGGTGGATGCGGGGGCGGAGGATTTCGGCGAGGCCGAGGGCGGAGAAGCCGAGGAAGCGGGGGGCGAGCGGGTCTGGCGCCAGGGCGGCGGCCAGGGCGGGGCCGAGGCTGGCGCGGCGCTTGGGGGAGAGGCCGGCGAGGTCGATGACGATGGCGCCGGCGAGGTTGCGCAGGCGGATCTGGCGGGCCAGCGCGGGCAGGGCGGCGCGGTTGGCCTGTTCGTGGGTGCGGCCCTTGTCGCCGCGGCCGGCGCTGGCGCTGCCGAGGTCGAGGTCGATGGCGGTCAGCGCTGGGGTGGGGTGGATGGACATGGTGCTGCCGCCGGGGAGGGCGACGTGCGACTCCGAGAGGGACTCGATTTGCGACTCCAGGGACTCGGGGAAGGCCTGGCGGACGAGGCGGAGGCGGTCGCCCAGGAGGGGGCGGAGCTGGGCGAGCAGGGCGGGGTCGTCCAGCTCGATCTCGGCCGTGGGATGCAGGGTGGCGAGGCGTTCGATGGCGCCGGGGCCGCGGCGCAGGAGGGCGATGGGGCCGGGTTCGATGGATTCGGCGATCCTGGCGCTGAGGCGGGGGCCCTTGCCGCCCTGGGGGGCGCGGGTGACTTGCACGGTCAGAATGGTGCCTTCCGGGGCGTTGCTGCCCTGGCTGTCGGGCAGGAAGCCTTCGGTGCCGTCGTGCAGTTTCACGAAGCTGCCGGCGAGGGCGGGCAGGCGGGCGGTGATGCGACCGCGGTGGAGGTCGCCGACCCCGTCCGGGGCGCCGGGACGTTCGATGGCGTAGTCCAGCGGGCCGCTCGCATCGCAGGCCACGGCGCGGATTTCGCCGGGGCTCGACGAGGCGCGGATGATCACGGGAGTGGGTAGCCGAGGCCGCGCAGGAGTTGCGCGGTTTCGAACAGCGGCAGGCCGATGACACTGGAATGGCTGCCGGAGAGGAAGCGGATATGGGCGGCGGCGCTGCCCTGGATGGCGTAGCCGCCGGCCTTGCCCTGCCATTCGCCGGTGGCGATGTAGGCCATGATCTGTGCTTCGGTGAGGCGGGCGAAGGCGACGGCGGTTTCGGACACGCGTTCCGCCTTCCTGCCATCGGGGCCGTGCAGCACCACGGCGGTGAGCACGGTGTGGCGGCGGCCGGACAGGAGATCCAGGCACGTGCGGGCCTGGGCGGGGGTTTCGGCCTTGGGCAGGATGCGGCGGCCGACGGCCACCACGGTATCGGCGGCGAGGATGAAGGCGCCGTCCCGGTGCGCCGCCTGCGCCTTGGCGCGCGCGAGGCGCTGGGCGTACGGGCGGGGCGCTTCGCCCTTGTGGGGCGTTTCGTCGGTGTCGGTCGGGGTGACGGCGTCTGGCGTGATGCCGATCTGGGCCAGCAGGGCCAGGCGGCGGGGGCTGGCGGATGCCAGGATCAGGGGAGGCGAGGGCACGTCTGCGATCGTGGCCAGCCTATTTGAAGCGGAAGGTGATGCGGCCCTTGGAGAGGTCGTAGGGCGTCATCTCCACGTTCACGCGGTCCCCGGCCAGGACGCGGATGCGGTTCTTGCGCATCTTGCCGCTGGTGTGGGCGAGAATGCTGTGCTCGTTGTCCAGCTTCACGCGAAACATCGCGTTCGGGAGCAGCTCCATCACGGTGCCGCTGAACTCGATCATGTCTTCCTTGGACATCAGGCCTGTTGTGCTGTCGGGGGGGGTGGGCAATCGGCGCGCACCATGATGACCGGGCCCGCGCCGGTCAAGGCGCATGGCCGCGTATCAGGCAATCGTGCGGGACCGGAAGGTGTTTGGGCGGAGATAAGCGCTCAATCCGGGCGGTTCAAGCGGAGCGCGATGCTGCGGGCGTGGGCCTGGAGGCCTTCGGCTTCCGCCAGCGCGATGCCGGCGGGGCCGACGCGGGCGAGGCCGGCGGGGGTGGCGGACAGCCAGGTGGTGCGCTTGAGGAAATCGAACACCGAGAGGCCGGAGGCGAAGCGGGCGGTGCGGCCGGTGGGCAGGACGTGGTTGGGGCCGGCGACGTAATCGCCCACCGCTTCCGGCGAGAAGGCGCCGAGGAAGGCGGCACCGGCGTGGCGGATGCGGGCGAAGAGGGCTTCGGGCTCCGCCGTCATGATCTGCAGGTGTTCCGGCGCCAGGCGATCGACCAGGGCGGTGCCTTCCTCCCAATCCGCGACCGTGATGATGGCGCCGTAATCCCGCCAGGCGGCGCCGGCGATGGCGGCGCGGGGGAGGGTGGGGATTTCGGCTTCCACGGCGCGGGCGACGGCTTCGGCTTGCTTGGCGCTGGTGGTGATCAGGATGGACTGGCTGTCTTCGCCGTGTTCGGCCTGGGCGAGGAGGTCGACGGCGATGCGGCGGGGGTCTTGGCCGGCGTCGGCGAGAATGACCACTTCGGAGGGGCCGGCGATGCTGTCGATGCCGACGCGGCCGAAGACCTGGCGCTTGGCTTCGGCGACATAGGCGTTGCCGGGGCCGACGATGCGATCGACCGGGGCGATGGTGGCGGTGCCCCAGGCGAGGGCGGCGACGGCCTGGGCGCCGCCGACGCGGTAGATTTCCGACACGCCGGCGCGGCGTGCGGCGGCGAGCACCAGCGGGTTCAGCACGCCATCGGGCGTGGGCACGCACATGGCGATGCGGGCGACGCCGGCGGCGCGGGCGGGGATGGCGTTCATCAGGACGGAGGATGGATAGGCTGCCTTGCCGCCGGGGACGTAGATGCCGACGGCATCGAGCGCGTTCCAGCGCATGCCCAGGGTGAGGCCCTCGGGGTCGTCGATCCGGAGGTCTTGCGGGAGTTGGGCGCGGTGGAAGATCTCGATGCGGCGGGCGGCGATGTCGAGGGCTTCGAGGAGTTCGGCGGGGACGGAGGCGGTGGCTTGTTCGATCTCCGCTTCGGTGATGCGCAGGCGGTCTGGCGCGATGGGCATGCGGTCCCAGCGGGTGGTGTAGTCGCAGAGGGCTTCGTCGCCGCGGGCGCGGATGTCCGAGATGATCGCCGCGACGGTGTCGCCGACGTTCGAGGTGGTTTCGCGGGCCTGGTTGAGGAGGGCGGTGAAGTCGGCTTCGAAGCCCGGGTCCGTGGTGTTGAGGCGCTTCATGAGATGGCCGCCAGCGCATTTCGGAAGCGGGCGATCATGGCGCCGACGGCCTCCGGGCGGGTTTTCAGCGCGGTGCGGTTGACGATGAGGCGGCTGGTGACCTTGGCAATGACCTCGGTTTCCACCAGGCCGTTGGCCTTGAGGGTGGAGCCGGTGGCCACGAGATCGACGATGACGCGGGTGAGGCCGAGGGCGGGGGCCAGCTCCATCGCGCCGTTCAGATGCACCACGTCGGCGTGGATGCCGCGGCTGGCGTAGTGGCGGCGGGCGATGTTGGGGTATTTGGTGGCGACCTTGATGCGCGACCAGGTGCTGGGGTCGTCGGTGCCCGCCGTGGCCTTGGGCTCCGCAACGGAGACGCGGCAGGCGCCGATGCCGAGGTCGAGCGGGGCGTAGATCTCGGGGTAGTCGAATTCCATCAGCACATCGGCGCCGCAAATGCCGATCTGCGCCGCGCCGAAAGCCACGAAGGTGGCGACATCGAAGCTGCGGACGCGCACGACATCGAGGCCGGGATCGTCGGTGGCGAAGCGCAGGGCGCGGCTGTTCTCGTTGGCGTAGTCGGGGTTCGGATGGATGCCGGCGGCATGAAGGAGCGGGGCGCATTCCGCGAGGATGCGGCCCTTGGGGAGGGCAAGGATCAACGGGCCGGTGGCGTCCGGCTCCTGGACTTCAGCGCGGAAGGCGGCGGTCATTGGGGGCTCCATTCTCCAGAGGCTTGATAGCCGGGCTTGTGCAGTGCGGGAATTGGGGGGAGGCGAGGTCTGGGATGCACAAAGGAAGGTAAGGCCAGGGCTCTGCCCTGGACCCGCTGGGGCCTTGGGCCCCAGACCCCTTTTATTAGTAAGTAAATTCTAATATAAATAGGCGTGAGTCAGCGCCCCTGAAATCGAGGGGGTTTTCAGGCCAGGGAAAAACGGCAGCGAGGTGGTGCGCGCGCAGAGAGGGCGCGCGGGCGCGCGGGCGTGCGGGCCTGGGCGCAGGTAGGGCGCGCATGCCTCGGCAGGGACGACCGGCGAAGATCCAGCCGGGGACGAGGCCGGCTTCGACGCAGATGGCGTGGATGGCGCGGCCGACGAAGGGGATGACGTAGACGAAGTCCGGGTCGTGTTCGTCGTCGTATTCATCGTTCAGGTGGGGGGAGAGATCCCAGGCGGCTTCGGCCCGGCCGAGGAGGCGGGCGAGCAGGGCGAGGATCAGGGCCGCGAGACCGGCGCCAAGCTGCGGGCGCGCGTTTGCAACCGCCCCTAGGGCGGTGCGCAACGCGGCGGCAGTGGCGGTGGATGAATGCGGCATTCATGGAATTTATGCCAACGATAGGACCGTTGGAAGGAAAAATTTACGATATAGGAAAAATTTTTCTTTCTGCGGTGTGTTGTGTTGCGACACCCCCCTCCGGCTCCCCCCCCGCAAGCGCGCAGGGGGAGGGAAGCTGTTCTAGGGAATGGGGGTCTGGGGCCTCAGGCCCCAGCGGGTCCAGGGCGGCGCCCTGGCCTTTGCTTATGCCGCGACGCGCTCGATGTTCGCCCCGCAG
>JBIKOJ010000303.1:0-4712 GCA_044358135.1 Acetobacteraceae bacterium | reverse complement strand
AGGCGCCGGAGGGGGCGAGGTGGAGGGTGGGGCCGATGTTGGTGGCCTGGGCGAAGTAGCAGCCGGCGATGGTGGCGCTGCGGCCGTTCTCGATCACGCGCAGGTCGAAATTGGAGCCGAAGACGCGACGGACGCACCAGAGTTCGACGGTGCGACCCTGGCCGTCGCTGTAGGTTTGCAGGCGGGTTTCGCCGATGGCTGACAGCGCGAGGCCGGCGCTGTTGCATTCGGTGCGGGTGCCGGGTGGGGGGGATTGGGCGGATGCGGGGGTGGGTAGGAGGGGTAGGGTCAGGGCGATTAGCGCCTTGAGGTTTCTACCCCTCACCCAACCCTCTCCCCCAAGGGGAGAGGGCATTTTGGGCTTGGGCACGCTTTAGGAGTTGGGGCCGCGCTCCATGGAGATGGGCTGCCAGCGGCGGCGGTCCAGCTTGGGGAGGACGGTGGGGTTCACGCAGGACATGGGCCAGCGGTTGGTGAGGGCGAGGGCCAGTTCCTGGCCGACGCGGCCGAGGCGGGCGGGGTCGAAGCGCGCGCTGGCGGACGCCGTGTGGGCAGAGAGGATGACGTTCTTCATCTGCAGCAGCGGGTTGTCCTGGCGCGGCGGCTCCTGCACCAGCACATCGAGGCCGGCGCCGGCGATCCAGTTTTCGCTGAGGGCCTTGATGAGGGCGGCTTCGTCTACCGTGGCGCCGCGGCCGACGTTCAGGAAGAACGCGGTCGGCTTCATCATCTTGAAGTGCTGCTCCTTGAGCATCGCCTGGGCTTCCGGGGTGGCCGGGGCGTGCATGGAGACAAAGTCGCAGGCCATCACCTCTTCCAGCGAGACCGGCAGGACGCCGTGCTCGATCATGACCAGTTCCTCGATGAACGGGTCGTAGGCCTTCACGATCAGGCCGAAGGGCTTGGCGCGCTTGGCGACCGCGCGGGCGACATGGCCGAAGGCGACCAGGCCGAGGGTGAGGCCCATGAGGCGGGGCATCTTGAGCAGCGGGGTGCGGCCTTCGCGCCAGCGGCCGTCGCGCACCAGCTGGTCCTGGCCGATCACGTCGCGGTGGCAGCCGAGGAGGAGCATGAGGCAGTGGTCGGCCACTTCCTCGATGAAGGTATCCGGGCAGTTGGTGACCGGGATGCCCATGGCGGTGGCGGCGGCGACATCGACGCTATCGACGCCGACCGAGCCCAGGGTGATGGTTTTGCACTTGGTCAGGTTGTCGATGATCTTCTTGGTGATCGGCATGCCCTTGGCGTAGAGCGCGTCGCAATCCTTGGCGACTTCGATGAAGCCATCCTCGTTCATCGGGCCTTCGACGATTTCGTAGTCGATGCCGGCGAGGTCGAGCGCCTTCTTTTCGTAGTCGTAGGTGACTTTCGCCGTGGTGAAGCTTGCCCCGGCGGGGGTGGCGATCTTGAACTTGGCCATGCGTGGCGTTCCCTTTCTCGGACTCAGTTCTTCGGCGGGCGCGCGCGCACGGCCGCTTCGTTGACGTCGATGCCCCAACCCGGCGCATCCGACAAGACCAACTCGCCGGCTTCCATGGTGGGGATGGTGGTGAAGAATTCGTCGCGCCAGGCGACGCTGTCGATATCGATCTCCATGACACGGAAATTCGGCACGATGGCGCAGAGATGGGCCGAGTGCATGGTGCAGAGATGGCCGTAGAAATTGTGCGGGGCGACGTTCATTTCATAGACGTCGGCCATGGAGGCGATTTTCACCGACTCGCCGAGGCCGTTCCAGACCACGTCGATGATCGGCACGTCCATGCTGTAGTTCTCGAAGAAGGGCTTGAAGTCGCGCCTTCCCAGCAGCGTTTCGCAGGAGGCGATGGGGCAGGGGGCGATGGCCTTGATGGAGGCGAGCGACTGGGCGTCGTGCTGGTCGATTTCCAGCCAGGTGAGGTCGTAGGGGGCGACGGTGTCGGCGATGCGGCGGAAGCCCTCGGTCTTGAAGTGGAAGTTGGTATCCAGATGGATGCCGACATCCGGGCCAGCGCCGGCGCGGACGGCAGCCAGGGTATCGCGCGTGTAGCGCAGGGCTTCCTGGGACCAGTTGAGTTCCGGCCAGCCCTTGTTGCGGCCGAAGCCGCCGCCCCAGCTGGAGAGCTTCTCGCCGTCCCACGCCATGATGTTGGTCTTCATGCCCTTGAAGCCGAGCTTGCGGATTTCCTCGGCGTGGCGGCTGACGTCGTCGTAGTTTTTCAGCGGGGGGACGCCCATCTGGGCGGCGTTGCGGATGCGGTAGGTGGACATGTGCGACCAGTAGGTTTCGATGCGCGTGCGCACCGGGCCGCCGAACAGGGCGTAGACGGGGATGCCGAGGTCCTTGGCCTTCACATCCAGCAGGGCGTTCTCGATCGCGGCGATGGCCTGCTGGTTGAGGCCGCCGCGGGACTGGCGGGTGAGGACGTGGAGATGGGCGACGATCTGCTCGGTGGGGCGGGGGTCGCGGCCCATGATGACCTCGCACAGCGCGTCGATGACGTTCTTGAGGCCGGCGCTGCCGAAGCTTTCGTTGAATTCGGACCAGCCGATGATGCCGGTGTCGGTGGTGATCTTCAGGAAGGAGAACATGCGCCAGCCGGCATCGGCGCGCAGGGTTTCAATGGCCTGGATTTTCATGTTTCCTCCTCGACGAGCGCTCGCTGCCCGATGCCGGATACTCCAACACGTTCCGGCCAGGGCGACAACACGCGGGTGGGGAAGGGAGAGAGACGATGGGCAAGCTGACGGGCAAGGTGGCGTGGGTGACCGGTGCCGGGAGCGGGATCGGCGAAGGGGCGGCGGTGGCGCTGGCCGAGGAAGGGGCCACGGTGATCCTGACCGGGCGGCGGGTGGACAAGCTGGAGGCGGTTTCCGCGAAGATCGGCCAGCATGCCCACGTGCAGCCAGGCGACATGACGGTGGTGGACGATATCAACCGCATCGTGGCGTGGATCGGCGAGAAGTTCGGGCACCTCGATATCTTCGTGGCCAATGCCGGGGCCAACGTGCCGAAGCGGAACTGGCAGGAGCTGCAGCCCGACGGGGCGGACCTGGTGATCTCCGCCAACCTGAACAGCGCGTTCTATGGCGCGATCGCGGTGCTGCCGATGATGCGAGCGCAGAAAGATGGGGTGATCATCTTCACCGCCTCCATGGCCGGGCGGTTCATCGGCGGGCTTTCGGGCGCGGCCTATACCGCGGCGAAGCATGGCGTGGTGGCGATGAGCCATTCGATCAACATGCAGGAATGCATCAATGGCATCCGCTCCACGGCGCTGCTGCCGGGTGAGGTGGCGACCGAGATCCTGGACAAGCGGCCGGTGCCGGTTTCGGCCGAGGATCGGGCTAAGATGGCGCAGTCTTCGGATGTGGGGGATCTGGTGCGGTATATCGCGTGCCTGCCGCCGCATGTGTGCATCAATGAGGTGATGATCACGCCGACGTGGAATCGTGGGTATGTGAATGCGTTGAAGATGCCTCGGCTTTAAGTAAGGAAGCGGTTCTTTTTTGAAAAAAAGAACCAAAAAACTTTTGTTCATTTGCGCTCGGCGGTTATCCCGGGCGCAAATGAATGAAGTCTTTTTTGCTTCTTTTTTCTTCAGAAAAAAGAAGAATCCTTTCTTCAGGAGTCTCCCATGAAGGTTGTGGTCGTAGGCGCCGGGGTGTTCGGGGCGAGCGTTGCGTATCACCTGGCGCGGGAGGGCGCGGAGGTGGTGGTGTTCGACCGCGACGATGCCGGGCGGGCGACCTCGGCGGGGGCGGGGATTGTGTGCCCGTGGCTATCGGCGCGGGAGGATGCGGCCTGGGCGGAGATCGCGTTCGGGGCCGGGCGGTATTATCCGCAATTGGTGCAGGACCTGGCGGCGGAGGGGGAGACGGAGCTGGGCTATCGGCGGGTGGGGCTGCTGGTGGTGCCGGACGAGGTGGGGCAGCTCGATGCGGTGGAGCAGCGGCTGGCGGTGCGGCGGCAGGTGGCGCCGGAGATGGGGGTGGTGAAGCGGGTGTCGCCGGAGGAGGCGGTGGGGATGTTCCCGGCGCTGCGGCCGGGGCAGCCGGCGACGCATATCGAGAACGCGGCGCGGGTGAACGGGCGGCTGATGGCGGCGGGGCTGCTGCGGGCGGCGCAGAAGCGCGGGGCGGTGGTGCGGGCGGGCTCGCCGGAGATCGTGGCTGAGGGCGGGGCTGCGAAGGGCGTGCGGCTTGGGGGCGAGATGGTGGGGGCGGATGATGCCGTGGTGGTGACGGCGGGGGCGTGGGCGCCGGCGCTGCTCGCGCCGCTGGGGGTTGCGCTGCGGGTGGAGCCGCAGAAGGGGCAAATCGTGCATCTGCGGCTGGCGGGGGTGGATACGTCGCAGTGGCCGGTGTTGCAGCCGATGAACAGCTTCTACCTGCTGACGTTCGATGACTCGCGCGTGGTGATCGGGGCGACGCGGGAAGTTGGATCGGGCTTCGATTATCGCGTGACGGCGTCTGGGCAGAAGGCGGTGCTGGATGTGGCGCTGGCGGTGGCGCCGGGGCTGGCGGATGGGGAGCTGATCGAGACGCGGATCGGGTTCCGGCCGATGGCAGCGGATGAGTTGCCGATGATCGGGGCGGTGTCTGGGGTGCCTGGGCTGTTCGTGGGAAATGGGTTGGGGCCGAGCGGGCTGACCTTGGGGCCGTATGCGGGGCGGTTGCTGGCGGATGCGGTGTTGGGGCGGAAGGCGGAGATTGGGCTGGGGGCGTATGAT
>JBIKOJ010000301.1:0-4721 GCA_044358135.1 Acetobacteraceae bacterium | reverse complement strand
CTCCGGCTCCCCCCGCGCAAGCGCGCAGGGGGAGGGAAGCTGTTCTAGGGAATGGGGGTCTGGGGCCTCAGGCCCCAGCGGGTCCAGGGCGGCGCCCTGGCCTTTGCTTATGCCGCGACGCGCTCGATGTTCGCCCCGCAGGCGGCGAGTTTTTCTTCGGCGGCTTCGTAGCCGCGGTCGAGGTGGTAGACGCGGTTGACGATGGTTTCGCCGGAGGCGGCGAGGCCGGCGACGATGAGGCCGAAGCTGGCGCGCAGGTCTGATGCCATGACGGGGGCGCCGGAGAGGTGGGGGGTGCCGCGGACGATGGCCGAGGCGCCGTGGACGTTGATGCGGGCGCCCATGCGGTTGAGTTCGGGCACGTGCATGAAGCGGTCTTCGAAGATGTTTTCGGTGATCATGCTCGCGCCTTCGGCGACGCAGAGCAGGGCCATGAGCTGGGCCTGCATGTCGGTAGGGAAGCCGGGGTAGGGTTCGGTGATGAAATCGATCCCGTGCAGGCCGTTGCGGCGGGAGACGGTGACGCCGCCTTCGTCCTGGCTGATGTCCACGCCGGCTTCGGCGAGGGTGCGGACGACGGCGCCGAGGTGGCTGATGCAGCCGTTGTTGAGGCGGATGCTGCCGCCGGTGATGGCGGCGGCGCAGGCGTAGGAGCCGGTTTCGATGCGGTCCGGGATGATGGCGACGGTGGCGCCGTGGAGTTTCTTGACGCCTTCGATGGTGAGGGTATCGGTGCCGATGCCGGTGATGCTCGCACCCATGGCGACCAGGCACTGGGCCAGGTTGGCGATTTCGGGCTCGCGGGCGGCGTTGGCCAGGGTGGTTTGGCCGTCGGCCAGGGCGGCGGCCATGAGCAGGTTTTCGGTGGCGCCGACGCTGGGGAAGGGCAGGACGATGGTGGCGCCGTGCAGGCCCTGGTTGGGGGCCTTGGCGTTGACGTAGCCAGCATCGAGGGTGATTTCGGCGCCCATCTGCTCCAGCCCCTTGAGGTGGAGATCGACGGGCCGGGCGCCGATGGCGCAGCCGCCGGGCAGGGAGACTCGGGCTTCGCCGACTCGGGCCAGGAGCGGGCCGAGGACGAGGAAGGAGGCGCGCATCTTGCGCACGATGTCGTAGGGCGCCTCGGTATTGGTGATGGGGCCGCCGATGGACAGGGTTCGGCCGTCGTTGGAGGCCTTTTCGACCGCGACGCCGTGCTGGGCGAGGAGGGAGCCCATGGTGCGGATATCGTCCAGCAGGGGGACGTTGGTGAGGACGAGGCGGTCTGCGGTGAGCAGGCCGGCGGCCATCAGGGGGAGGGCTGCGTTCTTCGCGCCCCCGATGGTGATGGCGCCTTCGAGCGGCCGGCCGCCGCGGATGCGAAACTTGTCCATTCTGGGTCCGCCTAGGAGGTCGTCCGCGCCGCCACCAGCAATCCCGGCGCGCAGGCGAACTTAATACAACACTTTAACCGAGCCGGGGAAGTGCCACACCGCGTTGGCCCATATATTTCCCGGCCTTGTCGGCGTAGCTGGTTTCGCAGGGCTCGTTGCCCTGGATGAAGAGGAACTGGCAGATGCCCTCGAAGGCGTAAATCTTGGCCGGCAGCGGGGTGGTGTTGCTGATCTCGATGGTGACCTGGCCTTCCCATTCCGGCTCCAGCGGCGTGACGTTCACGATGATTCCGCAGCGGGCGTAGGTGGATTTGCCGAGGCAGATCACCAGCACGTCGCGCGGGATGCGGAAATATTCCACCGTGTGGGCGAGCGCGAAGCTGTTGGGGGGGATGACGCAGATCGGCTGGGTGCGATCGACAAAAGAATTCGGATTGAACTGTTTCGGATCGACGATTGCCGAGTCCACGTTGGTGAAGACCTTGAATGAATCGGCGACTCGCGCGTCGTAGCCGTAGCTGGAAAGGCCGTAGCTGATGACCCCCTCGCGCTTTTGCGTTTCGATGAATGGCTCGATCATGCCGTGTTCGGTGGCCATCCGGCGGATCCAGCGGTCTGACATCACGGGCATGGTGGGGGTCCTGCGCGGGGCCGGGGGGGTGGGCCATGGGGGCGGCGGGCGGTCTAGCCGGTATGGTGCGGCGCGGCAAACCCTGAACGGGCGGGGCTGACCGTGGTGGGGGACATGAAAATACCGGCCAAGCCGGCACGGGACCAGCGGCTGGATGTGGTGAAGGGGGTGCTGCAGCTTTCGATCTTCGCCAAGCATATCGGGTTTTCGTTCGTGGGCGGCTGGGTGATCCACAGCAGCTGGGGGTTTTCCGACAGTTCGGAGCTGTTCTTGCTGTTGTCCGGCTTCACGCTGGGGAGCGTGTTCGCGCTGAAGCAGACGAAGGCGGGGTGGGCGGCGGCGGCGTGGGACATGCTGGGGCGGGCGGTGCGGCTGTATCGCACGCATCTGCTGGTGTTCGCGCTGTTCGGGCTGATGGTGGCCACCGCGTGCCATTCGGTGCTGCCGGGCGAGAGCGACCGGTTGGGCTGGGCGCGGGTGCTGGCGACGCCGCTGGAGGTGCTGCCGGCCATATTGCTGATGCTGCATCAGCCGGCGTTCATGGGGATCTTGCCGAGCTTCGTGTGGGGGATGCTGCTGTTGCCGGGATTCGCCTGGCTGTGGGGGCGAGTCGGCGAGTCTGCGATTCTGCTGCCGCTGGGGGTGTATGCGGTGGTGCAGGTGGTGGGGTGGCATGTGCCCGGCGTGGAGTTCGATCCGCTGGCCTGGCAGGTGCTGTTCCTGGGCGGGGCGTGGCTGGGGCGGCGGGCGTTGTTGCGGGGGCGGGCGCTGGCGTTGCCGCCGCGGTGGGACCGGGTGGTGACGGCGGGCGCGGTGGCGGTGCTGGCGGTGGGGCTGGCGACGCGGGTGGCGCTGCATGGGGCGCTGCCGGAGATCGGGCTGTGGGCGGCGCCGTTCGCGGAGCCGGCGTGGATCACGGAGAAGGCGGGGCTGCCGGTGACGGCGCTGGTGCATGCGCTGGCGCTGGCGTGGCTGGTGGCGCGGTTCGTGCCGAAGGATGCGGCGTGGATGCGGGTGGCGGCGGCGGAGTGGCTGGCGGCGATCGGGCGGAAGAGCCTGGAGGTGTTCTGCCTCGGCCTGTTCCTGAGCTGGGGGGCGACGCAGGTGTTGGCGCTGGCGCCTTTGAGCTGGGCGCTGGATTTGGGGCTGACGGCGGCGGGGATGCTGGCGCTGGGGGTGTGGGCGCGGTGGCTGGCCGGGCGTGGGGCGCGGCGGGCGGTGGTGGCGGGCGGGGAGGCGGTGCTGCGGTCTTGAGAGGGCTCAGCGCCTGGGGGTGGGCCAGCCGGGTGGGGCCGGCAGGAGGGTGCGGGTGCTGCCCTGGGCCCAGGCGGTGCGCTGCATTTCGGGGTCTCGGGCGGCGGCGGTGCTGAGGTAGCGGGCATCCGGGGGGATATCGAGGCGGGCGAGTTCCAGCCGATCGGCATCCCAGCAGCAGCCGATGGTGGGGTCGGTTGTGGTGTCGCCATCGGTGTGGCGGGCGCAGGCTTCGGCGAGGAGGTCGAGGCGGGCGGTGTCGAGCGGGAGCAGGGTGGTGGCGGCGAGGTGGCGCGCCAGGGCGGCGGCGCGGGGGCCGTGCTCCGGGTCGTGGTCGTCGTTGATGCGGCGGCTGTCGTGCAGGAGGGCGAAGAGTTCGACCAACTCGGCGTCGGCGCCCTCGGAGCGGGCGGCGAGGGCGAGGCCGTTGGCGCGGACGCGGCGCCAGTGGCCGGGGCCGTGGAGGCCGGAGAGGCCGAGGCGGTAGCCATCCATCACCCGCTTGATGAGGGGCGGGGTGATGGCGGCCAGCGTTGCGTTCATGCCGTGGTGGTCAGGCGGCGATCTTCACCTGCATGGCGCCGTAGCCCTTGATGAAGGTGGAGTGGATGCGGCTGGGTTCCTCCAGCACCTCGATCTCGAAGCCGCGCTTGAGGATTTCCTCCCAGACGATGCGCAGCTGCATTTCGGCGAGGCGGTTGCCGACGCAGCGGTGGATGCCGAAGCCGAAGCTGAGGTGCTGGCGGGGGCGCTTGCGGTCGATGACGAGGTCCATCGGGCGCTCGATCATCTCCTCGTCGCGGTTGCCCGAGACGTACCACATGATGACCTTCTCGCCCTTCCTGATCTGCTTGCCGCCGAGCTCGGCGTCGGCCAGGGCGGTGCGGCGCATGTGGGCGAGGGGGGTCTGCCAGCGGATGATCTCGGGCACCGTGCTGTCGAGCAGGGCGGGGTTGGCCTTCAGCTTGGCCCATTCGGCGGGGAACTTGCTGAAGGCGTAGAGGCCGCCGGTGAGGGAGTTGCGGGTGGTGTCGTTGCCGCCGACGATCAGCAGGATGATGTTGCCGAGGAATTCCTGCGGCGACATCTCCCGCGTGGCGGGCGAGGATTGCAGCATGCGGATGAGGTCGTTCCCGCCGGGCTTGGTGAGGCGTTCGTTCCAGAGGTTCATGAAGTAGCCGAGGCATTCGCGCAGCTCGGCCTGGCGCTGCTCCTCCGTGTCGACGATGCCGTAGCCGGGGACGGCGGTGGCGACATCGGACCAGCGGGTGAGCTTGCGGCGGTCCTCGAAGGGGAAGTCGAACAGGGTGGCGAGCATCTGGGTGGTGAGCTCGATGCTGACGCGGTCCACCCAATCGAAGGCTTCGCCGCGGGGCAGGGCATCGAGGATGGCCTGCGCGCGCTCGCGGATGACGCCTTCCAGCGTGGCGAGGTTGGTGGGGGCGACGATGGGGGAGACGGCG
>JBIKOJ010000300.1:0-4730 GCA_044358135.1 Acetobacteraceae bacterium | reverse complement strand
TTTACCTTTTCCGCCTTCGGCGGGGAGGGGCCGCCCGGGTCTCTCCACCACCTCGACGGCCCCTCCCCGCCGAAGGCGGAACTCATGTGGGTCCAGGGACCTCAGGTCCCTGGTGGGGTCCAGGGGCAAAGCCCCTGGCCTTTCTCCCATCCGCCTCACCTCAGTTGACGCCGGCACGTCGTGCGGCGTCGGTGGCGTCGGCGCGGGCGGGGTCGATCCACCAGGCGTCGAATGCGAAGCCGCTGCGGATGGGGATATCCACGCGGTTGAAGCGATCCCAGTAGGCCACGCGCCAGGAGCCGAGGTGCCAGTGCGGCACCACGTACCAGCCCCACAGCAGCACGCGGTCCAGTGCCTTGGTGGCGGCTTCCAGGCTCGGCCGGTCGGGCGCGTTGATAACGGTTTCCACCAGCGAATCCACGGTCGGGTCGCAGATGCCGGCGCTGTTGCTGCCGCCTTCATGCTTGGCGGAATCGCAGCTCCAGAACCCGCGTTGCTCATTGCCCGGGGATTCCGATTGGCCGAACACGTCCACCACCATGTCGTAGTCGTAGGTGTCGCTCAGCCGCTGGAACTGGGCCGGGTCCACCGTGCGCACGCGGGCTTCCACGCCCAGGCGGGAGAGCCATTGCACGTAGGGCAGGGCGACGCGTTCGAAGGAGGGGTTGGCGAGCAGGATCTCGAAGCGCAGCGGCTGCCCGGCGGCGTTCACCAGCTTGCGGTCCTTGATCGTCCAGCCGGCCTGGCGCAGCAGGTCCAGCGAGGTGCGCAGCGCATCGCGGTTGTTGCCGGAGCCGTCGGTCACGGGCAGGCGGAATTCCTCGCTGAACAGCGCGCCCGGCAGCTTCGCCCGGTGCCGTTCCAGCAGCGCGAGTTCGGCGCCCTGCGGCAGCCCGGTGGAAGCGAGCGAGGAGTTGGAGAAATAGCTGCGCGAGCGGGTATAGGCGCCGTGGAACAGGTTGGCGTTGGCCCATTCGAAATCGAACACCCAGGCCAGGGCCTGGCGCACGCGCACATCCTTGAACACCTCGCGGCGGGTGTTCATCACGAAGCCCTGCATGCCGGTGGGCAGGCGGTGGCGGAACTCCTCCTTCTTCACCAGCCCGCGCCGCACGGCGGGGAAGTCGTAGCCGGTGGCCCAGACCAGGGCGATGTTCTCCTGGCGAAAATCCACCTGCCCGGCCTTGAAGGCTTCCATAGCCACGGTGGGGTCGCGGAAATATTCCACCCGGCGCCGGTCGAAGTTGTTCAGCCCGCGCGCGGTGCCGAGATCCTTCGCCCAGTAATCCGGCACCCGCGCCAGCACCAGCGTGCGCCCGAACTCGAACCGCTCGATGCGCCAGGGGCCGGAGCCCAGCGGCGGCTCGGTCAGCGGCTTGGTGAAATCCCGGCTGGCCCACCAGTGCTTCGGCAGCACCTCCAGCTGGCCGAGGATGGAGGGCAGCTCGCGGTTGTCGCCGTGCTTGAAGCGGAAGGTGATGCGCTGCGGCGATTCCACCTTCACCTCCGCCACGTCGCCCCAATACTGCCGGTAATGCGGTCGGCCATGGGCCATCAGCGTCTGGAAGGTCCAGGCCACGTCCTCGGCTGTCATCGGAGTGCCGTCGTGGAACCGCGCCTCGGGGCGGAGTTCGAAGGTCACAGACCGGCCATCGGCGGCGGTCTCGATGGTGTGGGCGATGTGGCCGTAGCTGGTCTGCGCCTCGTCCGCGCTGGGCTTGGTCAGCGTGTCGTAGATGGCGCTGGTGCCCCCGGCCGCGCTGCCGCGCACGATATGCGGCGAGAAGCTGTCGAAGGTGCCCACCGCCCCCAGCGCCACCTCGCCGCCCTTGGGCGCGTTGGGGTTGGCATAGGGAAAATGCGCGAAGCCGGGCGGCAGCGCCGCGGGGCCCATCAGCGACAGCGCATGGCTGCGCGTGGGCGCCTGGGCGTGGCTGGCGATGGGGAGGAAGCTGGCCGAGATGGCGAGCGCGGCGGCGGCGATCAGTCGCACGTGGGTCCTCCTCCTGTCGGCACGGTCTGCGCCGCTATGTGGTGTTGCGGCGCGCTTCGTGCAGCCCTGCCTTGTGGCAGGCGACGGGCTCAGGAGGCAAGGACGGCCAGCACCTGCGGCAGCAGCGCGGGGTCGCCCACCGCCAGGGTGCGCCCGTCGCCACCGGGGCGCATGGGGTTGCCGTGCCAGTCGGTCACCCGGCCCCCGGCCCCTTCCACCACCGGCACCAGCGCCGCCCAGTCCCAGATCTTCATGGTGGCATCCACGCAGATATCCACCTGACCCAGGGCCAGCAGCCCATAGGTGTAGCAATCCCCACCGTAGTAGGTGCGCCCGACCTTGCGGGTCAGCCGGGCCCAGAGGGCGGCATCCGCCCCCACGAACATGTCCGGCGTGGTGGCGCCCAGCTCCGCCTGGCCGATCGCGGGGCAGGGGCGGGTGCCGGCGGTGCCACCGAACGGCCCGCGGAACCGCGTTACCATGCCCTTGGCGCCCACCCAGCGCTCGCCGGTGATCGGCTGGTCGATGATGCCCACGATAGGCGTATCGCCATCCAGCAGCGCGATCAGCGTGCCGAAGCTCGGCCGGCCGGTGATGAAGGCGCGCGTCCCGTCGATCGGGTCCAGCACCCAGCGCAGCTCGCTGCCCGGGTTCTGCAGTCCGAACTCCTCGCCCAGGATGCCATGGCCGGGAAACCGCTCGCTCAACACGGCGCGCATCGCCTGCTCCGCCGTGCGGTCGGCGATCGTCACCGGCGAGGCGTCAGACTTGAGGTCGGAGGTCACGCCGGCGCGGAAAAACGGCCGGATCACCGCGCCGGCCACGTCGGCGGCCGCCTCGGCGCCACGCACCAGCGCCTGGAGGGCAGCCTCGTTCATGCCAGCTTCCCTGGGCTCAGGGCAGCGGAACCGGGGTGGCGGCCAGGCTGCGCAGGTAGAGGATGATGTCGGCGCGCTGCTTGTCGCTGTTCAGCCCGGCATAGGCCATGCGCGAACCCGGGATGTACGCCGCCGGCTTCTTCAGCCACGCGTTCATCTCCTCGAAGTTCCACGGCCCCGGCTTGCCCTTCAGCGCGGCGGAATAGGTGAAGCCCGCCACGCCGCCATGCGGCCGGCCCATGATCCCGTACAGGTTCGGCCCCACCCCGTTCTTCCCGCCATCGTTGAAGCTGTGGCAGGAGGCGCACTGCCGCTTGGCCAGCGCCTCGCCCGCGGCCAGATCCGCGCTGGCGAGCAGCGGCGCGATCGGCGCCAGCGGCTCTTCCTTCGCGGGGGCCGCGGCGGTCTCGGTGCCGGTCTCGATCTTCAGCACGGAGTGGTGCAGCGCATGCGGCTTCACCACCATGGACGCGACCACGCCCGACACCATGAAGACGATGCCGGCCACGAGCACTGCGGCGGCAGCCTTGTTGAACTCCAGGTTGTCCATGCGGCGCAGTTCCTCGTCAGGCGGCGATCCAGGGCCGGGTAGCCGGTGTGGCAGCGGGCACGGCAGGCGGCAGCCCGCATTGCGCGACGCGGCCCGCCTACCCAAGCTGCGTCGCACCATAGGCAACAGGCCCGCCTGCATCAACCCGCCCCCGGGCAACACCGGCAAAAACCCGCCCCCGCACACGGCAGCCCCCTGGCGCACCGGCCCGTCCTGCGGCATGACATCCGTCCCAATGGCCCGTATCCCATGAACCCGATCGTCCTGATCCCGTCGCGCCTGGCCGCCACCCGCCTGCCGGGCAAGCCGCTGGCCGATATCCACGGCCGCCCGATGATCCTGCACGTGCTCGATCGCGCGCGCGAAGCCGGCATCGGCCCCGTCGCGGTGGCCGCCGGCGATGCGGAAATCGTCGCCGCCGTGCTGGCCGATGGCGGCGCCGCCGTGCTCACCGACCCCTCCCTGCCCCGCGGCACCGACCGCGTCCACGCCGCCCTCTCCCACCTCGACCCCTCCGGCCGGCACGACGTGGTGGTGAACCTGCAAGGCGATCTCCCCACCATCCCGCCCGCCTTCATCCGCGCCGTGCTCGCCCCGCTGTCGGAACCCGGGATCGACATCGCCACCCTCGTCGCCCCCATCACCTCGGCCGAGGAAGCCGCCGCCTCCTCCGTGGTGAAGGCCGCCTGCGCCTTCGAGGGCGGCCGTGCCGTGGCCCCCGCGCTGTATTTCTCCCGCGCCGCCATCCCCTGGGGCGAAGGCCCGCTCTGGCACCACATCGGCATCTACGCCTTCCGCCGCACCGCCCTCGCCCGCTTCGTCGCCCTGCCCGAATCCCCGCTCGAACGCCGCGAATCCCTCGAACAGCTCCGCGCGCTGGAAGCCGGCATGCGCATCGCCTGCGCCCGCGTCAGCCACGCCCCCTTCGGCGTCGATACCCCAGCCGACCTCGAGCGCGCCCGGCGCGAACTCGGCCCCACCTGAGCCGCCCACTGGAAATACCGACATGACAGGCAAGACCGGAATCATCGCCTTCCAGGGCCGGCCGGGGGCCTATTCAGACCTCGCCTGCCGCAACGCCTACCCCAGCTGGACCACGCTGCCCTGCGATACCTTCCAGGCCGCCATGGAAGCCGTCCGCGCCGGCCAGGCCGACCTCGCCATGATGCCCACCGAAAACTCGCTCGCCGGCCGCGTGCCAGACATGCACATCCTGCTGCCGGAATCCGGCCTCTACGTCATCGGCGAAGCCTTCCAGCGCGTGGAACACTGCCTGCTCGCCCCCCGCGGCGCCACCATCGCCGGCCTC
>JBIKOJ010000298.1:0-4772 GCA_044358135.1 Acetobacteraceae bacterium | reverse complement strand
TAGCCGGCACGGCCGCCACTTCGCCGACGACGTCGCCAACGAACTGGCCACCGGCAAGGTGATCGCCGACGCGATCGAGGCCGTCACAGCCCGCTGGATGGGCTGGCGCATCAGCGCCCGCACCGCCCACGAGACCGCAATCCCCCGCGGGCTCCCCTACCTCACCGGCTTCGCCCTCCAAGCCGAGATCGAGGCCGATACCACCGATTGAGCCACCGCCCGCCGCCGTCGCCCCGACCGGGTTCTGCCCGGCGGGGCTCCAGGCGGTCGCAGCCCCTGGTGGTCAGGGGTGCGAACTGGAGCACGCCGATGAGCCTTTCCCCCGCCGCCACCATCGTCCTGGCCCGCGCCGCCGAGCGCCCGGACCGCCGCATCGAATTCCACCGCAAGCTGCCCACCGGCGGCCGCCACAAGATGATCGACGCCCTGCTGCGCGAGGGCCTGATCGCCGAGACCCAGGGCGACTACCGCCTCGGCGATGGCGCCCTGCTGATCGAGGACTCCGCAACCGGCCTGATGCTGACCACACTGGCGCTCTCCGACGCCGGGTTCCGCGCTCTGAACCTCGAGCCGCCTGGCGCCGACGCCGAAGCCGAGCCCCCGGCCACGGACGCGCCCACGGCGGCGCACGTGGCGGCGGTGCAGGCCGAGGCCCTGGCGGTCGCTGACGCGCTGGAAGCCGCCCAGGGCGCGCCCGTGTCCGCCCCGCGCGCCAGCCTGCGCGACGCCGCAACCACCGTCCTGGCCGCCTGGGACGGCCAGACCGAGGATGCTCGCCTCGGCCTCACCGACGCCATCGTCGTCCTGCGCGCCGCCCTGGCCACCAAGCCGGGCCGCCTCGCCGGCGGACCCAGTGCGCCGCGCAAGCCGCGCGAGGGCACCAAGCAGGAGGCGGTGCTGACAATGCTGCGCCGCGCCGAGGGGGCGACGGTGGCGCAGATCGCCGAGGCGACGGGGTGGGCCAGCCACACCGTCCGCGGCTTCCTGGCCGGGTTGAAGAAGAAGGGCTTCCAGGTCGCCACCCTGGAGCGGGTCCGCATGGTCGGGCCCAACAAGGAAGGCGCGAAGGGCTCCTACTCCATCTACGCCATCACGGAGTGACGGACGCTTGGCGGGGTGCCGAAGCGGCATCCCGCCGCCCTCCGAAGATGATCAATCGCGCCCGGAGAACGCAATCTTCCGGGCGCGCTCTTGTCTTGGCTCATCGCCGCGCTCAGCGCGAATGGTCCTGTCACACGTCGGGGACTGGCCCCACGCGAGACACAGGAGCCACCCATGGCCCCCTCCCACCTCCGCTGGATCGTGCTGGCCAGCGACGGCCGGCACTCCACGATCGGGCGCAACACGGCGCCCGACGGTATCCACGAGCTGCGACCGGCTGCGATCCTCGGCTTAGCAGTCGCGCGGCGAGATGCAGGTGCCGGCCGGGCAGCAGATGGCGCGGCGGATATCAGCCAGGGTTGTCATGCCGCGCCCGTTCGCCACAAGCGAACAAATAGCTTGCAATGTCGTTCGCCATCAGCGAACAAATAGACATGACGCTCATCCTGTCCCCCGCTGCTCTCAAGGCCATGCTGAAGATGCCGAAGCGCGAGCGGGAGCAGATGCGCGAGCGTCTGGCCGCAATTGCAGCCGCGCCCGACGAACGGCACCCGAGCGTCGTAGCGATGCAAGGCGAACCGACTGGCCGTTTGCGCGTGCGCCAAGGCGACTGGCGCGCGGTGTTCCGGGTGGTTGACGGTGATGTGGTGGTGCTCGCGGTTGGGCACCGCAGGGAGGTATACGAATGAACGCGATCAAGCCGCTGGCCGAGACGGCCGACACTGTGACGCTGGCCCGCGCCGACTATGAGGCGATCGTGGCGGCCCTGGAGGACGCCCAGGATGCCGCGACGTTCCGGGCCTTCGATGCACGCCTGGAGGCTGACGGGAAGGAGGCGGCCCTGGCCGACTTCCTGCCGATCGAGTTGGCGGATCGTCTGTTTGCCGGCGAGGCGCCGGTTCGTATCTGGCGCGAGCATCGCGGGCTGACGCTGCGCGCGCTGGCCGAGAAGGCGGAAGTTGCTCCCAGCTACCTCTCCGAAATCGAGAACGGCCAGAAACCCGGCAGCGTGGCCGCTATGGTGCGGCTGGCCAGGGCGCTTGGCGTCACCGTTGATGATCTGGTGGCCGAAGCCGTCTAGCCGGCGCGCGCTCGGGTTCAAGGGCGACTACTGGTCGCGCCGGAAGCCGGTGATACTCACCCTGATCCAGCCCCTGGCTCACGCCGCCGCCGCCGACTGGCCCGCCGCGGTGGCCGCATTCGAGGCCATGCGCATGGCGGCCATGTCGTCGAAGGTTCGGTCCTCGCCGTCCAGGATGGCGGGCTGACCATTGGTCTCCTCCCAACGCCGCACGATCACGTCGACATAGGCGGGATCGATCTCCAGTAGCACCGCCTGCCGTCCCGTCCGCTCCGCCGCGATCATCGTGGTGCCTGAGCCGCCGAACGGATCGAGCACGATGTCGCGGTGCTTGCTGCTGTTGCGAATGGCACGCTCCACCAGTGCCACCGGCTTCATCGTCGGATGCAGGTCGTTGCGTGCCGGCTTGTCGAAGTGCCAGACGTTCCCCTGGTCGCGCGCGCCGCACCAGTAGTGCTGGTTGCCTGCCTTCCAGCCGTAGAGCATGGCTTCGAACTGCTGGTGATAGTCGGCCCGCCCCAGCGCGAAGGTGTTCTTGGCCCAGATGATGGTGCTGGACCACTTGCCGCCGGCATCATGCCAGGCCCGATGCAGCGTCGGCCACTCGGACGAGGACATGCAGACGTAGCTGGCACCCTTGGTGACCGACAGCAGGTTGGTCAGCGCGGGCCGGATGAAGTCGAGGAAGCCCGAGCCGAGCGCATCATTGGCGATGGTCATCTTGGCGGCCGTTCCTCCCGTATACGCAACATTATATGGAGGATCGAGGAACCCCATGTCCGCCAAGCGTCCGTCGCCCAGGGCCCGCTTTACGTCCTCCAGCTTGGTGGCGTCACCGCACAGCACGCGATGGGCACCGCAGATCCACAGGTCACCGGGGCGGGTGATCGGCACGTTCGGCAGCGGCGGCGCCTCATCCAGTGCGGCGTCGTCACCACCGTCTGCCGCGGCGAGCAGCTGGTCGAGTTCCCGCCCGGAGAAGCCGAGCACGTCGAGGTCGACCACGCCCTCGTCGCGAATGCGCGCCAGCTCCGTCGCCAGCAGCGCCTCGTCCCAACCGGAGTTGAGCGCGATCTGGTTGTCGGCCAGGCGCAGCGCCCGTGCCTGCGCCTCGGACAGATGCGCGAGCCGAATCGCGGGCACCGACGCTAGGCCCAGCCGCTTCGCTGCCAGCACACGGCCATGGCCCGCGACCAGTACGCCAACCGCGTCGACCAGCACCGGGTTCACGAAGCCGAACTCGGCGATGGAGGCGGCGATCTGGGCGACCTGCGCGTCCGAGTGGGTGCGCGCGTTCGCGGCATACGGCACCAGCGACGCCACCGGCACCGCTACCACGGCGATCTCAGACTGCATCGGCGGCCTCCATCACCTTGGTGCGTTCTGCGGCCACGGCGTCATAGTCTCGTCCTTCGCCGTCCAGCGTAACCGGCAGATCGGGATGATTCTGCCGCCAACGCGCGATTGCCAGGTCGACATAGGCTGGCGCCAGTTCGATCGCCCGAACGCGCCGTCCGGTGCGTTGCCCTGCCAGCAGCGTGGTGCCAGAGCCGCAGAACGGCTCGAACACCAGATCGCCGGCATTGGCGTAGGTTTCCATCAGGAAGGCTGGCAGCTTCACCGGGAACACCGCGGGATGCTCCGTCTCGATGCCGCGTTCCTTGTGCCGGGTGATCCGCACCACGTTGTCAGGGATCCGGAAGTCCTGGATTGGCCGGCCCTCGTGCGAGTTGCCGCTCATGGTGCCGTCGGCGCGGCGAAGGCCGGACATCAGCAGCGGATCGCCGGCCCATTTGCAGGGGATGATCTTGTTCGCCTGGCGCGCCTGGCGGTTGAAGTGGAACAGGAACTCGAAGCTTGGCGCGAGGCGGCCATTCCAGTCGCCGGGCAGGCCGGGACCCTGATCCCAGACATACCAGCCGAACCTCCGCCAGCCGGTTGTGCGCATCCACTCGATCCAAGCCTGCCAATACGGATGCCATTCGCTGTCGTGGTGGGTGAGGCCGAGGTTCACCAGGATCTGGCCGTCATGGGCGAGGGCGTCGCCTGCGTGGTGGAACACGCCGCGCATTAGCGCATCCCAATCGGCGATACCGCCGGTGGTGTAGTTCCGCTGGCTGCCATAGGGCGGCGAGGTGAACAGCAGGGCCGCGCGCTCGCCGCGCATCAGGCGCGCGACGGTGGCCGGGTCCGTGCTGTCGCCGCAGGCCAATCGGTGATCGCCGAGGCACCAGACATCGTCGACGCGGGCGACACCGACGCGCGGCGGTTCAGCCGCTGCATCGGCGGGATCGTCGTCTTCAACATCGCCATCGGCGGCCACGGCCGCGCCATGGCCTTCGGCGTCGGTGCTCTCCGGCTCATCCGGCGCATCGCCATCGGTGACGGTTTCGTCCGCGGCGGCCAGGATCGCGCCGATTTCGTCCTGCGAGAACCCGATGGCCAGAAGGTCAACGTCGCCGTCCTGCTGCAGTCCGGCCAGTGCATCGCGAAGCAGCGCCTGGTCCCAGGTGGCGTTCTCGGCGATGCGATTGTCGGCGAGGCGGAGCGCCTCCTTCTGCGCCGCCGACAGGTGCTTCAGCACGATCAC
>JBIKOJ010000126.1:0-16060 GCA_044358135.1 Acetobacteraceae bacterium | reverse complement strand
GGTTCTTTTTTGAAAAAAAGAACCAAAAAACTTTTCCCACTTGATGCGGAGGGATCCGATCCCTCCGCATCAAACGATTTCCGCGACACTCGCGCCATCCGAAGACAGGCCCCTAAAAGCCCTCTCCCCTTGGGGGAGAGGGTTGGGTGAGGGGTAAGCCCCAATCCCAGCAGCCCTCCAAGTTTCCCCGTCCCGGGAAAACCGCTAAGGAACCGCGGGCCCTGATCTTCAGCGCCACACTGAGGGCTGACGCATGGCCAAGGCCGACTACTACACCACCCTGGGCAGCGCCCGCGACGCCAGCGCCGACGACCTCAAGAAGGCGTACCGCAAGCTCGCCATGCAGTACCACCCGGACCGCAACCCCGGGGATGCCGCCGCCGAAGCCAAGTTCAAGGAGGTCAGCGAAGCCTACGACGTCCTCAAGGACGAGCAGAAGCGCGCCGCCTACGACCGCTTCGGCCACGCCGCCTTCGAGAACGGCGGCGGCCAGCAGGCCGGCGGCTTCGATTTCGGCGGCGGCGGCCTCGGCGACATCTTCGACCAGATGTTCGGCCAGATGGGCGGCCGCAGCCGCGGCCCCCGCGGCGGCTCAGACATCCGCGCCGCCGTGGAAATCGACCTCTCCCAGGCCTTCGCCGGCACCAAGGTCCAGCTCCGCGTCCCCACCCGCGTCAGCTGCGAAGCCTGCAACGGCACCGGCTCGGAAACCAAGGACGCCAAGGCGGTCGAGACCTGCCCCACCTGCCAGGGCGCCGGCAAGGTCCGCATGCAGCAGGGCTTCTTCCTCGTCGAACGCACCTGCGTCACCTGCCAGGGCCGCGGCCAGACCATCCGCAACCCCTGCCGCATCTGCCAGGGCGCGGCCACCGTCCAGCGCGAACGCACACTCTCCGTGCAGATCCCCGCCGGCGTGGAAGACGGCACCCGCATCCGCCTCTCCGGCGAAGGCGAAGCCGGCGGCCCCGGCGCCCCCCCGGGCGACCTCTACGTTCATGTCGGCATCCGCCCGCACGACATCTTCCAGCGCGACGGCGCCAACATCTTCTGCCGCGTCCCCCTCCGCATGACCCAGGCCGCCCTGGGCGGCGAAGTCGAAGTCCCCGCCATCGACGGCACCAAGGCCCGCGTCAAAATCCCCGCCGGCACCCAATCCGGCGAACAATTCCGCCTCCGCGGCAAAGGCTTCTCCGTCCTGCGCAGCGCCGCCCGCGGCGACATGTACATCCAGGTCGCCGTCGAAACCCCGCAAAGCCTCACCAAGCGCCAGCGCGTGCTGCTGGAGGAATTCGAAGCCGAAGGCAAAGGCAGCACCAAGGGCAGCCCGGAATCCGAAGGCTTCTTCGCCAAGGTGAAGGAATTCTTCGAAGGCGGGCGCAGCTAAAGCAAGGCGAGGGGCTCTGCCCCTCAACCCCGCTGGGGCCTTAGGCCCCAGACCCCATTACTTTCCAGACGCAAGCACACCATTTCTTCCCTCCCCTCGCGAAGCGGGGGGAGCCGGAGGGGGGCTCTCTCCGTACCCCAGATGCCGATCCTTCTGCTCCCCTTCCTGGCCAAGGGGCCCTGGCCACCACCCTCAAGCAGAGCTACGGCCGAAAAGGATAGCCCGATGAGCAATTTCGCCAAGGACCTGATCGAAGGAATGACCGAAGCCGTCGCCCACGCCGATGGCAAAACGGCCGCCACCGTCCATGTGGTCGAAGTGCCGGACGTCCGCGCCATCCGCCGGCAGCTCCACATGTCACAGCACGAATTCGCCGAAGCCTACCGCATCCCCCTCGCCACGCTGAAAAACTGGGAGCAGGGTCGCCGCGCCCCCGACGCCCCCGCCGCCGCCTATCTCCAGGCCATCTCCCGCAAGCCCCAGCTCATCCGCGATGCGCTCCAGCCCGGCTGACGATCGACCTGAACGTCCCCTCGCCCGCCTGATCGAGAACGTCGACCCCGACACTTTGAAGGCCATCGCCAACAGCGCTGTGGCGCCCGATTTCGCTGACCTCGATGAGGTCGTCAAAGACTGGAACCCGTGAGCCTGCTGATTCCTGAGCCGGGCCTTGTCATCTCCTCGGCCCTATCACAGGCAGCACGGCAGTGGCGCTGAGGAAGGCCGCATGCGACGGCTGCCCATCTCGCACGGCACCGGCCGACACGACCCAACAACCCACGACTCGTCCACCCGTGCGATGCGTAACGGATAACACGCCGCGTCGCCGCCACCAGGCACCAGCTCCGGCCGTATCCCTCGCCTCACTGCCAACCCGTCACGGAGCCGCCATGACCGACGAGAACATCTGGAACCGCTTCATCCTCGATGTCCGCCAGATCCCGGCGGCCCGCATCCTGGAACTCGGCACCTGCCGCTCCCAGCCAGACAAGCCGTCGATCTCCCGCGCCCTCTTCCCCGGCGCTGCCGAGTACATCGGCACCGATTTCCAGGCCGGCCTCGATGTCGATGTGGTGGCCGACGCCCATTCGCTGTCCGAGGCCTTCGCCCCCGAAAGCTTCGACGCGATCATCTCGCTCTCCACCTTCGAGCACCTGAAATACCCGTTCCTCGCCGCCCACGAGATCCTGAAATGCCTCAAGATCGGCGGCCGCCTGTTCATCCAAACCCACCAGACCTTCCACCTGCACGCCTATCCCAGCGACTATTTCCGCTTCTCCACCGAGGCGCTGGCGGCGATGTTCCCCCCCCAGATGGGCTTCCGCATCGACGGCACGCTGCACGAATTCCCCGCCGAGATTCACTCCGTCGTCGGCATCACCCGCCCCGCCTTCCTGAACTCCTGCCTGTTCGGCACCAAAACCGCCCCCACGCCGGAAACCTTCCTCTACGACCTGCCAGGCCTCTTCACCGGCGCCCCCACCCCACTGCCGGAACCGCCACCCCCACCGCCCCGCAGCCTGCCCCGGCGCCTCGCCGGCCGCCTCAGGCGGCTCCTCGGCTGACCCGCCGCATCCGGCGAATGCTCGGCTAGTAGGCTCTGACCGATAGAACCACAGGAAGGCCAGGGCGCTGCCCTGGACCCGCAAAGGGCCGGCGGCCCTTTGATCCCATTAATAAGGTCCAGGGGCTTGGCCCCTGGCGGGCCTGGGCAGAGCCCAGCCTTTCTTTCTCGAACAGGTCGAGGTCAACAAGCCTCGGCCTAACTGCCCCCCCCGCGCACCGATCGGCACACCGTCGTCCGACTCCCGCCATCCGCGCTATGCCTCACGGATGGCCCCCCTCCTCCACCTCTTCGACCTCGCCGGCACCATCGCCTTCGCCCTCAGCGGCGCCACCCTGGCCGTGCGCGCCCGCATGGATCTGTTCGGCGTCCTGGTCCTGGCCATCGTCACCGCGGTGTCGGGCGGCATCCTGCGCGACCTGCTGATCGGCGCCATCCCCCCGGCCTCCATCGCCAACTGGCACCCCATCGCTCTGGCCGCCGCCGCCGGCCTCGCTTGCTTCCTCCGCCCCGCCCTGCCGGAGCGCCTCAGCCACCCCGTCCAGTTCTTCGATGCCGCCGGCCTCGGCGTCTTCGCCGCCGCCGGCGCCCAGGTCGCACTCGACCACAAGCTGAACGCCCCAATGTCCGCCGTCCTCGGCATGGTCACCGGCATCGGCGGCGGCATCGTGCGCGATGTCCTCACCGCGCGCGTCCCGGTGGTCTTCCAGGCCGAGATCTACGCCCTCGCCGCCCTGCTCGGCGCCCTCGTCGTCGTCCTGGCCGACACGTTCGGCCTCCCCCCCACCCTGGCCGTCCCCCTCGGCGCCGCCGTCTGCTTCTTCCTCCGCCTCATGGCCATCTATCGCGGCTGGCGCCTCCCCACCGCCGCCCGCGGCACGTCAGATGCGGACTCGCCGTAGCCCCGCCATTCATTTGAATGACAGCACCCCCACCAACCGCTATCCTTCCCCCATGGCCGCAACCGCCCTCGTCCAAGCCCGTATCGACCCCGAAACCCGCGACCGCGCCGCTGCCGCCCTGCAGCGCGCCGGCCTCACCGTGTCCGATGCCGTGCGCATCCTGCTCACCCGCGTCGCCAACGAGGGCGCCCTCCCCCCCGGCCTGGTCACCGACCCCGCCGCCCACGACGCCTGGTTCCGCACCCAGGTCCAGAAGGCCCTCGCCAACCCAACCCCACTCCTTGATGCCGAAGAAGTGGAGGCCCAGTTCGCCCAACGCCGCGCCGCCCTGCGCCCCCGAAAGGCCTGATGCGCCTTCTCTGGTCACAAGATGCCGTAAACGACCGAACCGGCATCTTCGACTGGTTCCTCACTGAAAACCCCGCCGCCGCCCTGTCCACCGATGCGGCCATCGCCCGCCACACCAAGCGCCTGCGCCAGTTCCCACATCTGGGCCGCCCCGGCCGTGTCAATGGAACCCGCGAGCTTCCGCTCCCCCGCACCCCCTTCATCGTCGTCTATCAGGTGAACCAGGAAGACATCATCCTCCTGCGCATCCTCCACGGCGCACGGCTCTGGCCGACGCCCGATCCCACGCCCTGACCGGGGGCGGCCCAGCCAACCTCATTGAGTCAGAAATATTTTCTAACTATCCCTTGCGTCGCTCCGCCGCTGGGCGTATATTCCCATCCATGACATGGGCATGGCACAACCCCGTACCGGTTGCACACGACCACCCCCCTCACCCGGCGGTGTCCCTCTTCGCACGCCTGGAATCCGTCTTCCTCCCCCTCCTCCTGCGCATCGCCGAATTCGCCAGCCGCCTGCCCACCCTGCCCCATCTCGCCCTCCTCACTCCCGCCCCGGTCCTGCTGGCCCGCATCCTCCTCGCCCGCACCCGCCTCGCCCGCGCCCATGCCCGCATTGCCGCCCTGCTGCACCGCCTCGCCGAAGGCACCTGGCAGCCCCCGCGCCCGCACACCCCCCGTCCGTCCCGCAAGCGCGCCCCCACGCCCTACCTCCCCCGCCGCAAAGGCTGGCTCGGCCACGTGACAGACCACCACGTCCGCGCCCACGCCAGCCAGCTCACCTACCTCCTCAACGACCCCGGCACCCAGGTCATCCTGTCCCGTGCCCCCGCCCAGGCCCGCGCCACCCTCGCCCGCCTCCTCCGCGGCCCCGCTCGCCTGCTGGCGCTCGATCTCCCCAATCAACTCCAGTTCGCCGGCCCCCCGCGCCCGCCCCGAATCCGCAAGCCGCGCCCCCGGCCGGAACGCCCCCAGGGCGTCCTCCCCACCGACCGCCCCATCCCCAAGAACGTCCTCGCCTTCGCCCGCTACAACCGCCGAAGATTCGGAAAAGGCGCCTGAGCCACCCCGCCACTCCACGCCCCATTCATTCCACTAACATTCCATTCCGCAATAAACCCCCATGGACAACCCCTCCCCCAACCGGCACGCTCCCCCTGCCCGCGGAGGACCCACCCATGAAATTCCCCGAAACCGGCCAACCCGCCGACCGCATCGCCGCCCTCATGGACGAGATGAAGGCGAACGACGCCAAATGGCGCGAAGGCCGCGTCCCCCTCTACGTCTTCGGCGCCACCCCCGGCGTGGCCGAGGTCGGCCGCGATGCCTTCATGGCCTTCTTCACCGAAAACGCCCTCGGCGCCAAACGCGCCTTCGGCAGCCTCAAGCGCATGGAAGAAGAAGTCATCGCCATGGCGCTGGATCTCTTCCACGGCCCCGAGGGCGCCACCGGCAACATGACCTCCGGCGGCACCGAAAGCATCGTCATGGCGGTGAAGGCCTGCCGGGACTGGAACCGCACCCGCCGCGGCAACCCCACCCACCGCGGCAACCTGGTCCTCCCCATCACCGCCCACCCCGCCTTCGACAAGGGCGCCCAGATGATGGACCTCGAAATCCGCCGCACCCCGGTCGGCCCCGATCTCAAGGCCGATCCCGCTGCCATGGAAGCCGCCATGGACGCCGACACCATCATGATCGTCGGCAGCACCCCCTGCTTCCCCTACGGCGTGGTGGACCCCATCCCAGCCCTCTCCGACCTCGCAGTCCGCCGGAACGTCTGGCTCCACGTCGATGCCTGCGTTGGCGGCTACTTCGCCCCCTTCGCCAAACAGCTCGGCCGCCCCATCCCCGCATTCGATTTCGCCAACCAAGGCGTCATGTCCCTCTCGGCGGATCTCCACAAATTCGGCTTCTGCCCCAAACCCGCCAGCACCGTCTTCTATAGGGACGCCGAGAAACACGCCGCCCAGGCGCTCGATCTCGATGTCTGGCCCAACGGCCGCTTCGTCACCAACACCCTGGTCGGCACCCGCCCGGGCGGCGGCGTCGCCGCGGCCTGGGCCGTGCTCACCTTCCTCGGCCGCAGCGGCTACCTGCAGATCGCCGAACGCATGCTCGCCATGCGCGACGCCTATGTGGCCGGGATCGAGGCCATCCCCGGCATGCAGGTCTACGGCAAGCCGGATCTCTCCATCCTCGCCTTCGGCGCCCCCGAGAAAGACGCCGATTCGATCGCCGCCGGGATGGCCAAGCGCGACTGGATCCCCGGCATGGTCCGCACCCCCCCGGGCCTGCACCTCATGATGTCCCTGCTCCACGAACCCGCCCGCGAGCCGTATCTCAGGGATCTCGCCGCCGCCGTCGCCGAAGCAGCCCCCGCCCGCGGCCGCCAAGCCTCCGCGGTGTACTGATCCGCGCCTCCCATGCATTGACAGCCAAGCCACCGTCGCCCTAAAAGCCGCCCTCCTGGCGCGCGGGCATCCTGCCGCGCCCCGTCACTGTTGCATCTGCGCCGCGGCCCGCCCGCTCGCAAGGAATTGGACCATGTTCGCAGTCATCCGCACCGGCGGAAAGCAGTATCGCGTGCAGCCCGACCAGGTGCTGAAGGTGGAAAAGCTGGAGGCGGAAGCCGGCGGCACCGTCACCTTCACCGACATCCTGGCCCTGGGCGGCGAAGGCTCGATCACGATCGGTGCGCCGACCGTGGCCGGCGCCACGGTCACCGCCACCGTCATCGCCCAGGATCGCCTGGAGAAGGTGATCATCTTCAAGAAGCGTCGCCGGCAGAACAGCCGCCGCAAGAACGGCCACCGCCAGCACGTCACCGTGCTGCGCGTCTCCGCCATCAACGCGGCGTAAGGAGAACCACCCATGGCACATAAGAAGGCAGGCGGCTCGTCCCGCAACGGTCGCGATACCGAAGGCCGTCGCCTCGGTCTCAAGAAGTCCGGCGGCCAGGCCGTCGTGGCCGGCAACATCATCGTCCGCCAGCGCGGCACCAAGGTGAAGCCGGGCACCAATGTCGGCCTGGGCAAGGATCACACCCTGTTCGCCCTCATCGATGGCCGCGTGAAGTTCCAGACCCGCGCCGACAGCCGCGTGCACTGCTCCGTTGAGCCGCTGCCGCTGGCCGCTGAATAGCGTCTTCGCGCCGGTTCCACAGCTTGCGATGGGGGTCGGCACTGCCGGCCCCCATTTGCGTTTGAGCCCAAAATGAAATTCCTCGACCAGGCCAAGATCTACTGCCGTTCCGGCGACGGGGGCGACGGAGTCGTGGCCTTCCGCCGCGAACGCTTCATCGAGTTCGGTGGCCCCGATGGTGGCAATGGCGGCCGCGGCGGCAACATCATCTTCGAAGCCGTCCAGAACCTGAACACGCTGATCGACTTCCGCTACACCCAGCATTTCCGCGCCAAGAAGGGCGGCAACGGCGCCGGCTCCGATCGCACCGGCGCCGGCGCGCCCGATGTGGTGATCAAGGTTCCGATCGGCACCCAGATCTTCGACGACGACCAGGAAACCATGCTCGCCGACCTCGATGTGCCCGGCAAGCGCATCACCCTGCTGCGCGGCGGCGACGGCGGCTTCGGCAACGCCAACTTCAAATCCTCCACCAACCGCGCCCCCCGCCGCGCCGACAAGGGCTGGCCGGGGGAGGAGCGCTGGGTGTGGCTGCGCCTCAAGCTCATCGCCGATATCGGGCTTCTCGGCCTGCCGAACGCGGGCAAGAGCACGTTCCTCTCCGTGGTCTCCGCCGCCAAGCCCAAGATCGCCGACTACCCCTTCACCACCCTCCACCCCCAGCTCGGCGTCGTCCGCCTGGACATGACGCGGGAGTTCGTCATCGCCGACATCCCCGGCCTGATCGAGGGCGCGCATGAAGGCGCCGGCCTGGGCGACCGCTTCCTGGGCCATGTCGAACGCTGCGCGGTGCTGCTGCACCTGATCGACGGTGCCGCCGGCCATGTCGGCAAGCAATGGCGTACGGTGCGCGAGGAGCTGGAGCAGTACGGCGGCGGCCTGGCCGACAAGCCGGAGATCATCGCGCTGAACAAAAGCGATGCGATGACCCCGCGCCAGATCTCGGATCGCCGCAAGCAGTTGCACGAAGCCTCCGGCGCGCCGGTCTATGTCATCTCCGGCGCCAGCCGCCAGGGCGTGCCGGAACTGCTGGAAGCCCTGTGGAAGGTGATCCAAGAGGCCCGACAAACGTGACGACCCTGCCCACCCTCGCCACCGCCAGGCGCCTGGTCGTGAAGATCGGCAGCGCGCTGGTGGTGGATGCCGCGCAATCCACCCTGCGCACGGAATGGCTGGCGGGCGTCGCCGCCGACATCGCCGCCCTGCGCGCGCGCGGCGTGGAGGTGATCGTGGTCTCCTCCGGCGCCGTGGCGCTGGCCCGCCGCGCGCTGGGCCTCACCCGCAAGCGGCTGCGGCTGGAAGAGAAGCAGGCCGCGGCCAGCGTCGGCCAGATCCGCCTCGCCGGCGCCTGGGCCGATGTGCTGGCGGCGAACGGCCTCACCGCCGCCCAGCTCCTGCTCACCCCGCACGACAGCGAGGACCGCCGCCGCTACCTCAATGCCCGCGCCACGCTGCGCACCCTTCTGGAACTCGGCTGCATCCCGGTGATCAACGAGAACGACACCGTGGCCACCGCCGAACTGCGCTTCGGCGACAACGACCGCCTGGCCGCCCGCGTCGCCGAGATGGTCGGCGCCGACCAGCTGGTGCTGCTGTCCGATATCGACGGCCTCTACACCGCCGATCCCCGCACCAACCCCGGCGCCCAGCATCTGCCGGTGGTGGAGGCGATCACGCCGGAGATCGAGGCGATGGGCGGCGAGCCCCCGCCTGGCTATTCCTCCGGCGGCATGCGCACCAAGCTGGTCGCCGCCAAGATCGCCACCGGCGCCGGCTGCGCCATGGCGATCGCCATCGGTAATGTGCCCCACCCGCTGGCCCGGCTGGAGGAAGGCGCGCGCTGCACCTGGTTCCTGCCGGTGGCCGCCGACCATTCCGCCCGCAAGCGCTTCATCCTCGGCACGCTGCACCCCGCCGGCCGCTTCGTGCTGGACGATGGCGCGGTGCGCGCGCTGGCCCAGGGCCGCTCCCTGCTGCCCGCCGGGGTGCGCGAAGTCGCGGGCATATTCGAGCGCGGCGACGTGGTGGAAGTGCTGGCGCCGGATGGCCGCGCGCTGGGCCGTGGACTCTCCGCCTATGCCAGCGCCGATGCCGCCCGCATCATCGGCCGCCGCAGCACGGAGATCGAGGATATCCTGGGCTGGCGCGGCCGCGACGAACTGATCCACCGCGACGACCTGGTGCTGCGCGAGGGCTAGAAGGGAGACCGCCGATGAACATCGCCACGAACCCTGCCGAGACCGCCGAGGCCTGGATGGCACAGGCCGCCCGCCGCGCCAAGGCCGCCTCCGGCCTTCTCGCCACGTTGCCGAACGACACCCGCAACGCGGCCCTGCATGCGGCGGCCAACGCCATCCGCGCCCATGCGGCGGGGATCGAGGCGGCCAACGCGAAGGACCTCGCCGCCTTCGATGCCGCCGGCGGCAGCAAGGCATTCCGCGATCGTCTGGCGCTGAACCCCGCCCGGATCGAGGCGATGGCCAAGGGCCTCGACGACATCGCCGCCCTGCCGGACCCGCTCGCCCGCACCCTGGCGGACTGGACCCAGCCCAACGGCCTGCGCATCAAGCGCATCCCGCAGCCCATCGGCGTGATCGGCATGATCTACGAAAGCCGCCCCAACGTGGGTGCAGATGCCGCCGGGCTGTGCCTGAAGTCGGGCAACGCCGTGATCCTGCGCGGCGGCTCGGACAGCTTCCACTCAGCGCGGGCCATCCACGAAGCCGTCAGCGAAGGCCTGCGCGCGGCCGGCGTGCCGGAGGATGCCGTGCAGATCCCGCCGGAGACCGACCGCGCGTACGTGGCAGCGATGCTGGGTGCCGCGGGCGCCGTGGACCTCATCATCCCGCGCGGCGGCAAGTCCCTGGTGGAGCGGGTGCAGCGCGAGGCGCGGGTTCCGGTGCTGGCCCATGCCGAGGGGCTCTGCCACACCTACGTGCACGAAAAGGCCGATCCGGCGATGGCGCGTGCGGTGCTCGCCAACGCCAAGATGCGCCGCACCGGCGTCTGCGGCGCCACCGAGGTGCTGCTGATCGATGCCGCCATCGCGCCAAGCCTGCTGCCGGACCTGGTCGCCGACCTGCGCGCCCTGGGCTGCGACTTCCGCGCCGGCCCCCGCGCCCGCGCCATCGTGGCGGACCTGCCGCCCACCGAGCCCGGCGATTTCGATCGCGAGTGGCTGGATGCGATCCTGACCGTGGCGGTGGTGGACGACATCGAGATGGCGCTGCGCCACATCCGCCACCACGGCAGCGAGCACACCGAGGCGATCATCACCGAGGACGCGGCGGCGGCGGAGCATTTCATGCGCGGGCTCTCCTCCGCCGTGGTGATGTGGAACGCCTCCACGCAGTTCTGCGACGGCGGCGAGTTCGGCTTCGGCGCGGAGATCGGTATCGCCACCGGGCGAATGCATGCGCGCGGGCCGATCGGGCTCGAACAGCTCACGACGTTCCGCTACCTCGTGCTCGGCACCGGCCAGGTGCGGCCCTGAGCCAGCCGGGCACGTGGGGGGACCGGCGCCGGGTTCGCGTCGGCCTGTTGGGCGGCTCGTTCAACCCGGCGCATCAGGGCCATCTGCATGTGGCGCGCATCGCGCTGGCGCGGCTGGGGCTCGACCAGGTGTGGCTCATGGTCTCGCCGGGGAACCCGCTCAAACCCACGCGTGGCATGGCGACTTTGCCCGAGCGCCTCGCCTCCGCCCGGCGCATTGCCGATGGGCGGCGCGTGGTGGCGACCGATATCGAAGCCCGGCTGGGCACGCGCTACACGATCGACACGCTGCGCGCGCTGCGTACCCGCTTCCCGCGCGTGGCCTTCGTCTGGCTGATGGGGGCGGATAATCTGGCGCAGTTGCCGCGGTGGCGGCGATGGCGGGATATTGTCACGCAGGTGGTATTTGCCGTTCTGCCGCGCCCTACCTACAATCACCGCGCATTGGCCGGCCGCGCGGCGCATGCCTTGCGGGCAGGCCGCCTGCCGGTGTACGCCGCGCCATCGCTCGCCGGGTTCGCACCGCCGCGCTGGGTGTTCCTGCCATCGGCGGAGAACCCCACCTCGGCCACTGCCATACGTGCTGCCGGCATCCGTGCCGCCCAAGCTGGAGTCCAGGACCATCGCTCGCAAGCCGCCCGCCCCGCCCACTGACACCCCCCGCCCTGCCCGCGCCCGGGCTAGCGCCCCCGCGGGCGCCCGCAAGGCCGCGCCGAAGCCGGCCATCCCGGTGCCGCCCGGCACCGCGCGCAAGAAGGCCGCCGCCGCCGGGCCCAAGGCCGCGCCACGCCGCGCCAAGGCGGCCAAGCCACTGGATTCCGCGCGGCTGGACGAGCTGCAGAAGATCATCGTGACCAGCCTGGAAGACGACAAGGCCGAGGAAGTGGTGGCGCTGGACCTGCAGGGCCGCGCCGCCTTCGCCGACCGCATGGTGGTGGCCACCGGCATCGCCGACCGCCAGATCGCCGCCATGGCCACGCATCTGGAGCAGAAACTCTCCGAAGCCGGGCTCAAGCGCGTGCTGATCGAGGGCGCCTCCGGCAGCGACTGGGTGCTGATCGACGCCGGCGACATCATCGTCCATCTCTTCAAGCCCGAGGCGCGGGCGATGTACGGCATCGAGCGCATGTGGGGCCCGGACCTCGACGAGAAGGCGCCGGACGAAGAGGCCGCGCAACCTGGCTGAGTGGCTGCTGCTGGCGGTGGGGCGCATCGGCGCCTCGCCGGAAGCGGAACTTGTCGCGCGCTATGCCGCGCGGATGCGGCCCGGCCTGCGCGTGGTGGAAGTGCCGGATGGCCGCGGCAGCCCGGCGGAGATCATGCGGCGCGAGGCCACCGCGCTGCGCGCCCGCATCCCGGCCGGCGCCTTCATCGTGGCGCTGGACCGCGAGGGCGAGGCACCGGATTCCGCCGGGTTCGCCCGGCGCCTGTCGCAATGGTCCGGCGGCCGGGCGCTGTGCTTCGTGATCGGCGGGGCGGAGGGGCTGGACCCGGAATTGCGCGGCCAGGCCAACCATCTGCTCTCGCTGGGGCCGATGGTGTGGCCGCACATGCTGGCCCGCGCGATGCTGGCCGAGCAGTTGTTCCGGGCGCAGTCGATCCTGGCGGGGCATCCCTACCACCGCGGCGCCCGCGAGTCGTGATTGCGGCCTGAAAGAAAGTTTCTTTCAGATTCATCGGTATCGCCGTATATCCTGCAACCTGACGACTCGCTGCAGGAAGATCAGGCCGATGCGCCCACCCGTGATGCTCGTGATCCTGGATGGCTGGGGCTGGCGCGAGGAAGCTGCCGACAACGCGGTGCGCCTGGCGAAGACACCGAATTTCACTCGGCTGTGGGAGAACTGCCCGCACGCCTTCCTGCGCACCTCGGGCCTGGATGTCGGCCTGCCGGAGGGGCAGATGGGCAATTCCGAGGTGGGGCACCTGAACCTTGGCGCGGGCCGCGTGGTGATGCAGGACCTGCCGCGGATCAACCTCGCCTGTTCCGATGGCTCGATCGGAACGCTGCCGGCGCTGGTGGACCTGATCGGCAAGTTGAAGGACACCGGCGGGACCTGCCATCTGATGGGGCTGGTCTCCGAGGGTGGGGTGCATTCGCACCAGGAGCATGCGGTGGCGCTGGCGCGCGTGGTGGCCGGCCATGGCATTCCGGTGGCGCTGCATGCCTGGACCGACGGGCGGGACACGCCGCCGCAAACCGCGCTGGGCGATCTGGCGAAGGTGGAGGCTGCGCTGCCGCCGGGTGCGCGGATCGCCACCGTGTGCGGGCGCTACTTCGCCATGGACCGCGACAACCGCTGGGACCGCGTGAGCCGGGCGTATCTCGCCATGGCCGAGGGACAGGCGCCGCGGGTCGCCCGCGCGACGGACGCCGTGGCCCAGGCCTATGCCGGGGGAAAATTCGACGAATTCATCGAGCCGGCGGTGGTGGGCGACTACGCCGGCATGAAGGATGGCGACGCGATCCTGTGCTTCAACTTCCGCGCCGACCGGGCGCGGGAGATCATGGCGGCCCTGCTCGATCCCGGCTTCAGCGGCTTCGCGCGGCCGCGCGCGGTGGCCTTCGCGGCGGCTTCGGGGATGACGCGGTATTCCGATGCGCTGGCACCGCTGATGGGCGCGCTGTTCGCGCCGCAAACGATGGACCACCTGCTGGGCCAGGTGGTGGCCGCCGCCGGGCTGAAGCAGGTGCGGCTGGCGGAGACGGAGAAGTATCCGCACGTGACGTATTTCTTCAACGGCGGGGTGGAGGTGCCGAACCCCGGCGAGGACCGGGTGATGATCCCGTCGCCGAAGGTCGCCACCTACGATTTGCAGCCGGAGATGAGCGCGCCGGAGCTGACCGAGGCGGCGGTGCAAGCGATCGGTAGTGGGCAATATTCCATGCTGATCCTGAACTTCGCCAACCCCGACATGGTGGGCCACACCGGCAGCCTGCCGGCGGCGATCAAGGCGGTGGAGACGGTGGATGCGGGGCTGGGCCGGATCATCCAGGCAATCGAGGCGCAGCATGGCTGGCTGCTGGTGGCCGCCGATCACGGCAATTGCGAGCTGATGCGCGACCCCAATACGGGCGGCCCGCACACGGCGCACACCACCAACGTGGTGCCGGTGCTGCTGTTTGGCCCCACCAACCGCCCGCTCGCCGCCGGGCGCCTGGCCGATGTGGCGCCGACGATCCTGGACCTGCTCGGCCTGGCCGTGCCGCCGGAGATGACCGGCCATTCGCTTCTGGCGACCACGTGACCCCACGGGCCCGCCGCGCCGGGCTGGGGCTTGCCGCCACGCTGCTGGCATGCGGGCTGCTGACGGGTGCGCAGGCGCAGCCCTCGCGCGAGCAGGTGCGCGCGGCCGAGCAGGCGCGCCGCGAGGAGCTGGCCACCCAGCGTGAGGCGGCGCAGCGCGCGGCGGCGGCGAAGGCGGAGGCGCTGAAGCTCACTGCCCAGCAGGAACGCATCCTGGCCCGGCTGCGTGAGGCCGAAGGCGCCACCAGCTCCGTGGCCACGCGGATCGAGGCGCTGGAGCAGCGCCGGCGGGATGCGGCGCAGCGGCTGGCGGCGCGCATCGCGGATTTCACCCCGCTTCTGCCGGTGCTGGAGCGGCTGGCCCTGTTCCCCTCCGAGACCATGCTGGCGGCACCACTGCCGCCGGAGCAATCCGTGCGCGGGGCGCTGGTGCTGGGCGGGATCGTGCGCACGCTGGAACGCGAGGCGCGGGCGCTGAAGGTGGAGCAGGCGGAGGTGGCGGCGCTGCAGGCGCAGCTGGATGCCGAACTGCCGCGCATGGCCGCCGCCCAGGCGGCGCAGGCCAAGGCGGCGGAGGTGCTGGACGAGCAGATCCGCGCCACCCACGCCGAGGGCCGTGCGGCGGAGGACGAGGCCACCCGCGCGGCGCGGCGCGCGGCGGCGGAGGCGGAGCGGGCCGGCGAGCTGCGCAGCGCGATCGCGAAAATCGAGTCCGAACGCCGCGCGGCGGAAGCCCAGGCACGGCGCGAGGCGCAGGAGGCCGGGCGCCGCCGCCAGGTGGCGGCAGCCGAGGCGGCGCGCGAGCGGCAGGCATCGCTGGCGGCCCCGGCCGGGCCCGGACTGTCGGAGGATGGGCCGGCGAGCGGGGCGCGGCCGGGCGGCGCGCCCGTGTCTGGCACGCTGGTGCGCGGCTTCGGCGAGGCGACCGATAGCGGGCCCTCCACGGGGCTCGCCTACCATGCCGCACCGGGGGCGCGCGTGGTTTCCCCCTGCGCCGGGCGGATCGTGTTCGCCGGGCCGTTCCGCAGCTTCGGCCAGCTGGTCATTGTCGATTGCGGCGGGGGCTACCATTTCGTGCTGGCGGGGTTCGACCGCATCGACCTCGGCGTGGGCCAGCGCGTGGCCTCCGGCCAGCCCGTTGGGGTGATGCCGGGCTGGGACCCGCGCACCGGCGGGGGCCGCCCGTCGCTCTATGTGGAGTTGCGCCGCTCCGGCCAGGCGGTGAACCCGGCGCCCTTCCTGCGCGGCCGCAGCTAGCGGTTGTGGGCCGGGTTGACGAAACCGTTTGATCCGCGCCCATCCTGCTATAGCTTGGGCAAATGTTCGCATCTGCGCCGCGGCGCCAGAGGATATCCGCCATGAAGCTTCGCACCGGTCTGCTGCTGGGAGTCGCCTTCGCCGCCGGCATGGCCATCGGGCCGGCCTCCGACCACATTGAGCGGCAATTCGGCTTCAGCCTGCTGCCCCAGGCCTTCGCGCAGGATGGCTCGCGCGCCGAGACGTACCGGCTGCTGAACCTGTTCGCCGACGTGTTCGAGCGGGTGCGGGCGGAATACGTGGAGCCGGTGAACGACCGCGACCTGATCGAAAACGCGATCAACGGCATGCTGACCGGGCTCGACCCGCACAGCTCCTACCTCAACTCCAAGTCCTTCCGCGACATGCAGGTGAACACCCGCGGCGAGTTCGGGGGCCTGGGCATCGAGGTGACGCAGGAGGGCGGCTACATCAAGGTGATCAGCCCGATCGACGACACCCCGGCGATGCGCGCGGGCGTGAAGGCCGGCGACCTGATCACCGGGCTCGACGGCCAGACCGTGCAAGGCATGAGCCTGAACGACGCGGTGGAGAAGATGCGCGGCACGCCCAATACGCGCATCAACATCACCATCCGGCGCGAAGGCACCGACAAGCCGATCGACCTCACCCTGGTGCGCGAGGTGATCCGCCTGCGCGTGGTGCGCTCGCGCATGGAAGGG